>DATHVC010000110.1:0-14894 GCA_035461565.1 Actinomycetota bacterium
CCCCGGCCATGGCCCGACGAACGCGGCCGAGGAACGCGTACGTCTCCGGCACGCCGCCCGGCTGGCGGACCGGCGGCAGGGTCGAGCCAACCCGTTCGTAGCCCTGAACCCGGACGACCTCCTCGATCAGGTCGATCTCGCGTTCGAGGTCGACCCGGTAGCCGGGGACCTCCACGCGGATCGTGTCCTCGTCCTCGTCGGCGTGGGGCAGGCCGAGGCGCTCGAAGACCTCGGCCGCGTCGTCCCTCGAGACGGGGTACCCGATCACCAGTGAGGCCCGCGAAGCGCGCATCGGGACCCGACGCCGCTCGGGCGTCCGCCCGACCTCGATCGACCCGCCGAGCACCGTCGCCCCGCACCAGCGCTCCATGAGCCGGCACGCCCGGTCCGCGCCGACCGGGCTCGCCTCGGGATCCACTCCGCGCTCGAACCGCATCGAGGCCTCCGTCGACAGCTCGAGCCGACGGCGGGTCCGCTGGATGCCCTCGCGCCGGAAGGTGGCCGCCTCGAGAAGGACCTCGGTGGTGGACTCCGAGATCTCCGCGACGGCTCCGCCCATCACGCCGGCCACGCCGACCGGCCGCTCCGCGTCGCAGATGAGGAGGTCGTCGCCGGTGAAGGTGCGCTCCACGTCGTCGAGCGTCACCATGGTCTCCCCGTCGGCCGCGCGCCGTACCACGATCCCCGGTCCCTTGAGGAGCGGCAGGTCGAACGGGTGCAGGGGCTGCCCGATCTCGAGCATGGCGTAGTTCGTCGCGTCCACGGCCGCCGAGATCGGCCGCATCCCGGCCGCCGTGAGCCGGGCCTGGACCGCGATGGGCGAGGGAACGTGTCGGACGTCGCGAAGGATCCGGGCCACGTACCGCGGGGACCGCTCGAGATCGAGCACCTCGAGCGTGGCGACTCCCTCCGCCGGCTCCCCGGATTCTTCGACCGCGACCTCCGGCGGAACGAGCGGAGCCCCCGTGGCCGCCGCGACCTCGCGGGCGATGCCCAGGACCGAGAGGAAGTCGGGGCGGTTGGGGGTCACCTCGATGTCCAGCACGGCGTCGTCGAGCCCGTATCGGCGGGCCACGTCCTCGCCGGGTTCTGGGGCCGGCTCCGGCCCGGCCGGCAGGACCAAGATCCCCTCGTGGGAGGGTGCGATTCCGAGCTCGTCCGGGGCGCACAACATCCCGTTGGAGACGACGCCGCGGATCTCGCGCGCGCCGAGAGGCTCGGGCAGGGGCGGTACCCTCGAGCCCGGCGGCGCCAGCGGGACAAGGTCGCCGGGCCGCATGTTCCGGACCCCCACCACGACCTCCTGCTCCCCCGATCCGGTGTGGACGCGGGCCACGCAGAGCGTGTCGCTGTTCGGGTGATCGCGGACCTCGAGGACCCGCGCGACGATCACGCCGGACAGCCCCGCCCACGGTCGCTCGATCGACTCGACCTCGGCCCCTTTGTGGGTCAGGAGCTCGGCCAGGTCTTCCGCCGACAACTCGGTGGAGCAGAGCTCGCGCAGCCACGAGACCGGGACCTTCACGCCACCCCTTCGAACTGCTCGAGGAACCGCACGTCCCCCTCGACGAACAGCCGCATGTCGTTCACGCCAAAGAGCGGCATCGCCACGCGTTCGATACCGACGCCGAAGGCGAACCCCGTGTAGCGCTCGGAGTCGTAGCCGCAGTTCTCGAGCACCTTCGGGTGGACCATGCCGGCGCCGAGGAGCTCCAGCCATCCGTTGCCGCACACACGGCACCCAGCTCCACCGCATACGAAGCAGGAGACTGCGGCCTGGCACCCTGGCTCGACGAACGGGAAGTAGTCGGGCGCGAGCCGAACGCGCACCTCGGGGCCGAACATCTCTCGGTAGAACGCCTCCAGCGTTCCCTTCAGATCCGAGAAGGTGATCCCTTCGTCGACGGCCAGCCCCTCCACCTGATGGAAGACGGAGAGATGGGTGGCGTCGACGGCCTCGCGTCGGTACACGCGGCCCGGCACGACGACGTACACGGGCGGGTCCTGCGACTCCATCGTCCGGATCTGGACCGCGCTCGTCTCGGTGCGCAGCAGCATCCCCGGGACGTCGACGTAAAGGGAGTCCTTCATCGTCCTTGCCGGGTGGTCGGGCGGGATGTTCAGCGCCTCGAAGTTGTGCCAGTCATCCTCGATCTCCGGACCCTCCGCCACGCGGTAGCCCAGTCGGGTGAAGATTTCGACGATCCGGTTTTCGACCAGCGTCAGCGGATGCAGCGAGCCGGTCCTGGGGCGCCGGCCGGGAAGCGTCACGTCCACCGCGTCGCTTTCGAGCAGCGCTGCGTCCGACCCGGACGCCAGCTCCTCGCGGCGCCGTTCGACCGCCTCTCTGAGCTCGGCGAACGCCTCATTCGTCCGGCGGCCGATCTCCCGCTTGTCCGCGGCGGGCATCGTCCCGAGCGATCGCTGGACCTCCGCCACGCGCGACTTCCGGCCGAGTACCGTGACCTTGGCGTCCTCGAGCTCCTGGATCGACCGGGCCCCCTCGACGAGCTCACGCCCGCGCACGACCTCCTCGTCGAGGATGCGTCGAGCGTCGCTGGGGTCCATGGGCGGCGAGTCTAACAAGCAGGGGTTTTGGCTCAGAGGCCGGACGGGATCTCCAGCGTGAACGCGAGGACTCGGTCCTGGACGGCGACCGACACGGATCCGCCCTGCGCGGACGCGATGCCGATCGCCACGAACAGGCCGATCTTGCTCCCGGCGCCGGTGCCGGGATCCCTCGGTTGGAACAGATGCTCGGCCTGTGCCTGCGTCAGGTCGGTGCCCCGTCGAGACGCTCGCAGGCGCAGCCGCCCGTCGCCGAGCTGCCCGTCGACCTCCACGTCGCCGTCGCTCGTCCACCACACCAGCGACTCGACGAAGGCCTCGAGCACCATCCGCAGCCGCTCGGGGTCCACGAACACCTCCAGCGCTCCGCCGTTCCAGACGAGCGGTGGATGGTCCGGATCGCGGGCCAGCGACGCGGCGACCGAGGCCACCAGCTCCCCCACCTGGACGCGTTCGGGATACAACTCCAGCGAGCCCGCCGCCAGGCGGGCGGCGTCGACGAGCTGGCGCAGGATGCCGTTCAGACGGTCGGTGTCGTACACGATCCCGGCAAGCATGAGCTGGCGCTGGTCGTCGCTCATCTCGCGCCACCGGGTCGACAGCGCGTGCCCGAAACCCTTCATCGCCGTCAACGGCGTCCGGATGTCGTGGGCGGCCGAGGAGATGATCGTCTCGAGCACCGCCCGGCGCTCCTCGCGCTTGCGGCGGGCCCACTCGAAGAGGCAGACGGTGGCGGCCGCGGCCAGGTTGAGGGACTCCGCTCCGCCGGGGATGGGCACCCGGACGGTTCGATCCGCCAGCGCGGCGACCTCCGGCGGCAGCCCCCAGGCTTCGTTGCCGAACAAGAAGGTCACCGGTTCGTCCAGGTCGACCTCATACAGGTCGTCGTCCCCCCGGGCGTCCATCGCCAGCACCCGGAACCCGCGGTCCCGCAGAGCGGTCACCGCGTGCCCGGTCTCGACTCCGCGGACCAGCGGGAGGTGGAACAGGGACCCGGCCGAGGCTCGAACGGTCTTCGGGTTGTACGGATCGACCGATTCCGAGCTGAAGGCCACGGCGCCCGCCCCCGCGGCGTCGGCCGACCGCACGATGGTGCCCGCGTTGCCGGGATCGCGGACGGCATGCAGGAGGGCCACACATTCGACGTCGGCCGGCAGGTCCTCCACACCGACGTCCAGGTACGTCGCCACCCCGAGCAGCCCCTGCGGCGTGACCGTCGAGGTGAGCGTCCGCATCACCTCCTCGCTGACCCGGACCAGATCGACCGAGGCATCCCGGGCCCGCCCCAGCAGCACGTGGTCCTCGACCGAGTGGAACAGGGTCTCGAGTCGGCCGGACGGGCCGAACGCCTCCGCCACGGCCTGGGCACCTTCGATCAGGAACCTGCGTTCTTCGTCGCGGAACGCGCGCTTCTTGAGCTTCATCGCGGCCGCCACCCGGGGATTCCGCGTCGACGTGATCAAACCCGCTCTCCGGCGTTCGCCCGGGGGAATCCTAGATGGGAGTGGGTGGGACGGGCCGCCCGTCGGTCACTCGCCGAGGGCGTCTTTGGCCGTCCGGGCGAGCTGCCCGAACGCCGCCGGGTCCCGAACGGCGAGGTCCGCGAGGACCTTTCGGTCGAGCTCGACCCCCGCGAGCTGGAGCCCGTGCATGAACCGCGAATACGATAGGCCCTGCTGCCTGGCCCCCGCGCCGATCCGGGCGATCCACAGCCGCCGGAACTGGCCCTTGCGGTCGCGACGATCCCGGTACGCGTATTGGCCGGAGTGGAGCAGCTGTTCCTTCGCCACGCGGTACCGCCGGGATCGGGAACCGTAGTACCCCTTGGCCTTGCGCAAGACCTCCCGGCGCTTCTTCTTCGCGTGGACGGAGCGTTTGACCCGAGCCATCCCGTCCTACTTCCCGAGCAGCCGGCGAATGCTCGAGCGCTCGGCCGTCACCTCGGCCATACCCTCGACGCGACGCCGTCGGCTGCTGCTCTTCTTCGTGAGCATGTGGTTGCCGGTCGCCTTGCGGTGGAGGATCTTGCCCGTCCGGGTGATCCGGAAACGCTTGGCGGTCGATCGGTGCGTCTTCTTCTTCATGTTCGATCCGTCCTCGATCCGCTACCCCTGCGACGACTCGACCGGCGCCGGCCTCTGGGCCTCGCCGCGCTCCGCCTGCCGCTTGCTCGGAGCGATCACCATCACCATGTTCCGGCCGTCCTGCTTCGGATGCGCGTCGACGACCGCGAGATCCCCCAGGTCCTCGACCAGCCGATCCAGGATCCGGCGGCCGAGATCCGTATGCGCCATCTCCCGCCCGCGGAACATGATCGTGACCTTCACCCGCGCGCCGGCCGTCAGGAACCGGATCACGTGGCCCTTCTTGGTGGCGTAGTCGTGGGGATCGATCTTCGGGCGGAACTTGATCTCTTTGACCTCGACCCGAGCCTGCTTCTTGCGGGCCTCCTTCTGGCGGATGTCGCGCTCGTATTTGTACTTCCCGTAGTCCATGATCCGGGCCACGGGCGGGTTCGCCTGCGGGGCCACCTCCACAAGGTCGAGGTCGAGGTCCTGGGCTCGGCGAATCGCCTCTTGCGTCGAGACGATGCCGATCTGGGACCCGTCGGGACCGACCAGCCGAACCTGCGGCGAGCGGATCCGGTCGTTTATGCGCGGATCAGCCGAGACCCCGCATCACCTCCCGTCGACAAAGTGGCACCGGGCGTCCGCCGGTGCCGAGGTGGAACACGGTGAACCTTCCCGAGCAGTATAGGTGCAGGTCGGGACGTGTGCCACGCCGGTCGACCGGTTGAGGAGCCCGCGGCCGCCGCCAAAGGGGACGTGTCCTTGGTCGGTGGGATGCCATCCGCGATCGCTACAGGGGTCGGACGTTGGCCGCCTGTTTGCCCTTCGGGCCGTCGACGACGTCGAACTCGACCGCCTGGCCTTCGGTGAGGGACTTGTAGCCCTCGCCCTGGATCGCGGAGAAGTGGACGAACACGTCGTCCTGGCCGTCCCGCGAGATGAACCCGAAGCCCTTCTCGTTGCTGAACCACTTCACGGTGCCCTGCTCTGCCAATGGTCCCTCCTGGTGCCCGAGCGGCGCGGAGCCTAGCACGCGGCCCGCGGCGGCTCAACGCCGCCCACGCTCCCCCTACCAGTCGGCCTCGAGTGGGCGGCCGTAGTCGTCCTCGAGACGCAACGTGTCGTCTTCGGTGGTGTAGCCGTACGCGATCTCCAGGACTCGGCCCCGTTGTTCCCCACCGTTCGCGATCCGATGGGTCGTCTCGGCCGAGACCATGAACTCCTCCCCGGGCGAGGCCTCCACCACCTTGTTCCCGATCTGCACGGTCAGGTCTGGGTCGAGCACGACCCACATCTCGTCGCGCATCTGGTGGTAGTGGACGCTCGTCTCCTGGTTCGGCTCGACCGTGATCACGCGGACCGAGCTCGGCTGGTTCAGGGCGTAGGTCACCACCTTGCCCCAGGGTTTGTCGACGATCATGGGGACTCCTTCGGTAGCTGCTCCAGGACCGAGACGGTCTCCAGCGCGGCGACGACCGCGTCCCATCCGCGGTTGCCGTGCCGGCCGCCGGCCCGGTCCATCGCCTGGTCCAACGTGTCGGTCGTGAGCACGCCGAAGATCACGGGGACGCCGGTGGCATCGGCGGCCGTCCGGATCCCGCTCGCGGCCTCCGCCGCCACGTAGTCGAAGTGGGCCGTCTCGCCGCGGATCACCGCGCCGAGGCAGACGATCGCGTCGTAGCCGCCGGAGGCGGCCAGGCGGCGGGCCACCGGCGGGAGCTCGAACGCTCCGGGCACCCACGCCACCACCACGTCGTCCTCGGCCACCCCGCGCGCTCGAACGCAGTCCAGCGCTCCCTCCAGCAGCCGCGAGGTGACGAGCTCGTTGAACCTCGAGACGACGATCGCGATCCGACGGCCGCCCGCCGCGGCGTCGCCCCGGATCTCGATCACGGCACCTCTCCGGTCCCGAGCTCCTCCGGAGCGGCGACGCTCGCACCGTTCGCGCTCGTCTCCTGCGTCCCCCCGACCTCCCGGAGCCCTCCTGCCGCGGGCTCTCCGTCCAGATGATTGAGCACGTGCCCGAGCTTCTCCCGTTTGGTCCGCAGGTACTCGATGTTCCGGTCGTTCGGCCGGGTCTCGAGCGGCACCCGCTCCACGATCGACAGGCCGTACCCCTCGAGCCCGGCGCGTTTGGAGGGGTTGTTCGTCAGCAGGCGCATCGAGCGCACCCCGAGGTCCGCCAGGATCTGGGCCCCGATGCCGTAGTCGCGCGGATCGGCCGGGAAGCCCAGCTCCACGTTGGCCTCGACCGTGTCGCGCCCCTGCTCCTGGAGGCGATACGCCAGCAGCTTGTGGGTCAGCCCGATGGCCCGGCCTTCGTGGCCACGGACGTACAACACCACGCCACGGCCCTCCTGCCCGATCCGTTCGAGCGCGGCCTCGAGCTGGTCGCCGCAGTCGCACCGCCGCGATCCGAACACGTCCCCCGTCAGGCATTCCGAGTGGACGCGGACCAGCAGGTCGCGGCCGTCGCCGACGTCGCCGCGGACCAGCGCCACGTGCACCGTACCGTCGAGCAGGCTCTCGTAGCCGTACGCGGTGAACTCTCCGAACCGCGTGGGGATGACCGCCTCGGCGGCGCGCCGGACCAGGCGCTCGTGCCGGCGGCGGTATTCGATGAGGTCGGCGATGGAGATGAGCTTTAGGTCGTGCTCACGCGCCACCCGCACGAGCTCGGGGAGCCGGGCCATCGTTCCGTCGGGGTGCAGGACCTCGCACAAGACGCCGGCCGGGTACAGCCCGGCCAGCCGGACCAGATCGACCGTGGCTTCGGTGTGGCCGGCCCGCTTGAGCACCCCGCCTTCCTGGGCCATGAGCGGGAACACGTGTCCCGGCATCCGGACATCGGCCGGCGTCAGCTCGAGGTCGGCGATCGCGCGGACCGTCGCGGCCCGGTCGTAGGCGCTGGTACCCGTGGTGGTCCGCCCCTTGATGTCGATCGAGACCGCGAACGCCGTCCCGTGGCTCTCGCTGTTCTTCGCCACCATCAGCGGGATGTGCAGCTCGTCCAGCCGCTGCGCCGTCATCGGCAGACAGACGATGCCGCGGCCGTGGGTCACCATGAAGTTGAGGGCCTCCGGGGTGGCCCGCTCGGCGGCCAGGACGAAGTCGCCTTCGTTCTCTCGATCGGCGTCGTCCACGACGATGACGATCCTGCCGTCCCGGATGTCCTCGATCGCTTCCTCGATCGTGGCGAACACTGCCCGGTCCACCTCGTGCGGCTCGGCTTTCATGCCCCTCTCCCCCCGAGCAACGCCTCCACGTGTTTCGCGATCACGTCGACCTCCACATTGACGGGGTCCCCGACCGAGGCCGTCCCCATCGTCGTCACGTCCAGGGTGTGCGGGATCACGGCCACCGAGAACGTGTCTGCCTCCGCGGCCGCCACGGTCAGGCTGATCCCGTCCACGCTCACGGAGCCCTTCTCCACGAGGTACCGGCGCAGGTCGCCCGGAGCTCGGACCGTCAGCCACGCTCCGCCGTCGTCGGTTCGATCGAGCGCGACCACCTCGCCCACCCCGTCGACGTGGCCCTGCACCAGATGGCCCCCCAGCCGGCTCGACAAGGTGAGCGGCCGCTCCAGGTTGACGGGGTCGCCCTCCGACAGCCTCGAGAAGCTGGTCCGCCGGAGCGTCTCTTCCGACAGGTCGAACGCGAGGTGTTCGGCCGAACGCTCCACGACCGTCAGACAGACGCCGTTCACCGCCACCGACGCCCCGACCTCCGAATCGGCGGTCACGGTCCGACAGCCCACGGCGAGGCGGCCATCGCGCACCTGCCGAACCACGCCCCGCTCCTCAACGATCCCGGTGAACATCCGCCTCCACCTTCAGGTCGGGTCCCAGCAGATCGAACGAGCGGATCGTCAGCGGCACGGCGTTCGCGATGGGCGCGAAACCGCGCCCGCCCAGCACCGTGGGAGCCTCGACCCCCCCGATCAGCTTCGGGGCCAGGTACACGATCACGCGGTCCACGAGCCCCTCCTCCACCGCGGCGAACGCGAGCGTCGGGCCACCTTCCAGCAGGACACCCTGGACGTCGCGTTTGCCGAGATCCGCCGCGAGCGCACCCAGCGGGACCCCTTCTCCTTCGGGTTCGTGGACGACGACCTCGGCCCCGGCCAACGCCCACTCCGTCCGTCGCTCCTGCGGTGCGATTTCGGTCGTCGCCACCAGCGTCGGGGCCGAGCCGTCGAACAGATCCCCGGTCGCGGGCACGCGGCCTCGCGCGTCCACCAGGACGCGAAGCGGCGGCCGGCCCCGGTAGCCGGGCTGGCGGACCGTGAGCGACGGGTCGTCCACGATGGCCGTTCGCGCCCCGACCACGATCGCGTCGGACCACGCCCGGAGCCGGTGGACGTCCGCGCGCGCCGCCTCCCCCGTGATCCAGCGGGACGAACCGTCCCGCGCCGCCACCTTCCCGTCGAGGGACGCCGCCATCTTCCACACCACGAACGGAAGCCCGGTGCGAACGTGTTTGGCGAACGCCTCGTTCTGCCGGATGGCCTCCGCGGCCAGGACACCGTCCCGAACCTCGACGCCGGCGGCCCGCAGCTCCTGGAACCCCCGCCCGTCCACGACGGGGTTGGGGTCGCGCACGGCCGCCACCACCCGCGCGATGCCCCCGCTCACGATGGCCTGCACGCAGGGCGGCGTCCTCCCGAAGTGGGAGCAGGGTTCGAGCGAGGTGTACAGGGTGGCGCCGCGCGCGGCCTCCCCGGCCTGCTCGAGCGCCACGACCTCCGCGTGCGGCAGGCCCGCGCCTTCGTGCCAACCTTCCCCGACGATGCGCCCGCCGGGATCGACGACCACGGCGCCGACCATCGGGTTCGGGGAGACCATGCCCCGTCCCCGCTCCGCCAACGCGATGGCTCGCTCGATGTACGCCTCGTCGGACACGTTCGTCCTCCATCTCGAGGCGTGGGTGAGCGGGGAGGTCGGGCCGCGGCGGCACAGGCCGCCGCCGGCACCGCCCGTCCTCTCCCATCCCGACTGTTACGGTCGGTCCCGGAATCGCGCCGGGTCCACCCTCGAGCGGCTCCCGAGGGGTCGCGGACTGTCACCGCCGGTGGGGAGTTGCACCCCGCCCCGAAGACAGGCTCTGACCTGGAAGTATACCGGCCCCGTCGCTCCGCGCGGCCCCGGGGGCGCCGGCCGCGCTCGACCTCGTCGCCCGCTCAGGTCGTCCGGCGGTCCACCGCGTACGAGGAGCGACTGTCGCGTTTGGCGAACTGCTTCATCTCGGTCGCCACGGACACCGCCTCCCCGTAGTGTTCGAACGAACGGATCTGGCTGGTCGCGATCCCCACCGAGATCCCGGCCAGGGGCACCTTCTGCAGCACGCCTTTGCGGTCCTCGATCTGCACGTAGCCGCGCTCCAGGTCCGCGGCCTCGTAGAATTCCTTCACCTCTTCGTCGAAGCGCTCGACGACCCGTTTGGCGACGTCTTCGGCCACCTCGGGCGGCACGACGGCGACGAAGTCGTCCCCGCCGACATGGCCGACGAAGCCGTCGGCGCCGGCGAACTCGACCACGGCGTCCTGGATGATCCGCGCGGTGGCCTGGATCAGGCGATCGCCGCGCACGAACCCCTTCTGGTCGTTGTAGGCCTTGAAGTTGTCCAGGTCCGCGTAGAGCACGGCCAGCGGCAGGTCCTCCCGGACCATCCGTTCGATCTCCTCCTGGATCCGGATGTTGCCGGGCAACCCCGTCAGCGGCGATAGGTTTCGCATCTCTTTGGCGCGCCGCAGCGTGCCCTTGACCCGCGCCAGGAGCTCGATCGGATCGAACGGCTTGATGATGTAGTCGTCGGCGCCCGCGGTCAGGCCGAGCACCTTGTCCGTCGACAGCGCTTTCGCGGTGAGCATGATGATCGACGTGTTCGAGGTCTGCGGATTGCGCCGCAGCCGCTGCGCCACCTCGAAGCCGTCGATGCGCGGCATCATCACGTCGAGCAGTACGAGATCCGGGCGGAGCGCCGCCGCCTTCTCGAGCGCCTCCGCCCCGTCGGAGGCCACCGACACGTCGTAGCCGGCGCTCCGGAGGTTGACCTCGACGAACCGGGCGATATCCGGATCGTCGTCCACCACCAGGATGGTCTCCGGCATCAGGCCGCCTCCACGATGGCCTTGAGCGCACGGCCGGCACCGGCGACGTCAGGGGCGCCGAACAGCCCCGCCCCCACCACCAACACGTTCGCCCCCGCGTCGACGCACCGGCGCGCGTTCTCAAGGTCGACGCCGCCGTCCACCGCGAGATCGGCGGCGATGCCCCGCCGGTCGAGCTCGTTCCGGACCGCCTGGACCTTCGCCAACACCTCCGGCAGGAACCCCCGCGCCGGCGCCGCCGGAGGCCCGCTCACGACCGTCACGTCGTCCAGGTCCTCCAGATAGGGGAACACCGCGGCCGCGTCGGCGGCCGGAGCGATCGCGAGTCCCACCCCCAGACCGGCCCCGCGCGCCTTGGCCAGGTGCGGACCGGGGTCGTCGACGGCCTCCGGATGGATGCTCACGAGATCCGCACCGGACTCGGCCAGCTCGTCGAACAGCCCCTGCGGTTCTTCGACGAGGAGATGGCCGTGGACGACCCGGTCGGTGTGCCGGCGGATCGAGGAGACGACCACCGGTCCGATGGTGAGCCAGGGAGCGAACCGCCCGTCCATCACGTCCACATGGATGACGTCGGCGTGGTCGTGGACCGCCTTGACCTGTTCGGCGAGGTTCGCGAGGTCGGCCGAGAGGATCGATGCCGAGAGCTTGCCCATCCACGGCGATTGTATGCGGTGGAGCCCGCGGACGATCGGAGGGCGCTCAGCCCCGTCGGGCGAACGCGGCGACGAACATGGCGTCGACGCCGTGCCGGTGGGGCCACAGCCGGATCCGGGGGGCCGCTCCCTCCGGTCCGGCCAGCCGCACCGGTTCGAGCTCCGGCCTCCGCCGGAGCACGGCGTCGCAGGCGGCATCGGTCTCGGCTCGCGGGAAGGTGCACACGCTGTAGACGAGCACACCTCCCGGCCGCAGGAGCTCCGCGAGCGCCGACACGATCCCGACCTGGAGCCTGGCCAGGCCCGAGAGCTCCTCGCGCCGCGTTCGCCACAGGAGCTCAGGGCGGCGCCGGGCCGATCCCAGCCCCGAGCACGGGGCTTCGACCAGGATGCGATCGAAGGGACCTCGAAGCGCTGGGCGCCGTCCGTCCTGCACGAGCACGTGGCCCTGCGCGCCGAGCCGCTCCAGGGTCGTTCGGACCAGCCGTGCCCGCGCCTCGTGGACGTCGGCGGCCACCAGCGCTCCCTCCGCCGTCACGCGGCACGCGATGTCCCCGGCCTTTCCCCCGGGGCCGGCGCAGGCGTCGAGGACCCGCTCTCCCGGCCTCGGGTCGAGCGCCTGCACCACGAACGTCGACGCCTGATCCTGGACGGTGAACCGGCCCTCCCCGAACCCGGGAAGGCCGGCCGGCGAGCTGCCGGCGACGATCAGCGAACCGGCCGACATCGAGCCGCGTTCGGTGCGGACACCGGACGCCGACAGCTCGCGTTCGAGCTCCTCGAGGCTCGTTCGGCACGGGTTGGCTCGGATCGTGGTCGGCGCGGGTTGCGCGAGCGCCGCCGCCGCGGCCTCCGCTTCCTCGTCGCCCAGGAGTCGGCGGAGCTCGCGAACGGCCCATGGGTCCAGCCCGGTGCGCAGGGCGACAGACTCGTCGTCGTCCCCCGCGGGTTCTGCCTCGGGCGCCGTCGACAGGCGCCGAAGGACCGCGTTGACGAACCCTCGGTGGCGGGGCTCGGCGAGCGCGACCGTCTCCGCCACCGCGGCGTGGGCGGGGGTCCGCAAGAACAGGAGCTGATAGGCGCCGACCCGAAGCAGCGCCCGGGCCGCCTTCGGCGCCGTCTCGAGCGGTCGCTCGAGCAGCGGGGCGAGCGCATGGTCGATCCGACGCAGGCGACGCAGCGTTCCGAGGGTGAGCTCCGTGGCGAAGGCCGCGTCCCGGCCCTCCAGTCCCGCCCGGGAAAGCGTCCTCGACAGCGCCAGGTTCGAATACGCGCCCTCCTCCGTCACGCGCCGCACGACGTCGGAAGCGACCGAGCGCGGAGTCGGGCGATCGTCGGCCCGCCGAGGCCGGCCGCGCCGCGTCCGGGCTCGCTCCCGGCCCGTCATCCCAGTGCCTCGCCCACACGCGGGTGGAGGCCGTTCACGAAGTCGAGGGCATCCATCCGCCTGCGCCCGGCCGGCGCGAACGCGAGCGGCCGGAATCCTCCACGCCCGGTGGCGACGACGATCCCGTCTCGGCCCACGTGGACGATGCGTCCGGGCTCGCCCTCGGAGGCCGGAGCGACCTCGGCCCGCAGGATCCGGAGCGGCCGTCCGCGGAACGTCGTGGCCGCGGCCGGCCGCGGGGACAGGGCGCGGCATCGGTCGACGAGCTCTCGCGCCGGCCGTTCCCACAGGAGGACGCGGTCGTCCGGACCCAGCTTGGGCGCGAACGTGGCCTCCTCGTGTCGCTGGGGCTTCGGTTCGGCTTTCCCCGAGGCCAGCAGGTCCATCGTCCGCACCAGCAGTCCACCGCCGACCTCCGCGAGCCGCGCCCCGAGCGAGCCGGCGTCGTCGTCGGGAGCAATCGAGACCCGGAGGCGGCCCAGGATCGGACCCGTGTCGAGCCCTTCGTCCATCCGGATCGTCGTGACGCCGGTTTCGGTCATGCCGTGAAGGAGGGCGGCCTGCACGGGAGCGGCGCCGCGGAGCGCCGGCAACAGGGAGAAATGGAGGTTCACCGGCGCCACCCGCGCGAGACCGAGCACCGCCGGCGGGAGGATCTCCCCGTAGGCCACGACGGCCAGCACGTCGGGGTCGATCTCGCGGAGCCGTTCGAATCCCGGGCCCGATCGGACCGTCTCGACCTCGACGAGCGACAGCCCCATCTGCCGCGCGGACTCGGCCACCCGGGTCGGGCGCATCTGGTTGCCACGGCCGGAGGGTCGCGGAACCCGGGTGACCACCAGCGCGACCTCGTGTGAGGACTCGGTCAGCGCTCGGAGCGGCGGCACCGACCACGGGTCGTTACCCAGGAACGCGACGCGAAGCGAGCTCACGCGGCGAGGATACGCGCGGGGGCTTGCGCTACGGCTCGCCGCGACGCTCGAGCTCGAGCTCGCGGAGCTGGCGCATCACGTCTCGCCGGCCGTCGTCGTCGAGACGGTCGATGTACAGGGCGCCACCGAGGTGGTCGGTCTCGTGCTGGAAGATGCGAGCGAGCAGTCCCTCCGCTCGAAGGTCGATCGGCTGCCCGTGCAGGTCGAGGCCCCGCAGCCGCACGCCCATCGAACGGGCGGTCTGCGCATAAGGTCCCGGGATCGACAGGCACCCCTCGGGCTCGACTTGCTCGCCGGCGGGTTCGGAGAGCGACGGGTTCGCGACGAATCCCGAGTGACCCTCCCGGTCGTCGTAGACGAAACAGGCGATCCGGAGCCCCACCTGGTTGGCCGCGAGCCCCACACCCGGCGCGTCGTACATCGTCTGGAACAGGTCGTCGGCGAGTCGCGCGAGGACGGCGTCGAACCCCTCGACGGGCCGACACGTCTCGCGCAGCACCGGGTCACCGAGGGTGCGGATGGGCATGATGGTCACGGCGCTCCTCAGGTTCACAGGTGTGGCTCGGCCTCGACCCGGGTCACGACGCCGCGTTCGGCGAGCCGCCGGACCCCGACGCCGAAGGTTCCGACGTCGTCGAGGTCGAGGGCGACCAAGCATACCGTCCGGCCCTCCACGGCCGAGACGAGCAGCGTCCGGTGCGGGAGGCCGGTCAGCTCTCCTTCGAGATCGGCGGTGCCCGCCACCCGGAACACGGGCGCGCCGACGGGGAACCCCGCCGCCTCCAATCGCGCTCGTTCCGTTCGGGCGAAGCGATCGGGCCGGCCCCCCACCAGCGCCTGGATCGCGGGGTCGTTCGGGTGCTCGGTCTGGGCGATGACTCGGCCACGGGGCGCCGCCCACGAGGCGGCCTCCGCCCACGCCGCGACGGCCCGCTCCCGCGCGCCGAACCCCGCCCGCCGCAACGAGGCGTCCGCGTTCAGGATGCCGACGACGTCGAGCCCCGAGACGCCGAGGTCCTTCACGGCGTCGATCCCCCCCACCAGGATCTCGGCGGCACCGGGGGCCCGGGCGGGCTCGTTCGCCCCGAGGCGGGACACGGCGACGCCGGCGAGGCCGCGGACCCATTGCTCCACCCGTTCGGCTCCCCCTCGCGCAACGCCGAAGTCCGACGA
>DATHVC010000111.1:0-18036 GCA_035461565.1 Actinomycetota bacterium
CTCCCTGGACGGCGTCGGGCGGCGCGACGATCAACGAGAGGACCAAGCTCAGCCCGAGTGATGCCAGCGCGGCCGCGCCGAGGAACCGCTCGCCGTTCCGCGACGTCGCCTTGCCCAGGCCCTGGGCCGCGACCTGCATCAGTCCTCCATCAGGTAGGCGAACACCAGGACCCCCACCGAGACGATCACGACGTCGAACGCGACCAGGAGCCCGAGCCACGACAACGCCTCGCCACCTCGGCCGGCGGCCGCCAGGTCGGTAGCTCTCACGCCCGCGATGAGGACCGGCGTCGCGAGCGGCAACACCAACATCGGGAAGATCGCCTCGCGGGTCCGGGCGCTCTCGGCCACCACGCCGAACAACCCGCCGACGGCGGCCAGGCCGACCGACCCGAGGGCGAACGCGCCGACGAGTGTGAGGGGGTCTCCGAGAGACAGATCGAACAACACGACGACCAACACCAGGACGGCGGCGGCCAGCGCCAGCAGCTCGAGCGCGACGGCGCCGGCCTTCCCGAGGAACACGGCGGCCTTGTCGACCGGCGCCAGCACCAGCCCTTCCAGCGCGCCGTCTTCGGCCTCGAGCTGGTAGGCGCGGCGCGCCGTCATGACGCCGGCGAACAGGACGGCCATCCACAACAGCCCCGGCGCGGTGCGCTCCAACACGTCGCGCCCCGGCCCGAAGGCGAAGCCGAAGGTGATCAGGAGGGTCGCCGCGAACGGCAGGATGGTCCCGAGTGCGTGTTTGCCCCGAACCTCGATCCGCAGGTCCTTGGCGGCCAGGATCGCGGCCTGCCCCACCAGGTTCACGGTGCCTCCCGGACGATCCGGCCACCTTCGAGATGCAGCTCGCGGTGCGCGAGGCCTGTGGGGACGGGGTGATGGGTGGCGAGCACCGCCGTCCGGCCTTCGCGAACGGCCTCGCGGATCAGCGAGTCGACGGCATGCCGGGCCTCGGCGTCCAATCCGGTGTAGGGCTCGTCCAGGAGCAGGAGCTCCGGTCGCCGCAGGAGCGTGCGGGCGATGGCGAGGCGCTGCCGCATGCCCTGGGAATAGCCGTGAACCCGCTCCGCTCCCACTTCGAGCAGGCCCACCCGGTCCAGGGCCGCGTCGATCGCGGCCCGGTCCAGGTCCAGGATCCGGCACCAGAACCGCACGTTTTCGTGGGCGGTCAGGTCCTCGTACAGCCGGGTTCGGTGAGACAGCAGCTCGGCCCGGCGGCGGATCTGCTCGCGATCGCGGACGAGGTCGAAGCCGAGCACCGCCCCCCGCCCGTAGGTCGGGGACAACGACGTCGCCGCGATCCGCAGCAGCGTGGTCTTCCCGGCCCCGTTCGGACCCCGCAGGACCACGGCCTGGCCGCGTTCGACCCGCAGGTCGACCCGAACGACCGCCGGCGCCGCGCCGAACAGCCGGGTCACGCCGACGAGGTCGACGGCGGCGGTGGCGGTGCCAATGGACTGGTCCGAGGCGGTGAGCATCGGGAAGGCCCCAAGCCTACCGCGGCCGCCCGCCGGTCCCCGCCGCCGGACCGCCCCCGGGGGCCGACGTACAATCGGCCGGAGCGGGATGTAGCGCAGCCTGGTTAGCGCGCGGCGTTTGGGACGCCGAGGTCGCCGGTTCGAATCCGGCCATCCCGACCCCACGACGTCGTCGGCGCCCGCTACGCTTCAGCCACCATGCGCGTGCGGTCGACCGTCGAGACGCTCCCCGTCCCGGTCGTTCGCCGGATGTTGGCCGGTCTGCCGGATGCTCGCGGCTTCGAGGTCATCGTGAAGCCGCTGCGGTATCGGGAGAAACCCCACCTGGCGGCGCTCACCGACTTCGTCGACCGGACGATCACCCTCCAGGTCCCGGAGCCGTTCTACCCGTTCGGCGAGGTGGTGGCGTTCGGGGCCAAACGCCGCCCCGGACGGAGCCTGCGGTTCATTTGGCTCACCGAAGGGGTGACGTTCCGCACGCCTCGGGAGGTCCTCCGGTTCCTGTACCTCCACGAGTGGATGCACTGGTACCTGCACCACGCGCATGGCCGAGGGACCTCGGCCGAGACCACATGTGATCGCTTCGCGCTGGCCAACTACCGCCGGCGGCTCGTGACGCTCGTGGACGCCCAGGGCTCGCTGCGTCGCACCGGGCTCGAGCCGGTGACGCCGTCGGCCCGCGTCGCCGCCAGGCGGCGCCTCTAACCCGCCTCGCGGCGCGCCCGGGAACAGGCCCGATAGGCCACCACCGCGATGAGACCCACCACGAGCCCGACCACCACGGCGGGAACCCCCCGCGCCAGCGCGGAGCACGGAGAGACGTCTTCGTCGGTCGGGAAGTCGCTTGAGGGTTCGGCGTAGGACACGTCGTTCAGTGCTGCGGCCATCCATACACCTCCGGCCCCATGCAAGCAGGGGCCGGGAATTCCGGCACGCACGAACGGCCCCCGCCGCGTGGGCCGGATGCCCGACCCGAGCGCGGGCGCAGCGGTCCGATCGCCCGAACCGATGCCTTTCGTTCTGCGTCCACCCCCGGTAGAGTCCGGCCCTTCGGGCAGCCGCACGCTCGCCGTCCGAGCGGAGGGGGAACCGTCGTGAAGAAGCTCTCGATCCTGGCGTCCGCGCTCGTCATCGTCGCGGCCACCGGGGCCGCCGCCGAATCCTCGGGCCGCGAACCCCAGGTCCCGGCCCGGTATCGGCCGCTGGTCGAGAAGGCGTCGACGGAGGGAACGGTCCGTGTCCTGGTCTCGGCCCGGGACGAGGCCGCCCAGCGAGCGCTTCGTACGAGGCTCGGCGGAGTCGGCGCGGACGTCCTCGTCGACTACGAGGCCTTCCCGGTCCTGCTGGTCGAGGCGGACGCGTCCCTCGTCCGAGACCTGGCGACCCACGACGGCGTGACGGGCCTGGCCGAAGACGTGTTGCTGAACGCCACGCTCGACAGCTCGATCCCGCTCGTCAACGTGGACGACGTCCATGTGCTCGGGTTCGCAGGGTCTGGCTCGACCGTCGCGATCCTGGACACCGGCATCGACGTGGACCACCCCATCTTCGCGGGACGGATCGTGGCCCAGGCCTGTTTCTCGAACGTCGGCGGCGCGCTCGGCGAGACATCCCTGTGCCCGAGCGGGATGCCCTCGCAGACCGGGGCCGGCGCGGCGGACGCCGAGACGCCGGCGTGCCTCGTGGGGGCGATCAACGAGTGTTCCCACGGGAGCCACGTCGCCGCGATCGCCGCCGGTAACGCCACCGGGGTCGGCGGCGCGCCGGGACCGGGAGTTGCGCCGGGCGCCGAGATCGTCGCCGTTCAGGTCTTCACGCGGATCTCCGACGCCGGGATCTGCAACCCGGAGCCCACGCCCTGTTTCCGGACCGCGACGTCGGACCAGCTCCTGGGCCTCGAGCACGTCTCGGCGCTCCAGGGAACGCTCGGGTCGCCGATCGTGGCCGCGAACCTCAGCCTGGGGGGAGGCGTGTTCTCCGCGGCGTGCGACGGGAGGAACCGCTCCTACACGGCGGCCGTCGATACCTTGCTCGCGCAGAACATCGCGACCGTCGTCGCCGCGGGCAACAACGGGTTCCAGAACGCCGTCGGCTTCCCCGCGTGCATCTCGAATGCGGTGACGGTGGGAGCGACCAACGACTTTGACGGCGTGGCAAGCTTCAGCGACCGCGGTTCCCTGCTGGATGTGTTCGCTCCGGGGGTCCAGGTCACGTCGGCCGTTCCCGACGACACATTCACCACCTTCAGCGGCACCTCGATGGCCGCCCCGCACGTGGCGGGCCTGTGGGCGCTCCTGCGGCAGGTCCGGCCGACGGCCACCGTGGGCCAGGTCCTCGGCGCCCTGCGGGCGACCGGCCGTCCGATCTCGTACCCGAGCGGCGGGACGACGGTGACGACGCCGAGGATGGACGGCCTCGCCGCGTACACGGCGCTCACCACTGAGGCCGATCTGACAGCCGCGCTGGTGGCCTCGAGCCCGGGCCCCGGCCGGGTGGGAACCCCGCTCTCGTTCGACTACACGGTGACGAACGCCGGACCGGACCCCGCGCCGAACGTCCGCTTCGATTCCTCGATGACCCTCGGGGCGCCGATCACCTCCGTCGTCCCCTCCCAGGGGACGTGTGGACCCGGTGGGTCCGGCTTCACGTGTTCACTCGGCGAACTGGCCGCGGGGGACGCCGTGACGATCCAGCTCGAGGTCACGCCGAACCGCGGCGGGCGGGTCCGGGCGTTCGGCTCGGCGTTCTCTTCGGCGAGCGACCCGAACCCGCTCGACAACGAGGCCGGCACCAGTGCCCGCGTCAAGGTGGTGTGTACGGTCGACGGCACGGCCGGCGACGACGTCCTTGCGGGAACCAACGGCATCGACGTCCTCTGCGGCAAAGGCGGGAACGATGTCCTGCGCGGCAAAGGCGGCGACGACATCCTGATCGGCGGGCCCGGCGACGACCGGCTGATCGGTGGCGGCGGGGGCGACCTGCTGCTCGGCAAAGGGGGGAACGACCTCCTGAAGGGCGGTCCGGGCTTCGACACCTGTAAGGGCGGCCGCGGGAAGAACAAGATCCGGGCCTGCGAGGCGTAGGCGGCTCAGGCCGACGGCCCGGCTCGCCGCCCCGCGGCTAGCCGGGCCAGCACCTCGTCGTGCAGGACGCCGTTCGTCGTCAACACGCTCCCGCCGTGTTCGAGCGGCCGGCCGTCGAACCGGCTCATGCGACCGCCGGCCTCCTCCACGACGACCTGGACCGCGGCCCAGTCCCACGTGGCGAGCTGCGGCTCGAAGCAGACGTCGGCCGACCCCCGTGCGACCAGCATGTGCCCCCAGAAGTCGCCGAAGGCGCGGTTGCGTCGGCCCTCCCGCAGGAGGTCCAGCAGCGGCGGCCCGAACTCGCCGTCGATCCACTGGTCGAGGCCCGCGTGCAGGACCATGGACCGGCCGATCCGGTCGGTCCGCGAGACCGAGATGGGATCGCCGTTGAGGGTCGCGCCGCGGCCGCGCACCGCCTCGTACCGTTCGCCGAGCGCGGCGGCGTTGACCACGCCGAGGACCGGCTCGTCGTCGATCGCCAGCGCGATCAGCGTGGCCCACACCTGGATCCCGTCGGCGAAGTTCTTCGTGCCGTCGATGGGGTCCACGATCCATCGGCGAGCCGAGGCGCCCTCCGCGCCGGCTTCCTCCCCGAGGATACCGTCCTCCGGGAACCGCTCGTGTACGCCCGTCCGCACCATGTCCTCGATGGCCAGGTCGGCCTCTGTGACGGGGGTCGTGTCGGCTTTGGTACGGACGTCGAACGACCCCCCGAAGAAGGACAGAGCGATCCGCCCCGCCTGGTCGGCGAGCTCGTTCGCGAACGCCAGCTCCGCTTCCAGCACCGACTCTTCCCTCGCCCGGGGAGGCTCGAGACTACCCGGCCGTTCGCGTCGTGCCTGCTAGATTCGATGTTCCATGCAGACGACCGTCGAAGAAACCGACAAACACCGGGTCAAGCTCACGATCGAGGTGCCGCCGGAGGAGTTCGGCAAGGACCTGGATCGCGCGTACCGCAAGATCGCCCAGCAAGTGCGGATCCCGGGGTTCCGCAAGGGCAAGGTGCCCAAACAGATCATCGACGCGCAGATCGGCAGGGAAGCGGTGCTCGGTGAGTTCCTGGAGGAATCGGTCCCGGCCTACTACCGCGACGCGCTCCGCGAGAACGATCTCGCGCCGATCACCGATCCGGACATCGACGTCGAGCAGCTGGAGGACGGGAAGCCGCTGGTCTTCACCGCCTCGGTCGAGGTCCGGCCGCGTCTGGCCTTGGCCGAAGCCGAGTACAAAGGCCTCGAGGTCGATCGGCCGGCGATCGAGGTGACCGACGAGGAGGTCGGCCGCCTGCTGGATTCGCTGCGCGAACGGTTCGCCGAGCTGGAGACGGTCTCGCGGCCGGGCCGATCCGGCGACTACGTGGTGATCGATCTCCGGGCGACTGTGCACGGCGAAGACGTCCCCGAGGCCACCCGGCCCGACTACCTCTACGAGGTCGGTTCGGGGGAGTTCGGCGAGAAGTTGGACGCCGAGCTCGAGGGCAAGCGGGCCGGGGAGATCTTGAAGGTCAACGACGTGCTCGGCGAGCGGTTCGGGGAGCGCTCCGGCCAGGAGGTGACGTTCTCGGTCCTGCTCAAGGAAGTCAAGGGCAAACGGCTGCCCGAGGCCGACGACGAATTCGCCAAGACCGCATCCGAATACGACACGCTCGAGGAGCTCCGTGACGGGCTGCGCGAGCAGTTGCGTCAGAACAAGGAGCGGGCGGCCGACGGCGCGGTGCGCGACCGAGTGTTGCAGGTGCTGGTGGACCGGGCCGAGGTGGACCTTCCGGAGACGTTGGTCGACGAGGAGGTCGAGCACCGGGTCACCCACGCCCGCGAACGGGCCGAGCAGCTCGGGATGACGCTGGAGCAGCTGCTCCAGACCCAGGGCTTCGACGAGCTGCGATTCCGATCCGACGCCCGCGCGCACGCCGTCCGCGCCATCACGGCCGACCTCGTCCTGGAGGCGATAGCCCGCGCCGAAGACCTCGAGGTCACCTCGGAGGAGCTCGGACGCGAGATCGCTCAGCTCGCAGCGGCGCTGGGCCGCGATCCGAAAGACGTGGCCAAGAGCCTCGACCGAACCGGACAGGTCGTGGCGCTGGCCGGTGATATCATCCGCACCAAGGCGCTCGACGTGCTCGTCGAGCACGCAGACGTCCGCCACGAGGGCCCGACGACGGAGGATCCGACCTCCGAACGCGCGGCCGAGGAGCCCGAGCTCGAACCGGAGGAGACCCCATGAAGGACTACCTGGTTCCCGTCGTCGTCGAGCAGACCAGCCGCGGCGAGCGTTCGTTCGACATCTACTCGCGGCTGCTGAAGGAACGGATCGTCTTCCTCGGGACGCCGATCGACGACAACGTCGGCAACCTGGTCATGGCGCAGCTCCTCCACCTCGAGTCCGAGGACCCCGACAAGGACATCAACCTGTACATCAACTCGCCGGGCGGAGACATCACGGCCCTGTTCGCGATCTACGACACGATGCAGTACGTCAAGTGCGACGTCTCGACAACGGTGATGGGCCAGGCGGCGTCGGCGGCCGCCGTCCTCGTGTTGGCGGGCGCGAAAGGCAAGCGATTCGCCCTGCCGCACTCGCGGATCCTGCTGCACCAGCCGCACGGCGGCGCGCAGGGCCAGGCCGTGGACATCGAGATCCAGGCGAAGGAGATCATCCGGTACCGGCAGCTCCTGGACCAGCTCATCGCGGAGCACACGGGCCAGCCCATCGAGAAGGTCGGCAAGGACACCGATCGCGACTTCATCCTCACGGCCCAAGAGGCCGTGGAGTACGGGATCGTGGACGAGGTCATCACCACGCGGAAGATGAAGCCGGAGCTCGCAGCGGCGGCCGCTGGCGGGTCGTAGGATTCGACGGTCGAGACCGGCAGGGCGCCGGCGCGGCCTGGGGGTTGGGGCATGGCGAGGATCGGGGATTCGGACCTGCTGAAGTGCTCGTTCTGCGGCAAGTCGCAGAAGCAGGTCAAGAAGCTCATCGCGGGTCCCGGCGTGTACATCTGCGACGAGTGCATCGACCTCTGCAACGAGATCATCGAGGAGGAGCTCTCCGAGACCTCCGAGCTCAAGCTGGAGGAGCTCCCGAAGCCGCAGGAGATCTACGCGTTCCTGGACGAATACGTCATCGGCCAGGAGACGGCGAAGAAGGTGCTCTCGGTCGCCGTGTACAACCACTACAAGCGGATCCAGGTCGGGGCCAAAGACGCCGACGTCGAGCTCCAGAAGTCGAACATCATGATCCTGGGGCCGACCGGCTGCGGGAAGACGCTTTTGGCCCAGACGCTGGCGCGGATGCTGAACGTTCCCTTCGCCATCGCCGACGCCACCGCCCTGACGGAAGCGGGTTATGTCGGCGAAGACGTCGAGAACATCCTCCTCAAGCTGATCCAGGCCGCCGACTACGACGTCAAGAAGGCCGAGACCGGGATCATCTACATCGACGAGGTCGACAAGATCGCGCGCAAGAGTGAGAACCCCTCGATCACCCGCGACGTCTCGGGTGAGGGTGTCCAGCAGGCGCTGCTGAAGATCCTGGAGGGCACCACGGCCTCGGTCCCGCCGCAGGGCGGGCGCAAACATCCGCACCAGGAGTTCATCCAGATCGACACCACGAACATCCTGTTCATCTGCGGTGGCGCGTTCGCGGGGCTGGAGAAGATCGTCGAGAGCCGGATCGGCAGCCGGGGGATCGGCTTCGGGGCGGACGTGCGCCGGGTGGAGGAGAAGGACCTCGGCGCGATCCTCGGTCAGGTCCTCCCGGAGGACCTGCTGAAGTACGGGCTGATCCCCGAGTTCGTGGGGCGCCTCCCCGTCATCACGAACGTGCACAACCTCGACAAGGGCGCGCTCATCGACATCCTGACCAAACCGAAGAACGCGCTCGTGAAGCAGTACCGGCGCTTCTTCGAGTTCGACGGCGTCGAGCTCGAGTTCGCCGAGGACGCCCTCGACGCCATCGCCGACCAGGCCATCCTGCGCGCAACCGGGGCGCGCGGCCTGCGCGCCATCATGGAGGAGGTCCTGCTCAACACGATGTACGAACTCCCCTCGCGGCAGGACGTCACGAAGTGCGTCATCGACGGCGAGGTCGTCCGGTCGAAGGTCAACCCGACGCTCGTGCCCGTCAAGGAGAGCAAACGCCGCGAGCGCCAGGAGCGTACGGCCTAGTCACCCCAGCCGCTCGCGAAGCTCCCACGCTCGCCGAATCTCTCGCAGCGACCCCACGCGCTCGAACTCCGGACCGGCCGTGCTCAACCACCCCTGCGCCTGTTCCGGGTGAGAGGCCGCGGCGAGCTCTGCCAGCGCCAGCTCGGCCCGGGCGGCCTCCCATCGACACCCCAGATCGACGAACGTGTCCCTGGCCGATCTCAGGAGCCGTTCGGACGCCCCGGCGTCGCCGCGGGCGGCCGCGGCGCGTCCCTCCAGCGCGTCGAGGTGGGCCGGCAGGGCGAGGAGGCCCGCTCCCTCCGCGTAGGAGCGCGAATCGCGGAGGAACCCGTCGGCCCGGTCGAACCAACCGAGCTCGGACATGACGGCGGCTCGGACCATGTCGGTGTGCGGGCGAGCCACCCACTGTGGGATCGCGTCGGCGTGTTCGAGCATCCGCCGCGCCTCGTCCAGGCGCCCGTGGCGGGCGTGGATCCACGCGAGCCAGGCCGCGAACGCCATCGACCGGCCGTGCTCCACCGGCCCGAGCCGCTCGAGGAGCTGGACGAAACGCGCCCCGTCGGAATCCCCTCGCGCATCGAGGACGAACGCGGATGCCCCGAATAGATGCCCCGTGAAATAGGGGGGATCGGCGGCGCGATCCCCAAGAGCGGCCTCCACCTCCGGGAGGTACTCGGCCACCAAGACGTCCCAGTCACCGAGGTGGAACGCCGCGTAGGCGGCCCACGAGACGTTGTGGATCCGCAGACCCGGAGCCTCCTCGGAGGCCCGCGCGGCGCCCCGGCGGGCGAGCTCGACGGCGCGGCGGTAGTCGCCCAGACAACCGAACTCCCACGCGCCCATCGCGAAGATGTCGCCCGCCTCCCACGGATCGTCCACGTCGCCGACGATCGCCATGCGCCGCTCCGTGAACGGGATGCTGCCGCGGTAGTCGCCCCTGGTGAGCGGCGCGGACCCCGCTCCGTCCAGGGCCGCCGAGGCCAGATCGACGCGGCCGAGCCGCTGCGCCATCTCGGCACCCCGTTCGCCGGCAGCGACGGCCGCCAGCAGCTCCTCGTCGGTGGGGAGCCGTCCCGCGCCTGCCGAGAAGGGGCCGAACGCCCGGCCGATCAGCAGACGCACGTGTTCTTCCGAGTCCTCGTCCGCGTCCACGTGCGCCATGCCGATCTCCAGGTACCGGGCCACCTCCGCCTCCGGCACCACGGTGCGCATCGACCCGGGCCATCGGGTCGGCGACTCGATCGTTCGTGCGCAGACGCGCGCGATGGAGCGATGGTCCTGCGGCGCGTGTTCGAGCAACAGGTCGGCGGCTTCGTGCAGGCTCTGGTAGGCCAGGTCACCCTGATAGTCGTTCAGCGCGATCGTCCCCACCTGCTCGAGGGCCCGGGCGCGCTCGAGCGGCGAGGCCGCGAGTCCCACGGCCTGCTCGGCGAGCGCGAGCGCCCTGTCGACGGCGAAACGCCGCCGAGCGGCCTCCGCCGCGTCGAGCAGGCCATTGAGGGTCTTCACGCGGAGCGCTTCCCGGGACTCCTCGTCCGTACCCGGATCGTCGAGGGCGCCCCGGTGCGCCTCGCCGTAGTGATAGGCGAGCAGCTCCACGAACTCCATGCCGCGCCGGGCCGAGATGTCCTCGATCCAGCGGGCCACCGTGGCGTGCGCGGGCCCGCGCTCGCGCCTGGGGAGGCTCTCGTACGCGACCTCGCGGGTCAGGATGTGCTTGAACGCGTATTCGGGTTCGCCGGCGAACGCCGAACCGATCCGGGAGAGCACGAGCTCGAGCTCCTCCAGCCGGCGGAGCGTGTCCTGGACCCGAGCCCCGTCGCCGTTCAGCAGGCGCCCCACCGGCCCCGGCCAGAACACGCGGCCCACCACCGCGGCTCGCTGGAGCGCCCGCTTCTCCTCCCGGGAGAGCAGGTCGATCCGGGCGGCGAGGACGGCCTGGACCGTGTCCGGGATGTCCACGGATCCGATGGTGGGAGCGGCCCGCCAGGTGCCGTTCCGATGGACGATCTGGCCGTCGTCGATCAGGTGGCGCACGATCTCCTCGAGGAAGAACGGGTTGCCCTCCGCCCGATGGAGGATCTGTCGGTGAACGCCTGGCGGCAGGTCGTCCACCGTCAGCAGGAGCCGGACGAGCCGGTCGGAGTCGCTGGTCGACAGGGGTTCCAGCGAGATCGAGGAGAAGTTCCGCCTGCCTCCGCCCCAGGACGGGTGACGGTCCAGCAGCTCGGGGCGGGCGGGGCAGACGAGCAGGACCGGACCGATGACCCGGGCGGCAAGGTCATCCAGGAGCTCGAGCAGTGCCCGGTCCGCCCAGTGGATGTCTTCGATCACCACGACGACCGGAGCGGAGAGCGCGAGCGAGCTGACGAACGAGCGCCAGGCCGCGTGCATCTCGGCACGGATCTGACGCGGCTCGCGTTCGGACATCTTCGCGTCGTCGAACTCGAGCCCCGCCGTGTAGGCCAGGCCGCGGCACGTCTGCGGGACATCGATCGAGGGATCGGACGCGCATGTCTGGTCGCACGACGATTCGATCTTCCGGCGGACCAGCTCGGTCGGGTCGTCGTCGTGGACGTCGGCGTGGCGTTTGAGGATCTCCGCAAGCGGCCAATACGTGATCCCCTCGCCGTATGGTAGGCATCGGCCGAACGTCACGTACGGCGCCGGTCTCTGCGACCGCACCCACTCCAGGAACTCCCGGACGAGCCGGCTCTTGCCGACGCCCGGTTCTCCGTACACGGTCACCAGGCTCGGTCGGCGCTCTTCCGCCACGCCGCCGTAGATCGTCCGCAGCAGGCTCAACTCCCGGTCGCGCCCGACCATCGGGGCGTGCAGACCCGGCACGCCGCGGTCGGCGGCGTCGCGACGCTCCTCTTCGAGCACGACCACGGGGACCAGCGCCTCCTTGCCGCGCAGGGCGCGGTCGCCGAGCTCGCGGAATCGAAATCCTCGCGCGGCGCGGGCCGTGCGTTCGGCCACGACGATCTGCCCCGGGTCCGCGAGCTGCTCCAGCCGCGCGGCGACGTTCACGGCGTCGCCGGTCACCATCGGCTCGCCGGGCACGGGGCTGGTGGCCGCCAGGACCTCCCCGGTGTTCACGCCGGTCCGGATGTCGAGCGTCACCCCGAACCGCTCCTCAAGCCGTCGGTTGACGTCCGACAGGCGGCGTCGCATGCGCAAGGCCGCGCGCAACGCCCGGGCCGGGTCGTCCTCGTGGGCGACGGGAACGCCGAATGCCGCCATCACGGCGTCGCCGATGAACTTCTCCACCGTGCCGCCTTCGCCCTCGATCTCCTCTCGCATGGCCTGGAAGTAGTCCCCGAGGACCTGCTGCAACTGCTCGGGATCCAGTCGCTCGCCCAGGCCCGTGGAGTCGGTCACGTCGGCGAACAGGATCGTCACGAGCCGCCGCTCCTGCCCCGGCGGCGGTGGGGCCTCCTCCACGAACGGCGTCCCGCAGCTCGGGCAGAACCGGGCCTGCGTCGGTCGTTCGGCGCCGCAGGCCGGGCAGGCCGGGATCAGAGAAGCGCCGCACGAGACGCAGAACCGCGCCCCGTCGGCGTTGGCGGTCGAACACGCCGGGCACGTCCTCATGGCGTCCGAGTGTAGGGCGTTCACCGGACGGCCGGTCCGCTCCAGGCATCCCGTACACTCGCCCGCATGGCCGTTCCGGACAAGCCGAGCCTGGACGGGCTCGAGGCGAAGTGGGATGAGTGGTGGGAGGCCGCTTTCACCTACCGCTTCGACCGCACGAAGACGCGCGAGGAGATCTTCGCGATCGACACGCCGCCCCCGACGGCGAGCGGCAGCCTGCACATGGGGCACGTCTGCTCGTACACCCACACGGACCTCGTGGCGCGCTTCCAGCGCATGCGCGGCAAGGTGCTCTTCTACCCGATGGGCTGGGACGACAACGGCCTGCCCACCGAGCGACGGGTCCAGAACTACTTCGGCGTGTGGTGCGACCCCTCGCTGCCGTACGAGCCGGACTTCGACGTGGACGCGCTCGACCGTCCGGACGACCGGCCGGTCCCGATCCCGCGGCCGAACTTCATCGACCTATGCGAACGCCTCACGGCCGAGGACGAGAAGGCGTTCGAGCATCTGATCCGCACGCTCGGGTTGTCGGTGGACTGGACCCAGACCTACACGACGATCGACGCGCATTCGCGCCGCGTGTCGCAGCGCGCGTTCCTCCGGCTGCTGGAGCGGGGGCTGGCCTACCAGGAGGAGGCGCCCACGATGTGGGACGTCGACTTCCAGACCGCCGTGGCTCAGGCCGAGATCGAGGACAAGGAGGTCGAGGGCGCGTACCACCGTGTTCGGTTCGACCTGGCCGACGGCTCCGGTTCGCTCGAGATCGAGACCTCACGCCCCGAGCTGATCCCGGCCTGCGTCGCCCTGGTCGTGAACCCGTCGGACGAACGGTTCCGGCCCGTGGTGGGCCGGCACGTGGTGACGCCGCTGTTCGGGGCGGAGGTCCCCGTCATGGAGCACGAGCTGGCCGACCCCGACAAGGGCACCGGCGTCGCGATGATCTGCACGTTCGGCGACCTGACCGACGTGACCTGGTGGCGCGAGCTCAGGCTGCCCGCCCGCGTCGTGGTCCGGCGCGACGGCACGATCGCGCCGCCTCGATGGGGCGAGCCCGGCTGGGAGTCGAGAGACGGCGACGCGGCTCGGGCGGCGCAGTCCGAGCTCGCCGGCCTGCCCGTCAAACGAGCGCGGGCTCGGATCGCCGAGCTGCTGGCGGCATCGGGCCATCTGGTGGGAGAGCCGCAGCGGATCCGGCACGTGGTGAAGTTCTACGAGCGCGGGGAACGGCCGCTCGAGGTCGTCTCGAGCCGACAGTGGTTCGTCAAGACGATCGAGCTCCGCGACCGCCTCCTCGAGCTCGGACGGGAGCTCCGTTGGCATCCGGATCACATGGGCGCGAGGTTCGCCTCGTGGGTGGAGGGCCTCAACGGGGACTGGTGCATCAGCCGCCAACGGTTCTTCGGCGTCCCGTTCCCCGTCTGGTACCCGGTCGGCGAGGACGGCGAGGTCGACCGCGACCATCCGATCCTGCCGAGCGAGGATCGGCTGCCGGTCGACCCCTCCAGCGACGTTCCCGACGGTTACACGGAGGACCGGCGAGGCGAACCCGGCGGGTTCGTGGGGGATCCGGACGTCATGGACACGTGGGCGACCTCGTCGCTGACGCCGCAGATCGCCGGCGGGTGGGAGGAGGACCCGGACCTGTTCGCCCGGGTGTTCCCGATGGACCTGCGCCCGCAGTCGCACGACATCATCCGGACCTGGCTCTTCTACACGGTGCTGAAGGCCGAGCTCGAGCACGGGACGTTGCCGTGGAGCGACGCGGCCATCAGCGGCTGGATCCTGGATCCCGACCGCAAGAAGATGTCGAAGTCCAAAGGCAACGTGATCACGCCGATCGACTTCCTCGAACAACACGGCGCCGACGCCGTGCGCTACTGGGCGGCGAGCGCGCGGCTCGGCGTCGACGTCGCGTTCAAGGAGGAGCAGATCCGGATCGGCCGGCGCCTGGCGATCAAGATCCTGAACGCGTCGAGGTTCGTGTTGTCGTTCGACTCGCCCGAGGGTGAGGTCGCCGATCCTCTCGACCGGTCGCTGCTCCGCGCGTTGTCCACGGTGGTGGAGGAGACCACATCGGCGTTCGAGAACTACGAGCACGCTCGGGCGCTCGACGCGGTCGAGCGGTTCTTCTGGGGGTTCACCGACGACTACCTCGAGCTGGTCAAGGGCCGGGCCTACGGATCCCACGGTCCCGAGGCCGCGGGGTCGGCCATCGCGACGCTTCGGCTCGCGCTGTCGGTGCTGCTTCGCCTGTTCGCCCCGTTCCTGCCCTACGTGACCGAAGAGGTCTGGTCGTGGTTGCGCCAGGGGTCCATCCACCGCTCGTCCTGGCCGTCGCCGGGCGAGCTCGACCGGGCGTCGGCGGGCGGCGATCCCGAGGTCTACGAGGTCGCGGCGTGGGTGCTCGGCGAGATCCGCAAGGCCAAAGCCCTCGCGAAACGGTCCCTTCGAACCGAGGTCGAACGCGTCGTCGTCCACGACACGGAGGAGAGGCTGAAGGTGCTGCGCGGCGTGGAGCGGGACGTCCGTGAGGCCGGCAACGTCGCGGACGTCGTCGCGGCCGAGGCGGCCGAGCCGGACGTCGAGGTCGTCCTCTCGGGAACCGGCTGATCGGATGCGGTTCGAGGAGGCGGTCGCCGAGCTCGACGGCCGGCAGCCCGAACATCTGCCGAAACCGAACCTCGACCGCGTGCGGGTGCTCGTCGAGCTGCTGGACGACCCGCAGCGCACGTACCCCACCGTCCACGTCACGGGGACGAACGGCAAGACGACCACGGCCCGCCTGATCTCGCGGCTCGCCTGCGCCCACGGCGTCCCGACCGGGTTGTTCACCTCCCCGCACCTCCGGTCGGTCACCGAACGCCTGGAGCTCTGCGGCGAGCCGATCACGCAGACCGAGTTCGGAGCCGAATACGGGCACCTGCTGCCATACCTGAAGACGGTGGACGAACGGGTCGGGCCGGTCACGTATTTCGAGGCGCTGGCGGCGCTCGCGTTCCTGTGGTTCGCCGACAAGCCGGTCGGTCTGGGCGTGTTCGAGGTCGGGATGGGCGGCACATGGGACGCGACCAACGTGATCGAGGGCGACGTCGCCGTGTTGTGCCCGGTCGGCCTGGACCACCCGGAGCTCGGATCGACGGTCCGCGAGGTCGCCGGGGAGAAGGCCGGGATCGTGAAGCCCGGCACGGTGGCGGTCGTGCGCGAGCAGCCACCGGAGGCACTCGAGGTCGTCCTCGCCCGCGCGGCCGAGGTGGACGCCCGTGTTCTGGTCGAGGGCCGGGACTGGCGCCTCGCGCTCCAGACCCGGGCGGTTGGAGGCCAGTCCCTGACCGTCGAGGGCCTCCACGCCACCTACGAGGACGTGCTCCTGTCGCTGTTCGGCCGGTTCGTCGGTCACAACGCCGCGGCCGCGATCGTGGCGACCGAGGAGCTGCTGGGCCGGGCGCTCGAGGATCAGGCGCTTCGCGAGGCGTTGCTCGGCGCGACGTCGCCGGGCCGGCTCGAGGTGGTGCGACGACGCCCGCTGGTCGTGCTCGATGGCGCGCACAACCCCGACGCCGCCCTCGCCCTGGCCGAGACGCTCCGCGAGGCGTTCTCGTGGGAGCGCCTGCACCTGGTCCTCGGCGTGTTCTCGAACAAGGATCGCGAGGGCATTGCCGAGGTGCTCGCTCCGCTCGCGGTCGTGGGGTACGCGACCGCGACCGACCATGTCCGGGCTCGTCCGGCCGACGAGGTCCAGGATGCGCTCTCGGCCCGGGGTGTTGCGGCGCAAACGTTCCCGTCCGTGCCCTTCGCTCTGGAGGCGGCGACGGACGCCGCGGCGCCGGGCGATCTCATCCTGGTGACCGGCTCTCTGTACACTGTCGCGAACGCCCGCAGGAGCCTGCTGGAGGATCCCCGAACGTGACAGTGGAATCGACCCTGCTCATCGTGAAGCCGGACGGCGTTCGCCGGGGACTGGTCGGCGAGGTCCTCCGTCGGGTCGAGGCCAAAGGCCTCCGGCTCGCCGAGATGCGCCTGATGACGATCGACCGCCCGCTCGCCGAGGAGCACTACGGGGAACACCGGGACAAACCCTTCTACGGCGAGCTCGTCGAGTTCATCACGTCCGGACCCGTCGTCGTGGCGAGGCTCGAGGGCGAGGGGGCGATCGACGTGTGGCGCACCCTCATGGGACCCACGGATCCGGCCGCGGCGCCCCCGGGGACGGTCCGGGGCGACCTCGGGCTGATCATCACCGAGAACGTCGTGCACGGCAGCGACTCGCCGGAGTCCGCCGAACGCGAGCTCAAGCTCTTCTTCGGCTGACCCAGTGGACGGCTCGGCGTCCCTCGCACGGATCCGCGACTACGTCCACCGGCATCACGAACGACTGGCCACTCCCGGGGTGGCGATCGCCGCGACGGACCGCGACCGATGCCTCGGACAGGTCCTGGAGGGGGAGGCGGACGTGGCGGCCGGCACGCCGGTGGCCGCCCACCATCGGTTCCAGATCGGGTCGGTCTCGAAGGGCTTCACCGCGCTGGCGGTGCTCCAGCAGGTCGAGGAGGAGCGGATCGACCTGGACGCGCCGGTCACGGCGTACCTGCCGTGGTTCCGGGTCGGGTCGTCGTTCGGCCCGATCACGATCCACCATCTCCTGTCGCACACCGCCGGGATCGTGACCGGCACCGATGTGACCGGGGAAGCCGCGTCCGACGTCTGGATGCTCCGCGAGACCGTCGCGGGGTTCGCGCCGGGGGAGCGGTTCCACTACTCGAACTCCGGCTTCAAGGCCCTGGGGCTGGTGCTCGAGGCCGTCACGGGACGGCCGTGGTGGAGGCTCGTGCACGAGCGCGTGATGCGGCCGATCGGGATGGGCGATGCCGACGTGGTCATCACGAACGAGACCCGCGGACGTCTTGCCACCGGCCACACGCCGCCCTTCGACGACCGGCCGTGGTTGCCGCGGCACGGATGGGCCGCCGCGACCTGGATCGAGAGCGCCACGGCCGACGGCACCATCTGCGCCACGGCCGAGGAGCTCTCGGCGTATGCGCGCCTGTTGCTGAACGGCGGCGCCGGGGTCGTGACCACCCGGTCGTTCGAGCGGATGACCACACCGGTCGCCGGCGATCCCGACGAACCCGACGAGGTCTACGGCTACGGGATCCGGTGGCTCGACGGACAGGAGGCGCTCCGGGGGGCTCGAGAAGCGAGCGCGAGCAGCGCGAGCGTCGTCCCCCGGGAGGGGCGGCGGCTGCTCGGCCACACGGGCTCGATGGTCGGGTTCACGGCGCACCTGCTCGTCGACGTGGCCGCGGGCGTCGGCGTCGTGATCCTGATGAACTCGGCGATCGGCAGGCGGACCGACCTGGCGCGGTTCGCCGTGGCGAGCCTCGCGGCGGAGGCGGCCGGCGAACCTCTCCCGGAGGTTCCCGACGCGACGGACCCGACGGCGATCGAGCGGGGTGACGACCTCGCTGGCCGCTACGTGGACGGCGAGGGCCCGATCGAGATCGAGCAACGTGGATCGGGGTTGTCGCTTCACGCGGGGGCGAGCGAGGGCGTGTTGGTGGCGATGGACGCTGACGACACGTACGCCGTGGACCACCCGGAGCTGGAACGGTTCCCCGTCCGGTTCATCCGCGATGGGGGGGCCATCGTCGGCGTGTTCTGGGGGCCACGATGGCTCCGGCGGCAGGGGGCCCACCCGGCGACCGA
>DATHVC010000112.1:0-1544 GCA_035461565.1 Actinomycetota bacterium
GATGCCTTCGACCGTCCCGGCGTTGAAATAGCCGGCCTCCTTGGCCAGCGCCATGGCTGCCTCCCCGATCCGGCTGCGCAGCTCGACGTCCACGACGGGGGAGGGGGTCTCCTCGATGAGCTTCTGGTGCCGCCGCTGGACCGAGCAGTCGCGTTCGCCGAGGAAGAACGTGTTCCCGTGGGCGTCGGCGACGATCTGAGCCTCCACGTGGTGGGCGCGCTCGAGGAAGCGCTCCAGGAACACCTCGGGGCGGCCGAAATACGCCGTGGCCTCGCGCGCCGCCCGGGCCAGCGCGTTGGGCAGCTCCTCGGGCTTTCGGACCACGTGCATGCCGCGCCCCCCGCCGCCGAAGGCCGCCTTGACCAGCACGGGGTATCCGATCCGCTGGGCTTCGGCGGGAGCGTCGTCGATCGTCACGGGTTCGGGTGTTCCGGGAACGATTGGTACCCCCACCCGGTCGGCGGCCTGCCGGGCCGCGGACTTGTCGCCCATCGTCTCGATGGCCTCGGCCGGCGGCCCGATGAACGTGTATCCGGCCTGCTCGACGGCGCGGGCGAAATGCGCTCGTTCTGACAGGAACCCGTAGCCGGGATGGATCGCCGTGGCCCGGCCCTTGCGCGCCGCGTCGAGGATCGCCCCGATCGACAGGTACGAGTCGGCGGGGAGCGGCGGGCCGATGCGATAAGCGGCATCGGCCATCTCCACGTGGAGGGCCTCCCGATCCGCGTCGCTGTAGACGGCGATGGACGTGTACCCGAGCTCGCGGATCGTCCGGATGATCCGGACGGCGATCTCGCCGCGGTTCGCGATCAGGATCCGGGGTTTCGTCACGCGCCGCTCCGGCAGCCGATAATCGGGTACCCCCCCAGTGGAGTCAAACAACGGTGTTGACCGAGGCCGCTCTGTCCCGAGCCGTGGAACGAGCCGGGCTGCACGTCCCGGTGCGATTCGAGGAGGTTACCCGTTCGACCCAGCGCACGGCCCTGGAGCTCGCCTCCGCAGGCGCTCCGGAGTGGACGCTCGTGGCCGCCGGGCACCAGACGGAGGGCCGGGGGCGGCTCGGGCGAACGTGGCTCGACGAACCGGGACACGCGCTCATGTTCTCGCTCGTGCTGCGTCCGGCTCTGCCGGCCGAGGGGGGCGGGCTGCTGTCGCTGCTGGCCGGGGTCGCGCTCGTGGACGCGTGCCGCGCATGGGCCGGCGGCGAGGCCGCCTGCAAATGGCCGAACGATCTCCTGGTGGACGGTCGGAAGGCCGGCGGCCTGTTGCTCGAGGCGCGGCTCGACGACGACCGGATCGAACACGCGGTGCTCGGTGTCGGCGTGAACCTCGGCGCGCCGCCGCCGGACGTCCCGAACGCCGGGGCGGTGACCGCGGAGGCCGAGGACCTGCTGGCCGGGTTCCTGAACGCGTTCGTCGCCGGGTACGAACCCGCCTCGGAGCGGTTCGCCCGCTCGGTGATCGCGGACTACCGGTCGAGGTGCGCGACGATCGGGCGTCGCGTGCGCGCGAGGACCGTCAGCGGCGCCACCGTGGACGGGGTG
>DATHVC010000113.1:0-7414 GCA_035461565.1 Actinomycetota bacterium
CCGCTACGAGGCAACCGTGTGGAGCAAGCCGCGAAGTGCATCGTGTTGATGGTCAAGCCGTCGAAGAAGGAGACCCGTTTCCTTCTGGCGGTCGTACCCGGAGACCGTCGCGTGGACCTCGACGGGGGCACTCGGTCTCGATCGGGCGGGCCAGGAAGCCGCGGACCTCGGTATCCAGGACCTTGCAGATCCTGGAGACCTCGGAGCGGGAGATCCCGTCGATCCCCAGGGCCCGCACTAGGTTGTCGACCCTTGCGGGTCGACACGCCCTTCACGTAGGCCTCGACCACCACGGCGTGAAGCGCCTTCTCGGCTCGCCGGCGGGGCTCAAGCAGCGAGGGGAAGTAGGCGCCGGCGGTGACTTTCGGGATCTTCAGCTCGATCGTGCCGACCCGAGTGTCCCAACGGCGGGTGCGGTAGCCGTTGCGGTAGGCGATGCGTTCGGGGCTCCGCTCGTAGGGAGCGGCGCCGATCTGCGCGGAGACCTCGGTCTCCATCACGGCCTGCGAGAGCACCCGGATGCCCTCACGCAGCGCGTCGACGTCCTCTTGCTCGAGCAGCTTGCCGACGAACGCCGTGATGTCCAAGCTTGGGGTGGCCATCGTCCCTCCTCATCCGACTCCAGCTGTCGTTGAGGATGGCGGTGGCCCTCTACGTCACGGGGATTTCCACCCCGGAAGTCCACCCCGAATTCCCACCACTTCTCGGGACGCTAACGGGCCGAGCCAGAAGAGGAGATACCGTTGTCCCGCGAACTAGCCAGCGCGTAGGTCAGTACCAGTCCGCCGGCGGGCCTTTGTACTCCTGGATCGCGTTGCCGCCATCGACGATGAGCGTCTGGCCGGTGACGTAGCTCGCGCCCGGAGACGCAAGGAACGCGATCACCTCCGCGACCTCCTGGGGAGTGCCGCTGCGGCCGATCGGCGTGTGTTGTCCGGCCACCTCCTCCTCGGGGAGCTGGGACCCCGTGCGGATCCACCCCGGCTGCACCGAATTGCACGTCACGCCGCGCCGCGCCGTCTCCAGCGCGATCGAGCGCATCACCCCGTCCATCGCCGCCTTCGCGGCTCCGTAGCCGGCGTTCGCAGGGTTGGTGGCCACCGGCCCCGTGACCGAGCTCACCATGACGATTCGACCCCGCCGGTGCTCGATCATCCCCGGCAGCGCAGCCCGGGTGACGTGGAACGCGGTCCACAAGTTGAGCGCAAGGTCCTGCTCGAAGGCCGAGGCCTCGAGCTCGACGAAGCGACCGCTCGCCTCCTCGACCCCCGTCTGCACCATGCCGGCGTTGTTCACGAGGACGTCGAGCCGGCCGAAGCGCTCGAGCACGGCCTCCACGAGCGTCCGCGCCTGGGCCTCGCTGGTGAGGTCCGCGATGAACGCCGCTGCGTCGATCCCCTCCGCCCGCAGGCTCGCCGCGCGCTCCTCGACTCGATCCGTCGTGGCTGTGAGGGCGACACGGGCACCTTCCTCGCCGAGCAGGCGGGCCACCGCGAACCCGATACCGTCCGGGCTCCCGGTTCCGGTCACGAGCGCAATCCATCCCTCGAACTGTCCCACCTCGAGCGGACGCTACCAGTGGGGCGGAAGAGGGGGCACGCGATTGGCTCCGCGTACCGATCGGGCCCGGGGGGGACCATATCGATCGGTTCTTGCCCGGGGAACCCCCGGCTCATCTGTCCTTCCATGCCGGTGGTCACGGCGATGCGGAAGTGACAAGAAGGCTGAACGCAGGACCGTTTGGGCCCGGCCGCGAGGGCCGTCTGATCCGTCCGAGGCCTGGTGGTCATCAGTAGGGTCCCGCACCAAGCAGGGGAGGGGGCTCGCCATGGACGTGCAGGATGTGATGATGACCTCGATCCCGACGGTCAGTCCGGACACGTCTCTCCGTGAGGTCGCGGCTCTCCTCGCCGAGCACCTGGGTAACGTTCCCAATCTAGGTGTTCGGCGCGACCCGGATTGGTCTTCCGCCGCAGGTGAACGTGATCGGGACGATGCTGTTCCTCGCGGGGGTGAGCATCTCGCTCGGGAACGTGGCGCTGGCCCGCATCCGGGCGAGATAGCGTTCGGCGGATCGGATCGTGGACGCCCTGATGACGCCCGAAGATCGTCCCGACGTCGAAATGATCGAGTCCGACATCGAGCCCGGGGGGAACAGCGGAGAGGAGCTCCACAGCTTCAACGCTGACACCGATGTGATCAACGTGCTGAAGGGGAAGCTCGAGGTCGCGACGGAGACGGACCGCTTGTAAGGCTCGAAGCTCGGGCTGAGACTCCTACCGGCCCACGGGGCGTATCCGCAGGATCGAACTGGCCTCTTCCTAAGAAGCCCTATCGGCCGGCCTCCACCTCCACGAGGACCTCGTCGAGGGTCTGGATGAGCAGCGCGATCTCCCGGGACGCGATCACGAGTGGTGGCCGGATCTTGAGCACGTTGGAGGTGGGCCCGGTCGTCCCCACGAGGACACCGCGCTCGCGCATCGCGTTCGAGACGCGGTCGGCTTCCGCGGATGCGGGCTCGCCCGTGCCTCGGTCGCGAACGAGGTCGGCGCCAACCAGCAGCCCCATCGAACGGACCTCGCCGATCAGCGGGTGCCGGGCCATCAGCCCGCGCAGGCCCTCGACCAGTCGCCTCCCCATCTCTTGGGCGTTGGACACGAGCCCTTCGCGCTCGATCACCTCGAGGACGGCCAGGCCGGCCTCACACGCGACGGGATTGCCGCCGAACGTGCTGAAGAACTCCGTCTCGTGGGCGAAGCGGGCGGCGATCTCGGACCGGGTGATCACGGCCGCGACGGGATGCCCGTTCCCCATCGGCTTCCCGAGCGTGACGAAGTCCGGCGTCAGCCCGTAGTGCCGGAACCCCCACAGGTGCGAGCCTCCCCGCCCGTACCCGACCTGCACCTCGTCCGCCACGAACAGCCCGCCGGCGCCTCGCCATCGGTCGACCGCGGCCCCCAGGACGTCGGGTGCCGGCGTGAACACGCCGTCGCTGGTGAAGCCCCCGTCGATCAGCATCGCCGCCGGACCGAACCCCCGGCTCCGGAGCTCGGCGACGGCCCGGTCGACCTCGGCCGCGTACCCGCCCGGGTCGTCGCCGCCGAATCCCTCCCGGGGATCGGGCGGGGCGATCGTGGCGACGTGCGCCGGTGGCGACGAGCCGAGCCATTCCTCGGGCGACAGGTCCGCGATCGCCGTCGTCACGCCGTGGTACGCGAACCGCGTGACCACGCCGCCCCCGGCGCCGGTGAAGGTCGTGGCCATCCGCCACGCCAGGTCGTTGGCTTCGCTGCCGGTGTTCACGAACATCACCGTGTCCAGGCCGTCGGGCATCGTGGCGACCAGCCGCTCGGCGAGTTCCAGGGCCGATCGGTGCAGGTATCGCGTGTTCGTGTTCAGCGAGGCCGCCTGGCGGGCGATCGCGTCGACCACGTGTGGATGCGCGTGTCCCACGACGGGCACGTTGTTGTACGCATCCAGATAGGCCCGCCCCTCGGCGTCATACAGCCAGACCCCGCGCCCCCCCACGAGATGCAGCGGGCGCTCGTAGGACAACGGCGAGATGGCCGGGCCGAACAGCCGCCGCCGGCGCTCGACCAGCTCGTCGATCGAGCCGCCCACCGCGATCGATCGGCGGCGGCCGGTCGCGGCCATCAGCGCTTCGCGGATCCTGCGCTCGTACGCCGGCGCCCCCATCCCATTGAACAGGTCGAGCATCGTCCAGACGCCGGCGTCCCACCCGGTGATGTATTCGGCGTTCTCCGGATACCGCTGCGCCCGCCACGCCGAGATCGCTGCGGTGGTGGTCCACCGAGTGAGCAGTAGGTCGGGCAGGAGCGAGACCTCCTCGTCCTCGAGCGGCAAGACGGACGCGAACCCCGCAGCGGTGGCCTCGAGCGACTCGAAGTGGTCGGGCCGCTCGCCCATGAGGGCGTCCACCGTAGAGACCAGATCGCAGATCACGGCCGTATGCGCCATGTCGCCGAAGTCCAGGATGCCGGACACGTGCTGCTCCTCGTCGAACAACGTGTTGTCCGACGTCAGGTCGTTGTGGATGACCTGGGCGCGCAGGTGAGAGAACACCGGGTGGACGTGCTCCTCGAAGCGATCGATGACCCGCTCCGCGATCCTCCGGCGACGTGGGTCGTTGATCGAGGGGAGCAGCGGCCGCAGGTCCAGGGCGTTGCGGATGTTCCAGAGCAGGGAGTGGTGTGCGGCCGGGTGGAAGAAGCCGCGCAGAGCTCGCGCCAGCCGCGCCGACGCGGCGCCGAAGCCGGGCAGTGCCTCGCGTCGCAACTCGATCGGCTCCAGCAAGCGCCCCGGCATCAGCGTCACCATCCGCACGACATGCGTGCGGCCGTCCGGACCGGTCGCCCAAGCCTGGACCGAGCCGTCCAGGGCCGGAACCAGGCGCATGACCGGGAGCCCCGGATCCGTCTCGGCCACGTGGAGCATCGCGAACGTCTGCATCTCGGCGACCGCCGGGTCCTCGGCGGGGTTCATGATCTTCAGGACGAAGCCGTCTCCCGCCGGCGTGAGGATCTTGAAGTTCTGGTCGCGCTCGCTCACGAGCGGCTCGGCGCGCCCGGCGATGCCGAAGGTCTCGGCCGCGAGCGCCTCCGCCTGCGCCGACGTGAACGCGGGCGGGGGCGCCTCGAGCGGGTCGCGGTCGGCGAGGCCGGCGGCGGATTCGTCCTTCATGGCGGGGGCATCCTACGACCGGCGTGAACCGGATCAGTCCGCGATGGGCGCCCCGTCGTCGCCCACTCCTCGGGAATGCGGAAGCGCGACCCCAGCGCCGCCCAGGCGACCGCGGCGCGTGCGGGCCGCGGAAGTGGGCCGGATCGGCCGGCGAGAAGGCCCGCGCCATGTTGAGAGCCACACCGGATCGTCGGCCCAGCAGAAGCCCACGCCGGCGCGACGGCCATCGGCAGGTCGTTCGCGTCGTGGTACAGCAGAGACCTGCCGGCGGCATCGGTCGCGTACGCGAACAGAGACGCCGAGGTCAGGGCCAGTGCGATCTGGTCAGAGCTCCTTCTAGGCTCTCTGGACAAACGTGGACAACATCAGGTATGTCCAACCGTGCCTAGCAGTGTCAGGGGCGTCCAGCGTTTCCGCTGGTCCTGGGCTTGTCCTGAGCCCTCATAACCCAGAGGTCACGGGTTCAAATCCCGTCCCCGCGACGAGCTGAGGGGTCGCCGAGAGGCGGCCCCTTTGCCCTTCTACCAGGGGAAATGCGTGCGTCGCCGCCGACTCGTTGCCCTGTCGTAACCCTGGGTTCCGTTGGTCCATGACGCGGGTTGTTTGTTCGGGTTGCGGAGCTGCTTGCGGCTGGCGATGCGACTCGCCGGGCGTGATCGCGGCGCTCGAGGACGTGGGGTGGGGCCAGTCGCTCCCGGCCACCGACCCCGGCCACTTCTCCGTCGACGGCTGTCACTGATCCCAACGAGAACAGGGCGCCGCCGTCCGGTCGAGACCACCGCGGCGGCGCGCTCCCGATACGGTGGGAATACGGCCTCGTGTGGAGCGTCCCCAGGACCAGGACCACATAGTCGCTGAAAGGAGGCCCGCGATGGACGCCCTCTTCCTGATCGGTCGGTTCCTGTTCGGCCTGCTCTTCGTCGCGAGCGGGGTCGCCGGCCATCTGATGGCGTACGAGCAGCTGACGGGCTACGCGGCCGCGAAGAAGATCCCGCTGCCCGGACCGGCCGTCCTGGTGAGCGGGATCGGGATCATCCTGGCCGGGCTGGGGATCATCGTCGGCGTCTGGCCCGACGTGTCTGCGCTCGTCCTCGCCGTGTTCCTGTTCTGCACGGCCTTCTTCATCCGAAATTTCTGGACGATCAAGGACGACGCGATGATGCGGCAGATGGACATGACGCAGTTCCAGAAGGACCTGGCGCTGCTCGGTGTCTCGCTCGTGTTCTTCGCGGTGACGGCATCGGGCGGCGACTTCGGCCCGACGCTCACCGACCCGCTCTTCGACGTGTAGCGCGCGGCACGCGCGCCGACGGGAGCGGCCCGCCGGCCTACCGCGCCGGGCGGCGGATCCGCGTCCGGAAGATGTCGCGGAGGCTCGCGAGCCCGACCAGCGCGTTGCCGTCAACGACGGGCAGGTGCCGGAAGCCCTGGCTCATCATGAGCTCGGCAGCTTCCTCCGCGTCCATGTCGGGCGCGGCCGTGACCGGGTCGCCGGTCATCCAGTCGCGTACGACCGATGCCTTCGGGTCCGCACCGGCCGCCGCGGCGCGGAGCACGTCGCGCTCGGTGAAGATCCCTACGAGCCACGTCCCATCCATCACGACCGCCGATCCGATCTTGCCCCTCATCATGCGCTGAGCGACCTCGGCGATCGGCGCGTCGGCCGTCGTCGTGAAGACGTCGGCGCTCATGATCTCCCTCAGGCTCGGCATGCTGACCTCCGCCGGCCGCCTCAGCCGCCGCCCTCGCCGCCGACCTCGTGGAACTCGGACTCGTCCACCGGCGCGGCGGCATCGGCCAGGTCGGCGTTGAGCCGGCGCCAGAGCGCCCCCGCCCACGAGCTCACCTGTGGCCAGCGCTGCCAGAAAACCTGGAGCGTCGCCTGGTCGAAAGTGGTCGCGGCCTCGTCGGGCGTGGCCGAGGACGTCGCTTCTTCCCATGCCTCGATCGCGCGCAGCAGGCGCTCGGAGTCCTCGACCGCGTCGCCCATCGGGGCACCAGTCTAGCCCGGCCCGTCCCCGGTGCGTCCGCTCGACCCCGTCCCCGATCCCGCTGCTGAAGCCGGTGATCCAGGGTCCTGGCTACGCCGTGCGCTACGGGCGACCGAGCCTCACTTCACCCTGACGCCTCCGGCTCAAGAGGAGGCGCTCGTTCGGCTCCTCGTCGAGGAGCTCCGCGTGATGAGCCGGAAGGCGATCCGCCCGACGTACAAGATCCCAGCGCTGGTTCGCGCATGGGGAGGGTCGAGTAGACGTAAGGGGACTGTAATCGAACTCCTGGCGCAGTCTCGTTGCACAGCTCCATACGCTCATCAGCGACGTGGGCCTCCAATCATGAGCGGGGTAGCCTCGGTGGGCCGAGTCGGACGCACACACCGCTGGTCGCGTGAGGCGGGCTCCGTCTGGCGGCATGGCGGTCTGACCAGGGCCTGGAGGACCGCTTCGTCGTTCGCCGCGGGCGATGTCGAGCGAGCGATCGGGCTCCTCGCTCGGGCGAGCGACGCTTTGGCGAGCTGCCGGCACGCTGGGAGAAGGCCCGAACCGACCTTTGGCTGGCCGGGGCACTACTCCTCGCCGGACGTCGCGACGAAGCCCGCGGACTACTCGCAGGCGGGAAGGCGGTCTTCGAGGACCTGGGCTCGCTGAACGAGCTTCGGGACTCGCGGCAGCTGGCCGAGCGCCTGGCCTGACGAGCTCCCTTGGTTCGCCAGTTT
>DATHVC010000114.1:0-14282 GCA_035461565.1 Actinomycetota bacterium
CGCGCGTTCGGGATCAAGGTCACCGAGTTCTTCGTCGGATTCGGCCCGAGGATCTGGTCCACCAGGCGCGGCGAGACCGAGGTGGGGTTCAAATGGATCCCCGCCGGGGGCTACGTGAAGATCGCCGGGATGAACCCGTACGAGGAGGTCTCTCCCGAGGATCTCCCGAGGACGTACGGGGCCAAACCGCGCTGGCAGCGGGCGCTGGTGATCGTGGCCGGACCGTTCACGCACTTCGTGCTGGCGCTGGTGTGTTTCTCGTTGTGGCTCGGGCTGGTCGGCCAGCCCACGATCGTCAATCCTCGGTTCACCGACGTGGAGGAGCAGCTCGATGGGCGGGCCTCGCCCGCCGCCGCGGCGGGGCTGCGTGAGGGAGATCGCGTCGTCGCCGTCGACGGGATCGAGAACCCGTCGCAGCAGTTCCTGGTCGAATACACGCAGACGCACGTCGACGAACCGATCACGCTCACGATCCGGCGCGCCGACCGGACCTTCACCGTCGAGGTCGTCCCCGTGTTGTCCGAGGTCGCCGGTGTGGAGGTGGGTCGGATCGGGGTGGCGCTGGGCGGCGATGTCGTCCGGGAGACCGAAGACCCGATCGGCGCCGTGACCGGGGCGGCCACCCTGACCGCGGACTACGCCGCGGAGACCGTGCGCAACGTGGGCCGGGTGTTCGGGCCGGAAGGGGTAGGGCGGCTCTTCGATCTGGTGTTCACGGACGCGCCTCGTGAGGCGGGCGATCCCGCGAGCATCGTCGGGGTCGGCCGGATCGCCGGAAGCATCGCATCGAACCCCGAAGGGAACTTCTGGGACATCCTGTTCCTGTTCGCGATCGTGAACATCTTCGTCGGCCTGCTGAACCTCTTGCCGCTGCCGCCGTTCGACGGCGGCCACCTCGCCGTGCTCGTCATCGAGAAGATCCGGGGGCGCCCCGTCGACATGCGCCGGGTCATCCCGGTGTCGGCCGCCGTGGCCGCGTTCTTCATCCTGTTCACGGTGATGGTTGTGTACGTGGACATCGTCAAGCCACCGGCGTTCTGAGGCACGCGCTCGGGCGGGCGGGCCGCCACGATTTCTCAACAACCCGGTCGAGGGGTCCCGATCACGCCCGGATACGATGCTTGGCGTGACCCAGACCGTCCTGGTGGTCGACGACGAGGAGGCCATCGCCGAAGCCGTTCGCGCCCGCCTGGAGAGTGAGGGGTACCACGTGCTGGTGGCGCCCGACGGCCCTCAGGCGCTCGACGTCGCGTCCGGGGAACGGCCCGACCTCGTCGTTCTCGATCTCATGCTCCCGGGGATGGACGGCCTCGAGGTGTGTCGGGAGCTGCAGCGCGAACGCTGGGTTCCCGTCCTGATGCTCACGGCCCGGACCGAGGAGGCCGACAAGGTGGCCGGGTTCGCCGTCGGCGCCGACGACTACCTGACGAAGCCGTTCAGCCTCCGAGAGCTCGCCGTACGGGTGCGGGCCATCCTGCGCCGGGTGGAGCGGATCGAGCAGTCCTCGTCGATGGAGCCGCTGACGCGCGGAGGGCTCGAGATCGACCCCGCCCGTCGCCGGATCAGCGTGGACGGCGCTGAGGTGCAGCTCACCCCGCTCGAGTTCGACATCCTGCTCAGCCTGGCCCGTGAGCCGGGGGTCGTGTTCACTCGCGAGCAGCTCATGGATCGCGTCTGGGGGTACCGCGACTACGCCGGCGGACGCGTCGTGGACTCCCACGTCGCGAGGATCCGGCGCAAGCTGGGGGAGGACGGCGTCGAGCCGCGATTCATCCGCACCGTGCACGGCGTCGGCTACGCCTTCCACGAGGACGCCTGACCGTGCGCCCGTTCGCCAAGCTCCCCACGATCCGGGCCAAGCTCGGTTCGGTGATCGTCTTCGCGGTCGGCCTCACCGTCCTGCTCGTGTATTTCCTGCTGTCGCTGGCGCTCGCGAGCTCGTTCCGCGACGCCGACCTCGTCGAGCTGCTGCGCATCGCGCAGTCCCGGAGCACGGAGGTGGACTCCACGCTTCCTCGCGGTGTGTCGCTGGTCCGGCTGGAGGACGACGGGTTCGTGTGGATCGGCCCCGAGCTCGACGAGCCCCCTCGGTTCGCCGGAGGTGTGCACGTCGGCGTGACGAACGGCATCGAATACGCCGCCGTCCCGCTGCGGGACGGGTCTGGGGAGATGTTGTACGCCGTCCGGAACGAGCCGCAGTTCGTCGTCGCGTCGACGCGTTTCCTGTTCGAGTTCTGGTGGCAGCTGCTGGTCGCCGGGGCGGTCGCCGCCGCCATCGCCCTCGTGGTGGCCCGGTGGCTGGCTCGCGGCATGACGCAGCCGCTCCGCGACATGGCCGGCGCGGCACGGAAGATGGAACGCGGCGACTATGGGCAGCGGGTGGAGACGACGTCGCGCGACGAGGTCGGCCAGCTCGCCGTGGCGTTCAATCGCATGAGCTCGGAGCTCGAGAGCCTGGAGCGGGTCCGCCGAGACCTGGTGGCCAACGTCTCGCACGAACTCAAGACCCCCATCTCGGCCCTTCGCGCGCACCTGGAGAACCTGCTCGACGGCGTCGAGCGGCCGGACCCCCGGACGCTCCAGGTGATGCTGGCCCAGTCCGAGCGGCTGGGACGGATGGTGGACCAGCTCCTCGAGCTGTCTCGCCTCGAGTCGGGCGACGTTCCGCTTCGCCGAGAGCCCGTGTCGCTGGCGCCGCTGGTGGCGAGGGTCCTCTCGGAGGTGCGCGTGACGCGCGGGCGAAGCGACATCGAGCTCAGCGACGAGGTGCCCGATGACCTCCCGACCGTGTACGCGGACGCCGAACGTGTCTACCAGGTGTTGTTCAACCTGCTCGACAACGCCGTGCGCTTCACACCCTCGGGCGGGCACGTCCGGGTGAGCGCGGCCGGGCACAACGGCGCCGTGGACGTGGCCGTCGCCGACACGGGTCCGGGCATCTCCGCCGAGCACCTGCCGAGGTTGTTCGACCGCTTCTACCGCGTCGACACGTCCCGCTCACGGGACGAGGGTGGCACCGGCATCGGGCTGGCCATCGCGCGGTCCGTGGTCGAGGCGCACGGCGGCCGCATCTGGGCCGAGAGCGAACCCGGCAAGGGGAGCACGTTCACGTTCGAGTTGCCCGTCACCACGTCCGGATGACCACGAGGAGGAGCCCCATGAAGTCCGCCACGACCAGGGTCGAGGTCGCCGCCCCGAGCCGGTACACGTACCTCGACCTGACCGAGGAGCTGGAGCGCGCCGTCAAGGACTCCGGGGTGACCGAAGGGGCCGCCGTGGCTTTCTGCGCGCACACCACCGCGGCGCTCCTGGTCAACGAGTGGGAGGACGGGGCGCTCGAGGACTTCCGCGCCCGGATGCTCGATCTCGTCCCGGACGACGGGTACTACGCCCACGACGACCTGGGCCGGCGGACCCAGAACCTCGACGAGTCGCACGAACGGCGGAACGGCCCCTCCCACGTCAAAGCCATGCTCCTGTCGGCGTCGTCCCACGCCATCCCGGTCTCGGCCGGCGAGCCGATGTTCGGGCGGTGGCAGCGGCTGATCCTGTTCGAGATGGACGAACCGAAGGAGCGCCAGGTCGTGTTCCACGTGTTCGGCATCTGACGGCGATTGAGAGACTGGTTCGGGGGGCTCAAGAAGCGAGCCGGCAGGCGAGCGTAGCCCCCGAGGAGGAGTGATGGAGCGGCGACCGACCCGGCAGATCCACCTCGGCGGCCTCGTCATCGGCGGCGGCGCACCCGTGCGCGTCCAGTCGATGACGACCACCAAGACCGCCGACGTGAACGCCACGCTCCAGCAGATCGCCTCGCTGGTCGCGGCCGGCGTCGAGGTCGTCCGCGTGGCCGTGCCGCATTGGGAAGACGCCGAGGCCCTGACGGCGATCTCGGCGAAATCGACCGTTCCGGTGGTGGCCGACATCCATTTCCAGTGGAAATACGCGATGGCCGCGCTCGAGGCGGGGATCCACGGCCTCCGGATCAACCCGGGCAACATCAAGTACCAGGACAAGGTCCGGCTCATCGCCCGGGAGGCCAAGGACCGCGGCGTTCCCATCCGGATCGGCGTGAACGCGGGGTCGCTCGAGAAAGATCTGCTCGAGCGGTACGGGGCCCCTACCCCCGAGGCCCTGGTCGAGAGCGCGTTGAACGAGGCGCGGATCCTCGAGGACGAGGACTTCTTCGACATCAAGATCTCGGTGAAACACTCGAACCCTCGCGTGATGATCGAGGCGTACCGGCAGCTCGCGGAGAAATGCGACTACCCCCTGCACCTCGGCGTGACCGAGGCGGGACCCATGCCGATGGGGGGGGTGAAGAGCGCGGTCGGGATCGGCACGCTGCTGGCGGAGGGGATCGGCGACACCATCCGCGTCAGCCTCACCGACGACCCGGTGGAAGAGGTGAAGGTGGGCATCGCCATCCTCCAGTCGCTCGGCCTTCGCCGTCGTGGCCTCGACCTCGTAGCGTGCCCGAGCTGCGGCCGGGCCGAGGTCGACGTGCTCGGCCTGACGAAACGGGTCAACGAGGCGATCGAGCGCGAACGCCTGACCGTGCCGATCCGCGTGGCCGTCATGGGATGTGTCGTGAACGGGCCCGGCGAGGCTCGGGAGGCCGACCTCGGCATCGCGGCCGGTAAGGGACAGGGATTCCTCGTCGTCAAGGGTGAGGTGGTCGACAAGATTCCGGAGGACCGTTTCGTCGAACGCCTGATCGAAGAGGCGCGCAAGATCGCCGCCGAACGCGCCGCCGAACCGTCCCAGGCCGGCTGAGGGCCGGTCGTCAGCCTCGAGCCAGCCGCAGGAAGTTCCGAACGATCGTCGGGCCGTCGGGCGTCAGGATCGACTCGGGGTGGAACTGGACCCCGAACCTCGGGAGCTCGCGGTGGCGCGTGGCCATCACCAGGCCGTCGTCGCTCCAGGCGATGAGGTCGAGCTCCTCGGGGAGGTCCTCCCGCCGGACCACCAGCGAGTGGTAGCGGCCGGCCTCGAACGGGTTCGGCACGCCGGCCAGGATGGTGTCGCCTTCGTGGTGCACGAGCGAGGCCTTGCCGTGCACCGGCGTGGCGCGTTCGATCACCCCGCCCGCCGCGAGGCCGAGCGCCTGGTGCCCGAGGCAGACCCCGAGCAGCGGCGTCTCGGCGGGAAGCCGCTCGATCAGCTCGGGGAAACAGCCGGCGTCTTCTGGCCGTCCCGGCCCCGGCGAGAGCACCACGCCCTCCGGGTGCCGGCGCAGGAGCGACTCCGCGGACTCCGCGTCGCTCTTCACCACCTCCGTGGTGTCGCCGAAGCTCTCGATGAGTTGCACGAGGTTGTAGGTGAACGAGTCGTAGTGGTCGACGACGAGGATCACCCCATCACCCCCTCGTCTTCATGGGGGGCTACGCTCGCTCGTGCCTCGCTCGCTTCTTGAGCCCCCCACACCCCCTCGGCGTCCACCACCGCGGGCAGCAGCGCGGCGGCTTTGGCTTTGGTCTCGGCGAGCTCGACCTCGGGGTCGGAGTCGGCGACGACGCCGGCTCCGGTCTGGACGTGGGCCCGACCGTCCGCCACCACCGCGGTCCGGATCGTGATGCAGAAGTCCAGGTCGCCGGCGAACGTGCAGTAGCCCACCGCCCCGGCGTACGGACCTCGGGCGGTGGGTTCGTGTTCGGCGATCAGCTCCATGGCGCGCCGCTTCGGCGCCCCCGTCACCGTTCCTGCGGGAAACGTGACAGCCAGCGCGTCGAACGCGTGATGGCCCTCGGCAAGCTCGCCCTCGACGGTGCTGACGATGTGCATCACCTTGGAGAATCGCTCCACCACCATGAGCTCGGTGGGACGCACCGTGCCGGGCGTGCAGACGCGCCCGAGGTCGTTGCGCGCCAGGTCCACCAACATGGCGTGTTCGGCGCGTTCTTTGGGATCGGCCAGGAGTTCGTGTTCGTACAGGCGGTCGCGGAGCTCGGACTCGCCGCGCGGCCGAGTGCCGGCGATCGGTCGCGTCGAAACCGTTCGTCCCTCCACGCGGACCAGCGGCTCCGGAGAGGAGCCGGCGAGCTCCATACCGAGCATCCGGAGGAAGAACATGTACGGCGCGGGATTCGTGACACGAAGGCGCCGATAGACGGGGAACCCGCCACGCGATGACGGGAAGCTCACCCGGCGGGACGGCACCCCCTGATAGATGTCGCCGGCGAACACGTGCTCCTTCATCGAGCGGACGATGGCCCGGAAGTGTTCGTCCGCCATGTTGGGCTCGCCGTCTTCGTCGGCGCCCCGGCCGGCGCCCGGCGGTTCGGGCTGCGGGGGGCGGGACGTCTCGAGGCGGCCGGACAGGTCCCGGAGCGCTTCGACGCCGGCCTCGTAGCCGCCGGGGGGCACATGCGCCACCAGAAGGAGTCGCTGCCGCCAGTGGTCGAACACGACGGCGCGGTCGATCACGAGCAGCCCGATGGGCGGGGCGGGCACGTCGCCGGCCGGGAAGGGATGCCCGTCCAGCAGGCCGCCGGCCTCGTAGGAGAGGTACCCCATCAGCCCGCCGGTGAGCGGCGGAAGCCCCTCCGGGCGGGGCGCCCGCAGCGCCCGGGCCAGGGCGACCAGGTCCGCACGGGCGTCGCCGGTCCGAGGGGCGTCGAAGCCGAGGTCGCGAGCCACGTGCGCCACCCGAAGGCCGCCGCCATCGGCCACGAGGATCGCCGCCGGGTCACCCGCGACGAACGAGTAACGCCCCCACCGCTCCGACCGCTCCACACTCTCCAGGAGCACGCCGGGACCGTCTCCCGCCAAGGCCGGGAACACCCCGACCGGCGTCGAGACATCGGCCAACAGCTCCGACCAGACCGGGACCAGGGCGTGCTCGGCCGCCAGCGCCTCGAACGACGCTCGATCCGGCTGCACCTTCATGACCACCGATCTCCTCTCCGCAAAGGGAAACCCCGGGCCTCGCCCGGGGCTCTCGTCGCCGTGCCGATGGGTGCTGCCGAACGTGCGCGGGAGCCGGGCGTCAGACGCCCGTGGACCAGCCCGTCGTCCAGGACCAGCGCCGCGCACCCTCGATCATGCGGGCCGATCGTCGCATCCGGCTGCGGCGCCGTCAACGGCGACCGCTTCGAGGGATCGTCGAGGCGCGTGGACGTGCGACGGCAGGTCTCGGTAGCGTCCCCCGAACTCGCCAGGGGGGCAAGATGCGCTCGATCGCCTGCTTCGTCTCGATGGCCTCCGCCCTGGCGCTCGCCGGCGCCCTGTTCGCCGCCCCGGTCGCGGCCGAACGCGACCGCTCCGCCGGCCCCGAGTGGACCGTGTCCCGAGCCTCGGTGGCGCACGGTCGCGATCCGGGCCGGTCGCAGCGTCGTCCCACCTCGTTCGAGGTCTTCTCCCGACGCGGACGCCCGGCCTCCCCGATCTCACGGGAACTCCCACGGCCTCGAGCACCGCAGCCGGTGTTCGGCTTCGACGCGCTGACGGATCCGTTCGCGGTTCCGGCCGATCCCACCGGTGCCCTCGGTCCCGACTACATCCTCGCCGCGGTGAACACGCAGACCGCCGTCTACGATCGCACCGGCGCGCTCGTCGCGGGCCCGATGCAGCTCGCGGACCTGCACCCGGAGTCGGCCGGCCGGTTCGCGTTCGACCCGAAGGTCGTCTACGACCAGTTCGACGACATGTTCGTGCTCGTCTACCTCGTCCAGAGCGACCGGCCGAGGTTCTCTCGGATCGTCGCCGTGGCCATCCCGAACGCGACGGCGGACGACCCCGCGACCTGGTGTTCGACGGCGTTCCCCGGCGATCTCGTGCCGGGCAAGCCGAGGCTCTGGGCGGACTATCCGGGCCTGGGATACAACCACGAACGCATCACGATCACGACGAACCAGTTCACGTTCCCGGCGGCCCGCGGACGGTTCCGGTTCGCGCAGGTGCTCTCCATCTTGAAGGCACAGCTGTACGAGTGTTCGGTTCCGGTCGTGCCGGACGTCTTCGCGGGGACCCAGACCGCCGATCCGTCCGGCCGGCAGTCGTTCACGCTTCAGCCGGCGCAGGCGCACGACGGATCGGGGCCACAGCACCTCGTGTCGTTCGAGCTCTTCGGCAAACGTTCCTACCTGGTGGTGTGGCGGATCAAGAACACGCGCGCGGGGCTGCACCTGTCCCGCGCGAACATCGGCGTGGGGCGCGTTGGCCGGCCGCCGCTCGGCACGCAGGGCGGGGGAGGTTTGGCCAACGCCGACACGTTCTGGGACACGGGCGACGAACGCCTGATCAACGCCCATCACGACGTGGACGACCGGGCCTTGTTCACCGCACATGCCGTGTTCCGGGACCTGCGTCCCGACTCCATCACCGGCGCGTATCCCGAGTCCACGATCCGGTGGTACGAGCTTCGGCCGGCCCGACGGCTGGCCCGGTCGTCGCTGATCCGTAAGGGCACGATCGGCGCTCCGGAGGTCGACGTCGGATGGCCCGCGCTCGCGACCGACGGAGGCGGGTCGCTGTTCGTCACCTACAGTCGGGCGAGCGCCGTGCGCGGGGAGTTCCTCTCGGCGTGGGTGGCGGAGATCCGGCCGGGCCGCCGGGCGGCCACCCAGACGTTGCTCGCCACGGGGCTGGCCACCTACGACGCCACGCTCGGACCCGAACGGTGGGGCGACTTCAACGCGATCAACCGGGACCCCCTCGATCCGGCCCGGCTGGCGACGTTCAACCAGTACGCCCGCGACGCCGCAAGCTGGCAACAGGTCGTGCACCTCGTGCAGGGCGGGTGAGCCGGTCCGGTCCCGGTCCGATGGGGCCGGGCGTCTTTGGTTCGTACTTCGACGCCGGGAAGTACACGCTGGAGATCTCGAGGCTCTGATCCAACATCGCGACAAGCCGAACGCCGGAGCGGGCCTCGGGGCTCGCTCCGGCCGGTATCCTGAGCCCTCCATGAGGCTGTCCACGGCGTTCGTTCCGACGTTGCGTGAGGATCCAGCAGAGGCCGAGGTGCCGTCGCACCGGCTGCTGCTGCGCGCCGGCTTCATCCGCCAGGTGGCCGCCGGCATCTACACCGTGCTCCCCCTGGGCGTGCGCTCGATGCGCAAGATCTCGCAGATCGCGCGTGAGGAGATGGACGCCTCGGGGGCCCACGAGATCCGCATGCCGATCACGTTGCCCGCCGAGCCCTGGAAGGCGACCGGCCGTTGGGACCTGTACGGCGACCTGTTGTTCCGGCTGACCGACCGCCACGGGCGCGAGATGCTCCTGGGCCCGACGCAGGAGGAGGTGGCCGCGCTCCTCATCGACGGCGACCTGCCCTCGTACCGCGACCTGCCGCTGAACGTCTACCAGATCGAGTGGAAGTACCGGGACGAGTACCGTCCGCGATTCGGCCTGCTCCGAGCTCGCGAGTTCCTCATGAAGGACGCCTACACGTTCGACCGGGACGAGCAGGGCATGGCACGCTCGTACGACGTGATGCTGCAGGCGTACCGCCGGGTGTTCGACCGCTGTGGCCTGTCCTACGTCGTCGTGGAAGCCGAACCGGGACAGATCGGCGGGGGCATCAACCACGAGTTCATGGCCCGGGCCGAGGTGGGGGAGGATCTGTTCGTCGAGTGCGAGAACAACGACTACCTGGCCGACCGGAAGGCCGCCACCCCGATGCCGCCCGAGCCGGCCGACCCGGAAGGCCTCGAGGAGCTGGCCTTGGTGGCCACGCCGGGGGCCTCGACCATCGAGGACCTGTCGGCCTTCGTGGGCCGCCCCCCTCGCGAGACGTTGAAGTGTCTGTTGTTCGACGCCGGCGGGGAGCCCATCGCGGTCCTGGTGCCGGGCGACCGGGAGGTCGAGGAGGCCAAGCTCGAACGGCTGTTGTTCCCGGCGCCGGTCCGGCCGTTCGAGGACGTTGACTTCGAGGCCCGGGGTTTCGTCAAGGGGTACGTGGGGCCGCAGGGGCTCGGCGAGAACGTCCGGATCCTGGCCGACCACTCGGTGCGAGGCGGGGCGAACTGGATCACCGGCGCCAACGAGGCCGACCGGCACGTCACCGGCGCCAACACCCCGAGGGACTTCCGAGTCGACGATTACGAGGACCTGGTGGCCCTTCGGGATGGAGACCGATGCCCGGTCGACGGCGGGAGCCTCCACGTCGGGCGATCGATCGTGGTGGGTCACATCTACCAGCTCGGCACCCAGTACTCCGAGCCGCTGAAGGCCCGGTTCGTGGACGAAGACGGGATCGAGCGCCCGTACTACATGGGCTCGCACGGGATCGGCATCTCCCGGATCCTGGCGGCGGCGGTCGAGCAGTTCCACGACGAGCTCGGCGTTCGCCTCCCGAGGGTCCTGGCCCCGTTCGACGCGGTGGTCGTGATCGCAAACCGGGACGACGAGCGGGTCGTCGCCGAGGCGCAGCGGGTGTACGAGGGACTTCGAGCGCGCGGCGCCGATGCCGTCCTCGACGACCGAGAGGAGACCGCCGGCGTGAAGTTCTCCGACGCCGATCTGATCGGTTACCCGATCCAGGTGGTCGTGGGGCGCCGCGGCGTGGAGGCGGGGACCGTCGATCTGAAGCTCCGGGCCGGGAGCGAACGGTCCACGGTCCCGCTCGGCGACGCCGTCGCGGGCGCGATGGACCTGCTCGCGGCCGCGCCGTAGGCTCGGCCCGTGACCGCTCGAGCGCCCACCGCGCTCCGGGACTTCGTCAAGATGCGCCGGGAGACCGAGGCCGTCCTGCAGCACGTCGGGCGCCGGACCTGGGACCTGGTCCTGGTGGACGTGGACGGCCTGTGGGTCCGGGAGGTGTTCGAGAGCGAAGAGGCCGCCGAGGCGGCCTGTCGCGACCTCGGCGTCCGGGTGCACCGCGGGTGGGACGACGACCGTTTGGTCCGCCGCATGCGGCGGCGGGACCACTGGGGCCAACCCGGCGGGCAGCGCCGCGCCCTGTAGAAGCGCTCTGACCTGCGGTTTCGGGCACGAAACCTTCATGCTCGGCTATACTCCAAAGGTCAACGGAGCGGTTTCACCCGGGAGTGGGCTCGTGCCCACTTTCTTTTTCGCAGGTCCGGAGGGGATCGCGATGCAAGTGCGGGTCGAGGAGCTGGTGGCGCCCGTGATCGAGGCCTCGGGGCTGGAGCTGTGGGAGGTGTCGTTCGGCAAGCAGCGTGGCCGGCCGGTCCTTCGGGTGGTGGTCGACCGGGACGGCGGCGTGGACCTCGACACCATCTCGGAGGTCTCCGAGCGGCTGTCGCGACGGCTGGACCTCGAGGGGTTCTCCGAGGATCGAGCGTATTCGCTCGAGGTGAGCTCGCCGGGGGTGGAGCGGCAGCTGCGGGAGCCGCGGCACTTCCGGCGGAGCGTCGGCGAGCGGGTGAAGGTCAAGACGGCGGTGCCGGTGGACGGCCGGCGGGTGGTCGAGGGGGCGCTGGTCTCGGCCGACGCGGAGGCGATCGTGATCGCTTCCGACGGCGGAGAGCTGCGCGTCCCGTATGACGACGTCGCCTCGGCGCGGACGGTCTTTGAATGGGGGGCTCAGGAAGCGAGGCCGAAGGCCGAGCGGTAGCCCCCCGAGAATGGGGGGCGCGGGGGGCTCAGGAAGCGAGGCCGAAGACCGAGCGGTAGCCCCCCGAGAATAGGGAACGTGACGGGAGCAGGAAGATGAACCAGGAGATGATCGCGGCGCTGCGAGAGCTGGAGCGCGAGAAGGGGATCGCGTTCGAGACGATCCTCGCCGGCCTGGAGGAGGCCATGGCCTCGGCCTACAAGTCGTGGTGGCGGCAGCAGAACCCGGACCTCGAGGAGGAGTCGTTCGGCGTGCGCGCCCAGATCGACCCCGAGTCCGGCGACCTGCGCGTGTGGATCCAGAAGGTCGAGGAGATCGAGCACGAAGACGAGGAGAGCGGCGAGATCGCCACGGAGCATCGTGTCGTGTCAGAAGACGAGCTGGAGGTGACCGACGAGTTCAAGGGGCGGATCGGCGCCCAGACCGCCAAGCAGGTGATCTTCCAGAAACTGCGCGACGCCGAACGCGAGATGACCTACGAGGAGTTCGCGGGGCGCGAGGGCGACATCGTGACCGGCATCGTCCAGCAATCCGATCGTCGGTACGTCCTGGTCGACCTCGGCAAGGTGGAGGCGATCCTTCCTCCGGCCGAGCAGGTGCCGAGCGAGCCGACGCGGCCCGGTGAACGCCTGAAGGCGTACATCATCGAGGTCCGCAAGGGCACGAAGGGCCCGCAGATCGTCCTCTCGCGAACGCATCCGGGGCTCCTGAAGAAGCTGTTCGAGATGGAGGTGCCCGAGATCGAGGAGGGCATCGTCGAGATCAAGGCCGTGGCGCGCGAGCCCGGGCACCGTTCGAAGATCGCCGTGGCGTCCAACGAACCCGCGGTGGATCCCGTCGGCGCCTGCGTCGGCCCGAAGGGGTCGCGTGTTCGTAATGTCGTGACCGAGCTCCGGGGCGAGAAGATCGATGTCGTGCCGTGGAGCGCCGATGCGTCCACCTTCGTGGCGAACGCGCTCCAGCCGGCGAAGGTGAAAGAGGCTCGGGTCGACCCCGAGACCCAGACCGCGCTGGTCATCGTGCCCGACTACCAGCTCTCGCTGGCTATCGGGAAGGAAGGCCAGAACGCCCGGCTCGCCGCCCGGCTCACCGGGTGGCGGATCGACATCAAGAGCGAGACCCAGTTCGCCGACGAGCAGCGCGCTCCGAAGGCACCACCTCGTGTGGAGGCGGCCGAGCCCGAGGCTCCGTCCTCCGGTTCGCCGGCGGGTTCGCCGGCGGGGGAGGCCGTGGAGCCCGAAGCTCCGTCCTCCGGTTCGCCGGCGGGTTCACCGGACGAAGGCGCGTCGGCGGACGTAGCCGGCTCACAGTCGGACTCCGCGTCGGACTCCACGTCCGATACGGAAGTCGTCGAGGCGGCGGAGGAACCCGCGGAGGCGTAGTCCATGGCGTCCGGGCGGGAGCCGGTTCGGACATGCGTCGGATGTCGGACGACGGGGTCGAAGAGGTCGTTGCTGCGGGTCGCGCGGTTGCCGGATGGGCGGGTCGTCGTCGACCCGTCGGGGAGGGCGCCAGGGCGCGGGGCGTACGTCCATCGGGATCTGGTGTGTGTGGAGGCCGCGCTCGCACGCGGCGGGTTGTGGCGGATATTGCGGACGGGGGCGCCCCTGGACGCAGCCGCTAGGCTAAGGCGGGAGATCGAGGGGGCCATTCGAACGTGAGGGTGCACGAACTCGCCAAGGAGCTTGGGGTCGCGAGCAAGGAGCTGCTCGCGGCGCTGAAGGAGATGGGCGTCGACGGCCTGACGGCCTCGTCGTCGGTGCCCGACCAGGCCGTGCCCCGACTCCGCGCGTCGGGGGGCAAAGCCGTGCCCGAGGCCAAGCTGAAGGAAGCGGTCGAAGAGCCCCTTCCCAAGCCGCGCCGCCGCAGGGAGACGCCGCCCGAGCCCGCCTCGGCCCCGGCCGAGCCCGCTCCGGCGCCGGCCGAGGTCGGCCCGACGCCGAGCGCCGCCCAGACGCCGGCCGAGGAGCCGATTTCGCCGGCGGCCGCCCCCGTCGCGGCGCCCGCGGCCACGGCGGTGCTCCAGGCCGAGCGCCCCGTCGTCCGGCTGGCCCGCGGCGCCACGCCGCAGGACATCGCGGAGAAGACCGACCGGGGGGTGGCCGACGTCGTCAAGGCCCTGATCGGTCTGGGCGAGATGGCCACCGCCTCCCAGTCCCTGTCGGAGGAGGCCATCACGCTGGTGGCGACCGAGCTGGGGTTCGAGGCCGAGGTCGTGGGGGTCGAGGAGGAGGAGCCGGAGGAGGAGGAGGAGGTCGACGAGAGCCGACTGGTCCCCCGCGCTCCGGTGGTCACGATCATGGGGCACGTCGACCACGGCAAGACCCTCCTGCTCGACGCGATCCGCAAGACCGACGTGGTCGGCCAGGAGTTCGGCGGCATCACGCAGCACATCGGCGCCTACCAGGTGCACGTCGGCGAACGCGAGGTCACGTTCATCGACACGCCGGGCCACGAGGCCTTCACGGCGATGAGGGCGCGCGGCGCCCAGGTGACCGACATCGCCGTGCTCGTCGTCGCCGCGGACGACGGCGTGAAGCCGCAGACGGTGGAGGCCCTGGACCACGCGAAGGCGGCCGGGGTCCCGATCGTCGTGGCCGTCAACAAGATCGACAAGCCCGAGTCCGACCCGCAGCGTGTTCGGACCCAGATGGTCGAGCTCGACATCGTTCCGACGCAGTTCGGCGGTACCTACGAGTTCGTGGAGGTCTCCGCGAAAGCGCGGACGAACCTCGACACGTTGCTGGAGACGATCCTGCTCGTGGCC
>DATHVC010000115.1:0-9083 GCA_035461565.1 Actinomycetota bacterium
GTCGCGGAGCGATCGGAGACCGAGGAGCGTCACCGCGAGGGTCACGATCGCGAAGACCACGCCGGTGCCCAACACCCATCGGCTTCGGACCGCCGCCTTCAGCTCCCAGCCCGAGACCGCGATCACCCCCCTCACAACGAGACCTCCTCGTCGGCCGGCCGCCCCGCCCTCGGGCGCAGGCGTGCCAGCGAGAGCTCGCCGTCCATGGGTCCGTCGAACGCCACGCTGCCCTCGTCGAGCAGGATCGCCCGATGGGCCACGCCGGCCAGGTCGCCCGGCATCGGGCTAGCGACGAGCGCCGCCGCCCCGGTCGCCGCCATCTCGCCCAACGTGCTCCAGAACGTCTCTCGACCGGATTCGTCCAGGTTGGCGACGGGCTCGTCCAGCAGCAGCAGGCGGGGGCTCCCGAGAAGCGCCACCGCGAGCGCGACTCGCTGGCGTTGTCCCCCCGAGAGCACACCGACGGGTCGTTCGGCCGCCGGAAGGAACCCCTCCGGAACACCCGACGGTTGGCCGGCTCCGCGCAACTTCGTGAAGAAGTCCAGGACCTCGCCCACGGTGACGTTGTCGGGCAAAGAGACGCTCTGCGGGAGGAACCCGACCGCCCGGCGCGCCGAGAGCGTCCCCGCCGGAGCCCCGTCCACGACGACCGAGCCCGAGAAGCGGGCGAGCCCGGCGATGCACTTCAGGAGCGTGCTCTTCCCCGTCCCGTTGGCCCCGGAGACCACGGCGATGGTGCCGGGCTCGAGGTCGAGCGAGACGTCGGCCAGGACGGGATGGGGTCCGTAGGACTTCGAGAGCCGGTCGATGGAGAGAACCGCGGCGTCAGGCACGGCGCCTCCTCCCCCGGCGGATCGGGCGCCGCACGGCCACGAGCGTGAGACCCGCGAGCACCACCCCGGCGAGGCCGGCGGCCCCGAGCGCCGCGGAGGTCACGGCATTCGGAGCCGGCGACGTCGCGGCCGGCGATGCCGGGCGCATCAGCGGCCGATGGTCCTCGACCACCGGCGCACGGTCGATCCACCGATCGCCCACCGCCCGGATCAGGCCGAAGGCCGGACCCGAGGCCAGCGCCGCCAGCACCGGCGCCCGTCGCACGATGCCCTCCACCGCCCCACCGGCGACGTACGCCACATCGCCGATGCCGTCTCCCGCCAGGTCGTATCCGCGATAGTCGCTCCAGTAGTTGCCGGTCCCCTCGAACACCCACGAGTTCTTCCCGGCGACGCCCGTCCCCTGACCGATCACCTGGAGCCCGTTCTCGACGAAGCTGTTCGCGAAGAACGTCGCTCGGGCCGATGGATACAACGAGACGCCGAAGCGGTTCAGGGCCACGGTGTTTCGGTAGATCCGCACCTCACCCAACGCCGCGGCCGGCGGCCCGTCCACCTGGATCCCGACCCGATTGCCGGTCAGGACGTTCTCGGCGAGCTCCACCCCGCCGACGTCCTTCAGCAAGGCGCCGAACCCCGTCGACGGCGACCGACTGTCGAGGATCCGGTTCCGCACCACCAACGCGGGACCCCCGTACATCATCACGGCGCCCGACAGGTTCCGCTCGAACGTGTTGTCCGAGATCGTGAGCTCCTCGGAGAACATCGAGTGCAACGCGTACCGGCTATCCGAGATGCGGTTGCGGTCGATGAGAAGGTTTCTGCCGAAGGACAGGAACACCCCGTCCCGGGCGAACGCGACGTCGTTGTCGCGCACCAGGACGTCGTGGGCATCCCAGAGCGAGATGCCGTCGCCGCGGGAGAAGACGCCGGTCCCGGCCGCGTGGTCCTCGTGGCCGGGTGTCGCCTCCCCGTCCGGATCGATCGCGTGGCCCTCGTCGCCCACTTCCGCCGCGACCCTGCCCCGGATCGTGTTCTCGAGGAGCCGCACGCCACGCGCGCCGTACACGGCGATCCCGGCGTAGGAGTCCTCCACGATCACGTCGCGGATCACCGCGCCGTCCGCCTCCGCCTCCACCCGCACCCCCGCGGGACCGCCGACGGGGCCCGGGGCGCTGCCACGAACCAGCAGGCCGGACAGGACCACCCCCGGAGCCGTCACCGTGACCACCGAACCCGTGCCGTCGCCCTGGATCACGGGGCGATCCATCCCGTGGAGCGCCACGGGAACGTGCACGAGGAGATTGCCGTGGTACATCCCGGCCTCGACGTGCACGACGTCCCCGGGCGCGGCCGCGTCGATGCGGGCCTGGATCTCGGCCGCCCCCGCATGGTGTTCGTGCGAGCCCGTCCCCTGGGCGAGCGGGACGGACGGGGACAGGACCCCGAGCGCGAGAGCGACCAGGAGCGGGGCGAGCATCACGTCGCCTCGGGCGCCGAATCGCGAGCCTTCCGGGCTTCGCGCTCCCGACGGCGGGCATCGTACGGGGGATCCTCGCGGATCCAGCGCCACAGGGTCACGAACCCGCGAGGCACCGCCGCTCCGAAGGACAGCAGGAAGGCGGCCAACCAGATCAGCAGCAGGGCATTCCCGGGCCACGCCCACGTGGTGAAGTTCACGACCCGCGTCGGACCGATCACCTTCGCGGTGAACTCGTCGATCCGCAACGCCGCTCCGGGGTCCAGGTCGTGCCCGAACTGATACAGCCGCCACTGGATGTCGAGCAGAGCCCCGACGGGGATCCCCCACAGCAGGAGCCGGGCCAGACGCCCCGGCCACCGCCGGGCGAACCACGTCGAGACGCCGACCGCTCCGATCGCGACGATCATCGTGGGCACCCACAACGCCGTCTCGGGGAAGTCCGCGATGTCGTACGGACGCATCCCCACGTAGTGGTTCAGGGCCGTGGTCTCGGCGACGTCGCCTTCGACCCGGTCGCCGTACACAGTCAGGTTGAGCCCCTGCGGGTACTGCGGCGCGGTGAGGTGCGCCCGCCACAGGGGCTGCCCGATGGCCATCACCAACAGCACCGCGGCGACGGCTCCCAGAGCCACCCGCCCGCCGAGCCCTCCACGCCATGGGGCGACCGGAGGTCGCGGCGGCGCAGACGGGTCCTGCGAGTCCGTCGTCCGCGGCGCCATCGTCTCCATCTCTCTCGCCCGACCGCTCTCAGGACACGGTCAGCGAGCCCTCCATGCCGGCCTCGCGGTGGCCGGGGATCGAGCAGTAGAACGTGTACGAGCCGGCCGGCAGGCTGAACGTGCCGCTCGCCGATTCCGTGGCCGGCGCGAGCACCACCAGGTCGGCCTCGTCCAGCGCGAAGTCGTGCTCGATCGTCCCCGCGTTCTCGAGCTCCACCGTCACCTCGGTGTCGGCCGGCGCCGTCAGGGTGCTGGGCGTGAACTCGAACTCCTTGGCCTGCACGCTGAGGGTGGTCCCCTCATCGCCGCCGTTCCCATCGCCGTCTCCGCCGTCACCGCCGTCCCCGTCGCCTCCGCCACAGGCCGAGAGCGTCAGGGCGAGCGCGGCGAGCAGGGCCACCAACCATGTCCGAACGTTCACGTATCTGCCTCCTTCTCTTGATCCATTCACTGCGGCGCCACCAGGAGCCAGCCCTGCATCTCCAGGTGGAGGGCCGAGCAGAACTCGGTGCAGTAGAACGCGAAGTTCCCCGCCCGGCGCGCGTCGAACTCGATCGTCACCACCTCGCCGGGATCCAGGCTCGCCTGGACGTTGTATCCGGGGATCGCGAACCCGTGGGTCGCGTCCGCCGTGATCTCGATGTTGCTGATGTGCAGGCGCACGTGGTCACCCTCGTTCACGCGAACGATGTCGGGCGTGAAGTGACTCCGCGTGGCCGTCATGTACACGTCGACCACGTCCCCGTCGCGCTCGACCCGTTCCTGACCGGCTTCGGTCGCGACCTCCGACGCACCCATGGTGAGGGGGTCGGTTCCCGGCTCGTACACGACCAGCGGGTTCAGCTTGTCCGCGCGGATCATCTGGACGTAGTGGGGCTCGCCGAACCCGATCGGCATGTCCGCGATGATCTCCAGCGGCGTCTTGGTCAGGTCGATCAGCTGGAAGTTCTGCGGGTGCAGGGTTCCGAGCTTCTGGAACCGGTCGATCGACCACTTGTTCAGCGCCACCAGGTACCGACCGTCCGGCGAGACCGTGTCGCCCTCCGCCGTCACGAGGTGCCCGATGTTGTAGTGAACGGGGATCGTCTCGACGAGCGAGAACGCCTCCTCGGTGGAGACGCCGGCCTTCTCCCCGAGGGTCCACTATGGCGACGCCGCTGTCGACGAACAGCGACGTGTACGCGTTCCCCTCGGGATCGAACTGCGTGTGAAGGGGTCCGACGCCGACCTCCACCTGCCCGGCCACGACGGAGTCGAACGTCAGGATCGGGACGCCGTAGGGATCGGTCCCCTGGAAGTCCCGATTGGCGATCGCCTCCTCGATGAGCTCGATGTCGAAGACCGTGACGTTCGGGTCGAGCTTGCCCGAGACGACGATGTAGTTCCCGTCGGGTGAGATGTCCACGCCGTGGGGGTTCCGCGGCTCGGGCGCGAAGTACAGGATCCCTTCGTCGATCGCGGTCTGGAGGGGGATCATCCGGACGCCGTTCACCCGCTCGAACCCGCCCGCGGCCACGACCTCCTCGGCCTTCTCCCAGTCGATGATGTGCAGGAAGTCGAAGTCGTTCTCGATCGCTCCGATCTCGAGCGGCTGCCCTCCTTCGGCGTTGCCGCCGACCGCCATCTCGGTGTTGTAGGAGTTGATGAACCCGTATCCGAAGCTGCCCAGCTTGCCCGCGTCGGCGAGATCCTGCGTGTAGGGGGGCAGCTCGATCTGGAAGCTCTCGTCCAGGTCGATCCGACCGGTCTGCTGGTCGATCGCCAGCCAGCTCGACACCCCGCGGAACTCGTCCGCGTAGTCCTCGAGGTCCGCGTATCCACTGTCGGTCATCGGCTTCGGCGTCATCGACGACACGTGCGCGTATTCGGAGTTCGGCGTCACGAAGACGCCGCCGTGGGAGGTCTGGCTGTTCGGGATGTCCACGATCTGTTTGGTCTTGAAGTCCGCCAGGTCGATCATCCCGATGCGGCCGTTGGCCCGGTCGTTGATGTAGAGCCACCGGCCGTCGTAGTCCCCCTCCGTCTCCGACAGGGCCGGGTGATGCGTGTCGCCCCACAGGAGGGGCTCGGCCTGATCCGGATCCGTGCCGGCGCCGAGCACCGCCTCGGACACGTCGGACCCCTGGCCGTACCCCGACCAGGATTCGGGAGTGAACACCGGGATGGTCTTCAACAGTCGCATCGACGGCACGCCGACCACGTGCATCTGCCCCGAGTGCCCGCCGGAGGAGAAGATGTAGTACTCGTCGTACTCTCCCGGCGGCACGTAGGTCGAGAGGGCGGCCTCCGCCTGGGTCCCGGTGAGCCCGCGCGATTCGGCGATGCCGGCCAGGTTGCCCCCCGTGGAGGCACGTCCGCCCAATCGGGCTCCCAAGACTCCCACCGCGGCCCCGGCCACGAGCGCGATCACCACGGCCAGCACGACCGTGCTCCGCCTCATGAACGTCCCCCTTTCCGAAATTCTCGGACTAAACGTTTAGCAGACTTCTTAGTGTTGTGGCCGGGCGGGCCGAAGAAACGGCGGATGGTCCCGCGGCCTGCGGGACCTTCGTCCCCGATGCGACCCGCGGACGGCCGCCGGGACGTTGCCTCGCTGGCGAGGTCCTTCGGTTGCCTTGGCGAGTCGTTCGGTAGCAAACTACCGCGCGTACCCGCTCGAGGGAGGCGCGCAGGTGGGTGTGGCCACGCCCCGCATCGACCGGTCGACGATCGACCTGGTGAACCCGGACAACTACGTCGAGCACATCCCGTTCGATTGGTTCGACGAGCTCCGCCGAGAGCACCCGGTGATCTGGCACGACGAGCCCGCTCCCAACCAGGGCTTCTGGGCCGTGACCCGGTACGACGACCTCGTCGCGGTGCACATGGACTGGGCCACCTACTCGTCGGAGAAGGGCGCCGTGGCGCTGGAGGAGCTCGACGAGGAGCAGTTGCGGATCCGCAAGTCGATGCTCGAGACCGACCCGCCGCGCCACCGTGAGCTGCGGAACATCTGCAACAAGCGGTTCGGCGCCCGGGGGGTCGGGGCCTACGAGGACTTCATCCGTGATGTGGCCCGAGGTGTGCTCGACCGCGCCCTGGAGAAGGGTGAGTTCGACTTCGTCCTCGAGATCGCGAAGGAGCTCCCGATCCGGTTCCTGTGCGCGATCTTCACCGTGCCGCAGGAGGACGCCCCGATGTTGATCCAGTGGGGCGACGCCATGATCGGCAACCAGGACCCCGAATTCACCGATGCCGTCGTCGACAAGGTGGACACGGAGGAGTTCAAGTACCTTCCCTTCCGGTCACCGGTCGCGCTCGAGATGTTCGACTACGCCCACCGGCAGCGGGACCAGCGTTTGGAGGAGCCGCAGGACGACGTGATCACGGCGCTCTCGGTGGCGCAGCGAGAAGGCGTCCTCACCGAGCGCGAGTTCGACAACTACTTCGGCCTGTTGATGATCGCGGGCAACGAGACCACCCGGCACACCATCAGCCACGGCATGCAGGCGCTCCTCGAGAACCACGATCAGATGCGGAAGCTGACGGACGAGCCCTCACTGATCCCCAACGCCGTCGAGGAGATCCTGCGGTGGGCCACCCCGGTCATGCACTTCCGCCGAACCGCCACCCGCGACACCGAGCTCCGCGGCCAGGCGATCCGCGAGGGTGACAAGGTGGTCACCTGGTACATCAGCGCCAACCGGGACGAGAACGTCTTCCCCGACCCCTACCGGTTCGACATCGAGCGGACGAACGCCGGCGAACACGTCACGTTCGGTCCCGGCGGCCCCCACTTCTGCCTCGGAGCGCACCTGGCCCGGCTCGAGACCAAGGTCCTGTTCCAGGAGCTGCTCCCCCGCCTCCGGTCGATCGAGCTCACCGGGCCGGTCGAGCGTATGCGCTCGAACTTCGTCAACGGGCTCAAACACATGCCGGTGCGAGTGACCCTCGCCTGAACGTCAGCTGCCGTCCGCGCTTCGGAGCATTGAACGCAGCAGCGCCGCCATGGCCTCCTGCTGATCGGGCGAGAGATGTGCCGTCACGGCGACCTCCTCGGCGTTGAACCGCGGGAACAGCTCCTCGATCTTGTCCCGGCCCTGATCCGTGAGCGAGACGCGGACCATCCGGCCGTCGGCGGCGTTGCGGCGCCGCTGCACGAACCCCCGCCGTTCGAGCGTGGTCACCACGCCCGTCGACGTGGGACGGCTGACCCCGACCGCGGCGGCAAGGTCCCGCGACTCCATCTCGCCCCACACCCACAGGACCCACATGGCCACGAACGAGGTCCACGACAGCCGATCGGCCGCCAGGACCTTCGACTCCATGTGGCGGCGGATGGCCGCGGAGGCTCGGAACAGGTTCGAAACGGCCCCCATCGCGAGGAAGTCGAGCGGCAGGTGGCCGAGCCGTTCGAGCACCTTGCGTTCGGCCGGCAGCAGCTCCTCCGTCATCGAGGCGGAGTGTAGCCCCAGGCCTCAGCAGGACACGAGCGAGTCCGCGCCGGGACCGCCGACGCATCGGTCGTCGCCGGGGCCGCCCTGGAGCTGGTCGTCGCCGGGTCCGCCGCTCAGCTCGTCGTCACCCGGCCCGCCTTCGAGCAGGTCGTTGCCGGGCCCACCGTGCAGGCGATCGTCCCCGCCTTTGCCGCGGATCAGGTCGTGTCCGGGGCCGCCCAGCAAGACGTCGGCGCCGGGACCGCCGTCGAGGAACAGCCGGCCCGAGAACGCGGTGGCGTCCACCTCGTCCCGGCCGACCCCCCCTCGGTACGTGAGCCGTTCGACGCTTTTCAGCGTCGTGATTTCGTCTCGGTCCCGATGCAGGATCCTCCGGTCGAGGATCACCCAGCTTCCTGCGCCGGACACCACCACCACGTCGCTCCCCGGTCCTCCGGCCACGGCTCCGCCGCCCGGGCCGGGAACCAGCGTGTCGGCGCCTCGGCCTCCGCGGAGCGTGTCCTCGCCCGCGCCACCGTCGATCCGGTCGGCGAGCTGGGAGCCGATCACCGTGTCGTCGCCTCCTTCGCCGAATACGCCGATCTCCAGCAAGATGTCGAACTCCCGCCGTCGGACGGCGGACAGATCGACGTCGTCGTCGCCGCCACCGGCGCGAACCAGGATCGAGCGCACCCGTTCGCATCGCGCACGGCCGGTCGAGGGCGGCTCGTCGTTCACGCGGACGTTCCCGTTGGCGCACTCGATCACGATCGTGTCGGCCTCGCCGTCGCCGCGCACGGTCAAGATCCCGAGCGCGAACTCGGCGATCACGTCCGCCGAGGCCGGCGCCGCCGGGACGAGGAGCGCCATCACGAGGACGGGCACGAGCCAGACGCGTCGCATCGGCCCGAACCTAGCCGAGGACCGCGGGCATCTGAAGCATCTACGCGTGGAAGTCCCTGGGCGGGATCTCCATCGTGAGCACCGGGCGATCGAGCGTCCACGAGGACACGTCGGAGGTCGTTCGACCGTCGAAGACGAGCTCGACCAACGAGCGGCCGAAGACGCTCGCGAACTTGAACGCGTGGGCGGCGCCCTGGCCGACCGCCGCTCGTTCGTGCCCGGGGATCAGGTCGAGCACGAAGTCCCGATCCGGGGTCATGGTGTACAGGCAGGACTTCTGCGCCAGGTAGGACCCGAACCCGCCGGGCAGCCGCTCCTTCATGAAGCCGTCGAGCGCGTCGGAGTACACGGGGTCGAACGTGCGGCTGTCGCCCGTGACCTCGGGCCCGCCGACGTCGCAGCCGATCTTCGCGCCGGGTCTGCCGAACGCCGGGAAGCCGTAGAACGACGGCTCCCCCATCCAGATCCAGACCGGGAACCGTTGGGGGGAGAACGCGTCGAGCTCGGCGGAGGCGTAATACGTCACCTGCTCCTGCGTCACCGTGAGGTTGATCGGCCGCCACAGCTGCTCGAGCAGCTCGTTCGTCCACGCGTCGGCGGCCACGATCAGCCGTTCGGCGCGGAACGTCCCGGCTTCGGTCTCGACCTCGTACATCCCGCCGCTCTCGCGCACCTCGGTGACGCGGGCGTTGTCGAGCAGCGTGGCGCCCCGAGCCTCGGCCAGGCGCCG
>DATHVC010000116.1:0-1925 GCA_035461565.1 Actinomycetota bacterium
GGCCCGGAGCGCCTCGAACAAGGCGGTGAGGTTCCCCGAGTCCGTCGCGCCCGGCCCCGCGTACCGAGCCGATCGCGCTCCCGGTGCCCCGTCGAGCGCGTCCACCTCGATGCCCGAGTCGTCGGCCAGCGCCGGCACGCCGAGCGCGAGTGCGACCGCGCGCGACTTGGCCAGCGCGTTGTCCAGGTAGGTCTCGTGCGGCTCCTCGACCTCGGGCCACGGGCCGTCGTGATCGTCCACCGTCAGCCAGGTCACCGGCCAGTCGACGCAGATCCGGCCGATCTCGCGGAGCTTGTGAGCGTTCCGAGAGGCGATCGCGATCCGGTCCGGGAACGTCATCGGCTCGCCGATCGAGACCGGGCAGGGCGACCCATCCGGCTAGGCCAGGGCGTCACGCTGGATCTGCGTGAGCTCTTTGATCCCCGCCTCCGCCAGGTCGAGCAGGGTGTCGAGCTCGACCCGGGAGAACGGTTCTCCCTCCGCGGTCCCCTGGACCTCGACCAGCGCTCCCGAGCCGGTCATCACGACGTTGCAGTCCACCCCGGCGCCCGCGTCCTCCTCGTACGACAGGTCGAGCACCGGCCGGCCGTCCACCAAGCCGACGCTGACCGCGGCCACGGTGTCCACCAGCACACCCGGCTTGGCCACGCCGGTCTCTTCCAACACGCGAACGGCCTGGGCCAGGGCCACGTACCCGGCCGTGATCGAGGCGCACCGCGTCCCGGCGTCGGCCAGGATCACGTCGCAGTCCACCGTGATAGTGCGTTCGCCGAGCTTCGCCAGGTCGGTGACGGCCCGCAGCGAACGCCCGATCAGACGCTGGATCTCCTGGGTCCGGCCGCTGGGCCGCCCCTTGCCGACCTCGCGTGGGGTGCGTTCGGCCGTGGCCCGCGGCAACATGGAGTATTCGGCGGTGACCCATCCCCGTCCCGTCCCGCGCATCCACCGCGGGTTGTCCTCGAGCACGGAGGCCGCCACCAGGACCTTGGTCCGTCCCTGCCCGAACAGGACCGAACCCTCCGCCCAATCCTGATAGCCGAGCTCGATCTCGATGGCCCGGAGCTCGTCGGGGCGGCGACCGTCGGGGCGAGCGCTCACCGATGTCCCACGGGCGTCATCGTCCCACCTCGTACGCCTCACCCTCCGCCGCGGCCTCGATCGGTCCGGTGAACTCCTCGGCGGCCTGGGCCTTCGAGGTGTCTTTGTCCAACGTCGGCCAGACGTGGGTGAGCACCAAACGTCCCACGCCGGCCTGGCGGGCGTGGATGCCCGCCTGCCGCGACGACAGGTGGAACGGCAGCAGATCGTCGCGGTCCTGCCACGTGGCCTCGGACAGGAACAGATCGGCGTCGCGGGCGAGCGCGTCCACGTGGTGCGACGGTCCGGTGTCGCCGGTATACGCGAGCACCTCCCCGTCGGTCGCGATGCGGAACCCGAGGGCCGCCAACCCGAGGTGCGCCATCGGCTCCGTCTTGATCGAGAACGGCCCGACCTCGAATCCGTCGCCGGGCGTGACCTCCGCGAAGTCGAATGCGGTGCGCAACACGACCTGAGAGTCGATCGAGACGATGTCGGCGAGCTTCTGCGTGAAGTCCATGGGCACGAACACCGGGAGACCCGGCTCACCCATCTCGCCGTAGTGCCGGGCGTAGAAACACGGGTACAGGTCGACGAAGTGGTCGGGGTGTTCGTGGCTGATCAAGATGGCGTCGATCTGTGACAGCTCGATGTAGTGCTGGAGGTTCGCGAGGGTGCCGGTGCCGGCGTCCATCCACAGGTTGAACCCGTCGTGTTGGACCAGATAGCCGCTGGTGGCGCTGTCGGGGTTCGGCCAGGTGCCGCTGGCGCCGAGGACGGTGAGCTTCACGGCGTCACCGCGCCACCGTCACGGGCCCAACGGCGATGGCGTCCACGCCGCCGAGCGA
>DATHVC010000117.1:0-11388 GCA_035461565.1 Actinomycetota bacterium
CTCGAGGGAGGGCGGCGGGTCGCCCCGGTCGCCGAGGAGCCCTCCAAGCCCGATCGCGAGCGGCGGGCCGAGCTCGCGCGCGTTCGCCGGGAGCTCGCCTCGGCCGAGGCCGCCCAGCGCAAGGCGGCCGAGGCCGTCGACCGCGCTCGTCGGCGCCTGGAGGAGCTGGACGCGAAACGCGGGGAGGCGCGAGAGGAGATCCGCCGCGCCCAGGCCGAGCTCCGTGGGGCGACCCTCGAGGCCAAACGGCTCGCCGCCGCCGTGTCGAAGCTCGAGGGGTCCTCCTGACCGTGTCGGACAACCGGCCGCGGTCCGGCCGTCGATAGACTCCGCCCCCATGCGCATCCTCGTGGTCGGCACGGGCGGCGTGGGCGCCGCCGTTGCCCCCATCGCGGCGCGACGCGACTTCTACGAGCGCATCGTGTTCTCTGACTACGACGGGAACCGCGCTCGTCGGGTCGTGGATCGCCATGGCGGGGCGTCCGACCGTTTCGTCGCGGCCCGAGTGGACGCCTCGGATCCGGCGTCGGTGGCCGCGGTGGCCCGCGAACACGGCTGCGACGCGGTCCTAAACGCGGTGGACCCCCGGTTCGTGATGAGCGTCTTCCGGGGCGCGTTCGAGGTCGGCGCGACGTACCTCGACATGGCGATGTCGTTGTCGTCGCCCCATCCCAAGCGTCCACACGAGCTCGTCGGGAAGAAGCTCGGGGACGATCAGTTCGCCGAGGCGGGTGTCTGGGAGGAACGGGGGCTGCTCGCGCTCGTGGGATGCGGGGTGGAGCCGGGGCTTTCCGACGTGTTCGCCCGGTACGCTGCGGACCATCTGTTCTCGGGGATCGACGAGGTCGCCGTCCGCGACGGCGCGGACCTGCGGGTCGAGGGATACGAGTTCGCGCCGAGTTTCTCCATCTGGACCACGATCGAGGAGTGTCTGAACCCGCCGGTGGTTTGGGAGCGGGACCGGGGCTGGTTCACCACCGCGCCGTTCAGCGAACCCGAGACGTTCACCTTTCCGGAAGGCATCGGCCCGGTCGAGTGTGTGAACGTCGAGCACGAGGAGGTCCTGCTCGTACCGAGATGGGTCGACTGCCGCCGTGTGACGTTCAAATACGGGCTGGGGCAGGAGTTCATCGACGTGCTCCAGACCCTGCACACGCTCGGCCTGGACCGGACGGAGCCGGTTCGGGTGGGCGGGGTCCGGGTTTCGCCCCGCGACGTGGTGGCCGCCGTGCTGCCGGATCCCGCGACGCTCGGTCCCCAGATGCGAGGGAAGACCTGCGCGGGGACATGGGTGACGGGGACGGGCCCCGACGGCGCGCCGCGTTCGGTCTACCTGTACCACGTGGTCGACAACGAACAGACGTGGGGTCGCGACGCCGCCCAGGCGGTCGTGTGGCAGACGGCGATCAACCCCGTGATCGCGTTCGAGCTCCTGGCGACCGGGGCGTGGCAGGGCGCGGGGGTCCTCGGGCCCGAGGCGTTCCCGGCCGACCCGTTCCTCGACCTGCTCGATCAGTACGGCTCGCCGTGGGCAATGGAGGAACGAGCGCCCTGAGGGTTCGGCCGGCTGGGGTCGCCTGACCCCCGGCGGCCTGAATCCCCGGCGGCCCGATCCCGATCCGCCCGGGGGTGTCGGCTACCATTCCCGGATCGTGCGCAGATACGACCCCACCAAGACCGAGCCCACGTGGATCGAGCGATGGGGGGCCGAGGAGCTGTACCGAGCCTCGGACGACCCCGCCGATCCGCGGCCTCGCTACTACATGCTCGACATGTTCCCGTATCCCTCCGGCGATCTGCACATGGGCCACTTGGAGGCGTTCAGCGGCGGCGACGTCATCGCCCGGTTCCGTTGGATGCAGGGCTACAACGTCCTGCATCCCATCGGGTGGGACTCGTTCGGATTGCCCGCCGAGAACGCCGCCATCCGCCGCGGCACGCCGCCCGCAGAGTGGACGTATGCGAACGTCGAGCAACAGGCGCAGAGCTTCCGGCGCCTGGGGCTGTCGTTCGACTGGACGCGGCGGCTGCACACGTCCGATCCCGAGTATTACCGGTGGACGCAGTGGCTGTTCCTGCGCCTGTTCGAACGAGGGCTGGCGTACCGGAAACAGGCGCCGGTGAACTGGTGCCCGAAGGACGCGACGGTCCTGGCGAACGAGCAGGTGATCGCCGGCGCCTGTGAGCGGTGCGGAACGCCGGTGGAGCGCCGGGACCTGACGCAATGGTTCTTCCGAATCACCGAGTACGCCCAGCGGTTGCTCGACGACGTCGACGGACTGACCGACTGGCCGGACCGCGTCGTCACGATGCAGCGGAACTGGGTCGGCCGCTCCGACGGCGCCACGGTCACGTTCCGGATCGAAGAGACCGGCGACGAGGTCGAGATCTTCACGACGCGGCCCGACACGTTGTGGGGCGTGACCTTCTTCGTGTTCGCGGTGGAGCACCCGCTGGTCCAGGCGCTGGCCGAACGCGGCGGAACCTGGGACCGCGTCCGCCCGCTGGTCGAGCGGGTCCGTTCGACCGCCGTCGCCGTTCGCGACGCCGGGGAGACGACCGAGGGCGAGCCCCTGGGCGTCCATGCCGTGAATCCGGTGAACGGCGAACCGGTCCCGTGTTTCGTCGCACCCTACGTCCTGATGGAGTACGGGACCGGGGCCATCATGGCCGTGCCCGCGCACGACCAGCGCGACTTCGAGTTCGCTCGCGCCCACGACCTGCCGATCCGGGTCGTGATCCAGCCCGAAGGGCGGGAGCGCGACGACGCCTCGATGACGGAGGCGTACGACCACGACGGCGTGATGGTCAACTCGGGCCCGTTCGACGGCGAACCTTCGCCCGAGTCGATCGCCAAGGTCACGGCGTGGCTTGAACGGGAGGGCCGGGGGCGCGCCACGGTCACGTACCGCCTGCGCGACTGGTTGATCTCGCGCCAGCGGTATTGGGGCGCGCCCATCCCGATCGTCCACTGCGAGCGGTGCGGCGAGGTTGCCGTGCCCGACGACCAGCTGCCCGTCCTGTTGCCCGACGACGTGGACTTCCAGCCGGGCGGGGAGTCGCCGCTGGCGCGACATCCCACCTGGAAGAAGGTGACGTGCCCGTCCTGCGGCCGCGACGCCGAACGCGACACCGACACGATGGACACGTTCGTGGACTCGAGCTGGTACTACTTCCGCTACTGCTCGCCCGGGTACGAGGACGGACCCTTCCGGCGCGAGGACGTCGATCGCTGGATGCCGGTCGAGCAATACGTCGGCGGCGTCGAACACGCGATCCTGCACCTCCTGTATTCGCGGTTCGTCACCAAGGCCCTGTTCGACATGGGGATGGTCGGGTTTACCGAGCCCTTCCTGCGACTCATGAACCAGGGGCAGGTGATCTTCGCCGGCGCCTCGATGTCGAAGTCGAAAGGCAACATCGTCGAGCCTATGCCGATCGTGGACCGATGGGGGGCCGACAGCGCGCGGCTGATGATCCTGTTCGCCGGGCCGTTCGAAGACGACATCGACTGGCAGCTGATCGCGCCGGACCCGGACAAACGTCCGGGCGTGACGTCGTGGCTGGGCCGCATGTTCGCCGCCGTGCAGCAGGCCGCCGAACGCAACGTGCCCGACCCCGACGGGTTGACCCGCGTGACGCATCGCACCATCCGAGGCGTGACGGAGGACCTGGAGCGGTTCCGGTTCAACACGGCCATCTCGAAGCTGATGGTGTTGACGAACGAGATGCGCTCCACGCTGGATGCCGGCGGGGGTGCCCGGGATGCCGCCGAGGTGTTGGTCCAGATGGTTGCTCCGTTCGCGCCGTTCGTCTCCGAGGAGTTGTGGAGGGAGGTGTTGCGGCACGGGTCGTCGGTCCACCTCTCTTCGTGGCCGAGCTTCGACCCGTCCCTCGCCGCCGAGGACACCGTCATCCTGGTCGTCCAGGTCGACGGCAAGGTCCGCGACCGGGTGGAGGTCGAGGCCGACGCCTCCGAGGAACGGTGTGAACAGATCGCGCGGGCCTCGGAGAACGCCCAACGCGCCGTCGCCGGGCGGCCCATCCGGCAGGTCGTCGTCCGCGCCCCCCGCCTGGTGAACCTGGTCACGGGATCCTGACGGGCAGGCTCCCGGTCCGGCCGGCGGACCCTCCAGGCGCGGGAGCGGGGCATCCGAACGGCCCGAAATCCCCCGAATGGGGTCTGTCTCAACTCCCGCGGCGGAGCGCCGATACGTAGTCGAGGCCATCCGAAGGATGGCCCGGTTCCCGTTGTGCGAATGGGAACCGGGGCTGAAGGGCGAGCGCGAGGCGTGAGCGATGGCCCCCGGTGAGGAGTGTGGATGACGACGGTCGGACAACCGATGTTGCCGGTCCGGTTCGCCGTGTCCGGGGACATCGGAACCTCCGCGCTTCGGAGCGAACGCTCCATCGCCCTCATCCGTATCGCGGTCGTCGGCGCCGTGATGTGGATCTACCTCGGTTCCATCGGGATCCAGCGTTCGCTCGGCCCCGCCGCGCTCGTGATCCTGGCGATGGCCGGCCTGTACGGCGTCGTCTCGCTGCTGGTGCTCGTGGCCGGGCAGGTGCCGTCCTGGCGAGCGCGCATCGTGACGCTCGTGCTGGACATCCTCCTGATCACCCTGTGGATCCAGGCGACCGGCGGCGCGTCCAGCGAGTTCTGGACGCTGTACCTGATCGTCGTGGTGTCGGCGGCGCTGCGATTCCGGCTCGTCGAGACCCTGGGCATCTCCGTCGGCCTGACGATCCTCCACCTCGCGCTCATGCTGGCCGACGAGGGCCTGACCCGGAGCGACCTCGTCTACCGGCCGACGCTCATGATCGCGACCGGGTTCGCCGTCGGTCTGCTGGCGCACCAGCGAGCGCTCCACCGGCGCGAACATGCGGCCCTCGAGGCCCTGGCCGAGATGCGCACGCGGGAGCTTGGCCTGGAACGCGCCGAGGTGGAGCGGCTGAAGCGCCTGGACCTGAAGCGGTCGGAGTTCGTCGCCATCGCGGCCCACGAGTTCCGCACGCCGCTCGCGGCGGTGCTCGGGGTCCTCAGCACGCTGAAGACCCACGGAAACGTGCTCGAGGAGTCGGTCCGGCACGAGCTCATCGACGGGGCCCGAAACCAGGCGGAACGGCTCTCGCGACTGGTCGAGGACCTGCTCACGGCGTCGCGGATCGAAGACGGGGTGCTGCGACTACATCTGGAGCGGGTCAAACCCAAGACGCTCCTGGCGCACGCGGCGCAGGCATCCGGGACCTCCGAGCGCGTGGACGTGGATCTCCGCCGGGTGGATCCGCTCTTCTGCGACGCCGACGCGTTGGTGCGGGTCCTGACGAACCTTCTCGACAACGCAGCGAAGTATTCGCCGCCCGAGGGGCGCATCCGCGTCTCCGTTTCGCAGACGGCCGAGACCGTGCGGTTCGCGGTGGCGGACGCGGGACCGGGCATCCCTCCCGATGCGCGCGAGGCGGCGTTCGAACGGTTCCGGCGGCTCGGCGATGGTGCCAAGCCCGGCGCCGGCCTCGGCCTGTACATCTCGCGCGGGCTGGTGGAGGCGCACGGCGGCACGATGGCCATCGGGAGCGCGCCCGAGGGCGGCGCCGAGTTCACGTTCGAGATCCCGCGGGGCATCGACGCCGCGCTGCTCGAGGCCGAGCGCTCGTTCGTGACGCAGATCACGGCGGCGAGCACGGCCGCCGGGTAACCTCCCTCCCCGTCCGTCGGCTCCCCCTCGCCGGTCGAGGTGGTGCGTGTCGGGGGAGCCCATCCGAGAACGGTTGTCCTCGCTCTCGCGGGGAGAGCTGGTTGGCCTGGCCCTGGTCGGAGCGATCACGCTCGCCGGAGCCGGGTTGTGGTACGTGCGTTCGCTCCCGCAGCCCGTCGACGTCCGAACCGCTCCCGAGCCACCACCCGTCCCGGCGCCCGCTGGATCGCCGTCGGTCGAGCCGCCGGTGCTCTTGGTGGACGTGGCGGGATGGGTCCGTCACCCCGGCGTGTACGAGTTCGTCACGGGCGCCCGGGTGATCGACGCGGTGGAGGCGGCCGGCGGCCCCCGGCCCGGCGCCGAGCTCCAGGTGCTGAACCTGGCGGCGCCGCTCGTGGACGGAACGCAGGTCTTTGTCCCCAAGAAGGGACAGGCGGCGCCCGGCGCGCCGCCGCCGGTCGCCTCCGCACCTGGAGGCTCGTCCGGAGGGCTGCTGAACGTGAACACCGCGACCGCCGCAGAGCTCGAGACCCTTCCGGGGATCGGTGAGGTGCTCGCGCAGTCCATCATCGACCACCGCACCCAGAACGGTCCCTTCACCTCCGTGGACCAGCTCGTGGACGTCTCGGGGATCGGCGACGTCACGCTCGAGAAGCTCCGGCCGCTGGTGACCGTGTGACGGCGTGGCTCCTGCCGGTTCTGGCCGCCGGCGCGTGCGTCGGCATCCTGCTCGAAGGGCCCGTGGCGGAGCGAGCACCGGTGGCCGCGTGGCTGCTCCTATCCGTCATGGCCTTCGGCTCGGCGATCCTCGTCGCCCCAGGCCGCGGCACCCGCCCCCGCCTGCCGCTCGATGAAGATCGGCGGCCCGAGCCGGCGGTCCAGGCGGTGACGCCCGCCGAGCTGGGTGTGGGCCGAGGGCCGCCGTCGATCGTGGCCGCCCTGATGCTCGCGGGGGCCGTGTGTGTCGGCCTCGGGGTCGGCGCCGCCCACGCCCACCGGGTTCGGGACGGCGTCCTGGCGCATCTGGCTCCGGGGCGGGCCACGGTCGAAGCGGTCCTGCGCATCGATCCGAGGTCCAGCCTCCGGGGGTGGTGGGCCATCGCCGACGCGAGGCTGGTCACCTCCGACCAGGCGGTGGTTCGCGTTCGCGAGGGGGTCTGGGTCAGCGGCGACGCCGACCCGCCCGGCGCCGTTCGAGGCGACCGCATCCGGGTGACCGGGCGGGTCCTCGTTCCGGAGGACCCGGAGTTCGCCCGGTCGCTCGAACGCCGCGGCATGGCGACCCAGCTCCGGGCCGACGAGATCGAACGCCTCGGCCCGTCGGACGCGGCGTTCGTCCGGTGGGCGCAGGCGTTCCGCCGGCTGGTCGGCGGGTCGATCCTCCGGCGCTTCCCAGAACCCGAGGCCGGCCTGCTGCTGGGACTGGCGCTCGGTGACGACACGCGCCTCGACCCGGCCCTCGAACGCGACTTCCGGGCGAGCGGCCTGTCGCACCTCCTGGTGGTCTCGGGCGGCAACGTGGTCATGGTCCTCACGCCGATCCTCGCGCTGGCTTCGCTGCTCCGTCTCTCCCGATGGCCCCGGTTCGCCGTGGGCGTGACGACCGTGGCGTTCTTCGTCGTGGTGACGGGCGTCGAGCCGTCGGTCCTGCGCGCGGGGGTGATGGTCGGGTTGACCCTCCTCGGCGTCCTGCTCGGCCGGCCGAGGAGCACGGCGGCGATCCTGTCGTCCACGGTCTTCGTCCTGGTCCTCTGGGACCCCGCATTGGTGTGGTCGGTGGCCTTCCAGCTCTCCGTGGCCGCCACGTCCGGCTTGGTGGCGATGGCCACCCCGCTCGCCGCACGGCTCCGCTGGGTGCCACGTCCGGTGGCCCTGGCCACGGCGGCGACGCTCGGGGCCCAGATCGCGGTCACGCCGGTGCTGCTGTTCCACTTCGGCGAGGTGCCGGTGTCGACAGTCGTGGCAAACGTCTTTGCGTTCCCCGCGGTGGCGCCCTCGTTGATGGTGGGGCTGGCGGCGGCGTTCGCCGCCCTGGTGTGGGCGCCGGCGGGGGCGCTGCTGGCTCAGGTGGCTCTCGTGCCGATCCGATACCTGGCCACCGTCGCAGACGTGACGGCCATGGCCCCGCTCCCGTGGAACACCGGAGGCGGGGCCGCGACGCTCCTTCTCGGTCTGGCGGTCGCCGGCGGCCTCGCCTGGTGGCTGCGATCCGGGGCGCGACCTCCCCGGCGCGTGCTGGTGCTCGCCGTGGCCCTGATCCCGTTCGTGGTCTGGGCGACCGCGGTCTCGTCGGGCCCTCACTCGGGCCTGACCGTGCGGTTCTTCGACGTGGGCCAGGGGGACGCGGCGCTGCTCACCTCGCCGGGCGGCGTGTCGATGCTGGTGGACGGCGGCCCGGACGAGGCCCAGGTGGCGCGGGAGCTCGCGGCGCTCGGCGTGAAGCGACTCGACGTCGTGGTGGCGAGCCATCCGCATGCCGATCACGTGGTCGGGCTGCCGACGGTGCTCGCCCGGTTCCCGGTGTCGCTGTTGCTCGAGCCCGGATGTCCCACGGACTCGCCGGACGCCGCCGCGATCGCGCAGGCCATCGACGACGAGCGCGTCGAGGTGCGGCATCCACGGGCGGGCGACCGGCTGGTAGTCGGGGACGTCCTGCTCGAGATCCTGTCGCCAGACCGCTGCTGGTCGGGCACCGAATCGGATACCAACAACGACGCGCTCGTCGTGCGGGCAAGCCTGGGCGAGGACGCGATCCTGTTCGCCACCGAACCCGAGGAGCCCGCGCAGCAGGTGCTGATCGACGACGACGTGGACGTGACGGCCGATGTGTTGAAGGTGCCGCACCACGGCGCGGCCACCTCGCTCGAGGCCTTCTTCCAGGCGGTGCGGGCGCAGGTGGCGGTGGTGAGCGTTGGTGAGAACACGTACGGCCATCCCGTCCCCGAGGTGCTCGAGTGGATCCGCGCCACCGGGGCCGAGGTCCTGCGGACCGACGTCGCCGGCACGGTCACGATCACGTTCGCCGACGGCGGCCTGCACGTAGACTCCGGCGGGTGAGGCCGAGGTCCAGCTCGTGACGCCGAAGAAGGCCCCCGCGTACCCCGTTCACCTGCTCTGGGGCGAAGACGAGTTCCTGCTTCGCGAACGGGCCCTCGAGCTGCTCGGCCCGGTTCGCCCGCGTGAGGTGGACGGCGCGGAGTGGCAGGGTGGCGAGACCTCGGACCTGTCCACGCCCTCCCTGTTCGGCGACCCCCGCGCCCTCCTGGTCTCGAACGCGAGAGACCTGACGAACGAAGCCGTCGATGAGGTCCGGCGGTACCTCGGAGCTCCGAACCCAGACGCTCCGTTGATCCTGACGGCCCGGGTGGGGGAGCGGGCCCGCGCGCCGGCGGCGCTCGTCAAGCTGGTCGGGGGCGTGGGCGCCGTGGAGGAGGTTCGGGTCCAGCGACGGGAGCTCCCCGCCTGGATCCAGCGACGGGCGGTGGCGAAGGAGCTCGCCCTCGCGCCCGACGCGGCCACCGCCCTCGTCGAGACGTTCGGCGAGGAGCCCGCCGCGATCGACCAGGCGTTGGTTCAGCTCACCTCGGCGTACGCGGGCGAACGGATCACGGCGGACCTGGTCGCGCGCCAATTCCGCGGGCTGGGGCAGCAGCACATCTGGGACCTGTGCGACCGAGCGTTCGGCCGGGATCTCCCGGGATCCATGCGTTCGCTCAGAACGCTCCTCGCCGGCCGAGGGGGTGAAGGCCTGATGATCCTGGGCGGGATCGCGGCGCGTCTGCGCGACCTGCTGCGGGTCCGTTCCCTACCCGAGCGGCTCCCGCCGGCCGAGCTCGCCCGTCAAGCCGGCCTTCGGTTCGAGTGGCAAGCCCGTCGCTATCGGGAACAGGCCAGGCGGTACGAGCTCGAGGAGCTGGTGCGGATCCACGACCACGTGGCCTGGGCCGACCGAGCCCTGAAGTCGGGCGCGACCGAGGACGTGGTCCTGCCCATGGTGGTGACGGCGATCGCCGGGGACCCGATGGCGGTACCGGTGCCCGAGCCGGTCGGCTGAGCGTTATTCGCCGGCGGCCTTCGCCAGACGGGACTTGTGCCGCGCCGCGGTGCGCTTGTGCACGATGCCCTTCGACGAGGCCTTGTCGAAGGCCCGGGCGGCCTCTCGGGCGAGGGCCTGCGCGGCCTCGCCGTCGCCCTCGCCCACGGCCACGGTGACCTTCTTCGAGGCGGTCTTGAGCGCGGTCCGCACACCTTTGTTTCGCTGGCGCCGCTTCTCGTTCTGGCGGTTGCGTTTGATCTGCGACTTGATGTTGGCCATGGACGAGCGAGTGTACCAGCGGGGTTGCGCCCTCTGGCCTCCCGGTCGCGCCCGTACGATGAGGCAGTGACCGACCAGGCCAGGATCCGCAACTTCTGCATCATCGCCCACATCGACCATGGGAAATCGACCCTGGCCGACCGGCTGCTCGAGCTCACGCACGCCGTGGCCGACCGCGACATGCGCGAGCAGTACCTGGACAAGATGGATCTCGAGCGCGAGCGCGGCATCACGATCAAGGCCCAGGCGGTCCGTCTGGCCCATCGGCTCGATGGGGTGGACTACGAGTTGAACCTGATCGACACGCCGGGGCACGTGGACTTCACCTACGAGGTCTCTCGCTCGTTGGCGGCGTGTGAAGGGGCCGTGCTCCTGGTGGACGCGGCGCAGGGGCTCGAGGCCCAGACCCTCGCGAACTACCACCTGGCCCGGGACGCCGGCCTGGTCATCGTCCCCGTGCTCAACAAGATCGACCTGCCGCAGGCGCAGGTGGAGGAGACCCGTCGCGAGCTGGCCGAGCTCGTCGGAGCGCGCCCCGAGGATGTGCTGGCGGTCAGCGGCAAGACCGGCGAGGGTGTGACGGAGCTCCTCGAACACGTCATCCGAGGAGTGCCGGCCCCGGCGGGCGAAGCCTCGGCGCCGCTGCGGGCCCTGATCTTCGACTCGAGCTTCGACCCGTACCGGGGCGTCGTGGCGTACCTCCGCGTGACCGACGGCGTGTTGGCTTCGCGGTCGAAGGTCCATTTCATGGCGACGGGCCTTGATTCCGAAGCCGAGGAGGCGGGGGTGTTCGCTCCCGAGGCCACCCCGGTGCCGAAGCTCGATGCCGGCGAGGTCGGCTACCTCGTCACCGGGCTCAAGGACGTGCATCAGGTCAAGGTGGGGGACACGGTGACGCTCGCGGGCAAACAGCGCGCCGCCGAGCCGCTCCCCGGATACCGGGAGCCGCTGCCGATGGTCTGGAGCGGTCTGTTCCCGGCCGAAGGCGGCGACTACTCGGAGCTGCGGGACGCGCTCGACCGGCTGAAGCTCTCGGACGCGGCCCTGCACTTCGAGCCCGAGACCTCGCAGGCGCTCGGGTTCGGGTTCCGGTGCGGGTTCCTCGGCCTGCTCCACATGGACATCGTCAAGGAACGCCTGGAGCGGGAGTTCGACCTCGAGCTCATCGCCACCGCGCCGAACGTCGAGTTCCACGTGATCCGCGGCGACGAGACCATCGTCGTGCACAACCCGAGCGAGATGCCGCAGCCGGGGACGTACGACCGGGTGGAGGAGCCCATCGTGTTCGCCACGATCATCACGCCCAGCGAGTACCTCGGGCCGGTGTTCGAGCTCTGCCAGGCCCGCCGCGGCGAAATGCTCGACCTGAAGTACCTC
>DATHVC010000118.1:0-10547 GCA_035461565.1 Actinomycetota bacterium
CGTTCGCCCGGACCACGACCCTGCGATCTCCCGTCGCCACGGTCCCCGAGTCTACGCTGCGCCCGGTGGAGCGATGAGCCGGCGCCGGAACACCGCCGCGCCGATGATCAGGAGCGCCGCGGCGTAGGCGGCGAGCACGCCGAGCTCCGGGAGCACGTCGGCGACGCCGGCCCCCTCCCGCAGCACCTCGTCGAACGCGTCGAGCGCCCAGGCGTGCGGCGTGACGTGGGCGATCGTGGCGACCGCCGGCGGGAACAGGTCGATCGGGACCATGCTGCCGCCGAGAGCCGCGAAGGCCAGGCCGATGAACACGCCGAGCGCCCCCGCCTGCTCGGCGTTGTGCAGACTCGCCCCCATCAACATCGCCGCACCGGTGCCCACGATCGCGAACAACACGATGATCGTGAGCCCGGCCATGGGGTCGCCCCAGTCCACGCCGAACAGCACCATCGTCACGCCGAAGATGAGGAGCCCCTGGAACAGGGCGATGGCGAAGCGGCCCAGCGCCTCGCCGGCCAGGATCGACCCGGCGGTCGTGGGCGAGGCGAGCATCCGCCGGGAGACGCCGAGCCGCCGCGACTCGATCAACATCGACGAGGCCGACAGCGAGATCACGAACACGAACAACACGAGCTGCTGAGCGGCGCCGAAGTCGAAGTCCCCCGGCGGCCCCTCTCCCCCGGCCACGGATTCCCGGACCCGGACGCGCGGCGCCTCCGGCGCGAGCTCGCGCGCCCGGCGCAGCGCCTGGTCGAATGACGCGAGGCCCTCGGTCTCGACGAGCCGCGCCGCCCGCAGCGCCGCCGACTGTTCCGCCAAGGCGGCCTCGACGGTGAGCGCGACCTGGGCTCCCGCTCCCGCGGGGCGCGAAACGAACGGCAGGTCCGCCGTGGCGCCCGACCGAACGCGATCGTCGTAGTCCTCGGGCACGATCAGCCCGGCCTCGGCCTCCCCACGCTCGACCGCCGTGGTCAGCGCGTCCCGGTCCTCGAAGGTCCGGATCTCGATCCCGTCGGTCCCCTCGAGCCGTCGAACCAGGTCGCCGCCGAGCTCGCCACCCCCCGAGACCACTCCCACCACGGGTGTGAACCCCGAGCCGAACACGGCTCCGATGGCCAGGATGATCAGGAACGGGAACCCGACGATGAAGAACAACCCGACCCGGTCGCGGAAGAGCCGCCGCAGGTTCAGCCACCCGATCGTGAAGGCCTTCATCGCGCCATCAAGCTCCGAGCCCGAACGACCGCCACCGACCCCGTCACGACGACGAACGCCGCGAGCGCGAGCAGCGAGGGAACGACGTCGACCACCTCGCCGCCGCTCGCGACGCGCAGGAAACCGCGCATCATCCACTGCTGGGGCGCCAGCAGGCTGACCGTGCCGAGGAACGAGGCCTGCGAGATCGGGAAGAACGTCCCACCGACCAGTCCGAGCACCACGGTGACCAGGGAGGTGTAGCCGCCGGCCTGTTGCGGCGTCTTCGCCAGGGTGGCCACGAGCGCGGTCACGGCGACCGCGGAGGCCACGCCGAACACCACCAACAGGGCCACGCCGACGGGGTCGCCCCATTCCGCGCCGAGCAGCACGTTGGTGGCGATCACGAGCGCACCCATGCTCACGACACCGACAACGAACCCCGACACGACCTTGCCGGCGACGATCCACGCCGGTCGCAGCGGCGCGACGAGGAGCCGGGCCAGCGTGCCTTCCTGCCGCTCGTCGAGCAGGCTGCGCACGCCGAACTCGACCGTGAAGAAGACGAAGAACACCGCCATGCCGATGGCGAAGAACCCCGTGGTCGAGAGGGTCCGCGACTCGGCCGTGTCCCGGTCCAGCCGGGCGGCAGGCGGGAGCGCCTCCGCGCGTTCGGCGAGCGCCGCGGCGTCCTGCGTCGGCGCGCCCGACGCCAGCGCCGTCGCCACCGAAAGCGTCACCGCGTCGAGGTCGCTCGCGAACGACCGCGCCAACGACCGCGCCACCAGCCCGCCGATGTCGCTCCGCGGGTCGAGCAACACCTCGATCTCGCCGCCACCCCCTGCGGCGACCGAATCGGAGAAGCCCTCCGGCAGCACGAACGCCGCGTCGACCTCGCCCTCCTCGGCCGCGCGTTCGGCCTCGACGGCCGACGAGGCCTCCTGGAGCTCGACGAAGTCCAGGGACCCGAGGACCCCTTTGAACGCTGCCGCAAGGTGCCCGCCGTCGAGATCGACGACGGTGTAGGAGACGCGGAGGTCCTCCTCCTCGTCCACGTCGGCCAGGGTCAGGCTGAAGATGCCCGCCAGGCCGAACGGGACCAGGAACCCGATGATGAACGCCGACCGGTCCCGGATCCGGAGCCGCAGGTCCTTCGCGGCGATCGCGAGCGCCTGCCGCACGTCCACGCCCCTCAGTCGCGAAGCGCCTTGCCGGTCAGGTGGAGGAACACGGCCTCGAGGTTGGGCTCGGCGACCTCCACCGTCGTCACGTCGGCACCGGCCTCCGCCGCGGTCATGAGGATCTGCGGCAGGGCGGTCCTGGCGCCGTGGACGACCAGGTCGAGCCCCTCCTCCCGCCGCGAGGCGTCGACCACGGCCTCCAGACGCGACACGGCCGCCTTGGCCCCGCCCAGGTCGCCGCTGGCCTGGAGGGACACGCGGTCCTCCTGGCCGACGAGCGCCACGAGCTCCCGCCGCGTCCCCTCGGCCATGAGCTTGCCTTCGTCGATGATCCCGACCCGGTCACACAGCCGCTCGGCCTCCTCCATGTAGTGCGTCGTGTAGAGGACCGCCATGCCCTGTTCGCGGAACCGCTCGACGCTGGCCAGGATGGCGTGTCGGCTCTGCGGGTCGACGCCGACCGTCGGTTCGTCCAGAACGAGCAACTTCGGCCGGTTCAGCAGCCCGAGCGCGATGTTCAGCCGCCGCTTCATCCCGCCGGAGTACTCCGAGGCGCGGTCGTCGGCGCGTTCGGTGAGATCCACCACCTCGAGGATCTCGGCCACTCGCCGGTCGAGCTCATCCCCGGCGATCCCGTACAGCCGCGCGAAGAACCGCAGGTTCTCACGCCCGGTGAGGTCGGGATAGATCGCGAGCTCCTGAGGGACGTACCCGATGGCCTCGCGCCCATCGGTCGTGTCGGTGGCGACACGGCTGCCGTCCACGACCACGTCTCCGGCGTCGCGTTCGAGCAGCCCGCACACCATGGAGATCGTGGTGGTCTTGCCGGCGCCGTTCGGCCCGAGCAAACCGTACGTCTCTCCCACGCCGATGTGGAAGCCGACGTCGTCGACGGCGACGCGATCGCCGAAGGTCTTCCGGAGGCCACTCGCTCGAAGGACCGGCTCGGGCATCCGCGGAAGCGTACCCGTCAGGGGGAACGGAAGTAACGGTCGAACGTCGCGGCCAGCCAGGGTTTCCGGCCCCAGGGCAGGACCCCGCCGCTCGCGAACGCCCGCCACCTCGACAGGCGTCCGAACGAAACCAGGAGCAGCGGAACGGGACGAGCCAGGATCGTGGCGTCGGCCGGCGTGCCCGGCGGAAGCACCTCGAGCGCGTCGTCGGCGATTCGCAGCCGCACCGGAGCGAGGCCTCGAACGGAAAGGCGGAACGTCACCTCTTTCCCCCGCGCCGCCGACCGATCCAGGTACTGCGGCGCCAGGACGATCGAGGCCTTCAGGGCGGTCCGGGCGTCGTCGGCGTCGATCGGCCATGGACGGCGGGTCGCTCGCCCGACATCGTGGCCGTGCACGAGCAGCTCTGCCAGGGCGATGCCCGTCCCGGTGGCCACATCGAGCACGAGGGAGGAGTGCCACGGGTAGGGATCACCGCCCAGGCGCCCCTTGGTGGTCTCCACGAAGGCCGCGACGCTGGCCGCGACGAGCTCGACCTGGGTCTCGAACGGCACCTCCCGGCTCTCCTCGATCTGGCGGGCGTTCAGCGACGCGAGGTCGGCGATCTCCCCTTCGGGCGTGACCGAGCCGTCCAGGTAGCCCGCGAAAGCGGCGGTTCGAGCCGCCAGGTGGGCCGTCAGCTCGCCGAGCGTCCAGTCCAGGCCCGGGACGGGGACCATGGGGTCCCGCACCGCCCGGAGCGCCTCGACCAGCCGCCGGCCCACCCGGCCCAGGGCCTCGGCGGCCGGCGCGAGGTCGATCCGGAGCAACGGCAGCGCGGACACCATCGCGACCCACCCTAATCCGAGCCGCGCAGCGGCGTTTGAGGGCCGAAGGACCCGCCGTCGAGTTCTGGCTCCCCGCGGGTGACGCGATATCCGAACGGTGGTCGGCGCCCGTCGGCCGCCCGCAAGATGGACCGGTGCCCTCCTTCGCGCCGCCTCGGACGCGCCTCGGCCGGGCCCGGCTGAGCGTCGCCGCGACGTTCGCGCTGCACGCGTTGGTGGCGGGCTCGCTCGGACCACGGCTGCCGGCGGTCAAGGACCAGGCGGACTTGTCGGCCGCCGCGTTGGGGGCGGCCCTGGTGGGGTTCGCCGCGGGGACCTTCGCGGGGACCCGGCTGGCCGGGTGGCCCGTCCGGCGCTTCGGCAGCCGGGCGGTGATCCGCGCGGGGACGCCGCTGCTGGGGGCGGCCCTGGTGGGACCGGCCGTCTCCCGGAACCTGCCCGCCCTGGCGCTCTCGCTGGCCGCGCTGGGCCTCGTCGCGGGGCTGCTCGACGTGGCCATGAACGCGAACGGCGTCGGCGTCGAACGCCGCATCGGTCGGCCGATCCTGTCGGGGCTCCACGGCTTGTGGAGCGCCGGCATGCTGGCGGGCGCCGGGGGTGCGGTCGTGGCCGCCGCGCTCGACGTCCCACCCCTCGGGCACTTCGCCGTGGTGGCCGGGGTGATCGTGCTCTCGAGCGTTCCGCTCCTGCGCGGCCTTCTCGGCCCGCGAGATCTCCCGATGGCTGCCGACGCTGCGGCCGAGCCGCCGCGGCCGGGATGGCGGGCCGGGCTGGCCGGGCGGGTCCTCGCCCTCGGTGCCGTCGGGTTCGCCGCGTTCCTGGCCGAGGGGGCGATCTACGACTGGGGCGCGGTTTACCTGACCGACGAGCTCGGGACCAGCCCCGCCGTGGCGGCGGCGGGGGTGGCGGCCTTCGCGTTCGGGATGACGACGTCGCGCCTGCTCGGCGACCGGCTCTCGGCGGCGTTCGGACCCGTGCGGGTGGTTCGGGCGGGTGGGCTCGTGGCGGCCGTGGCGCTCACGCTCGGCCTGCTGGGGTCGAACCCCTGGGCGGCCGCGGCCGGCTTCGTGGTGCTCGGACTGGGCCTCGCCCCCGTCGTGCCGCTCGCGTTCAGCGCCGCCGGGCACCTCGGATCGGACGAGCGGCGGGACGAGCTCGGCTGGGTGGTGACGATGAGCTACGTGGGCTCGATCCTCGGGCCAGCGGCGATCGGGCTCGGTACGGGGGTCGCCGGCCTCCGGGTCTCGCTCGGGATCCCCGTGCTCCTGGCGCTGACGATCACCGCGCTGGCCGGATACGTCTCGACGGCCCAGCGAGTGGACCCGGCGGCGGTCCCGCCGCACGAGCCGTTCTGAACCCTCGCGGGTGCGGGGGCTCGAGGAGTGAGCGCGGACGCCCGAACGGAGCCCCCGAGGGGAGCTTCACGGGATGCGGATCTCGCGCTGCCGGGCGATCGTGAGCTTGAGGGCGGCCTCGCCGCCGGACTTGATGAAGGCGATGTCCCCGTTGGCGGTGATCGAGAGCGCCACCTCGATCTGCTGCAGGTAGCCGTCGCGGTCCTCTTCCAGGACCCGGGACAGCGCCGCGGAGATCGGGGCCAGCTGCCGGGCGACGTGGGTGGGATCCACCTCGCCGCCGGGCACCTTTACCACCGTCCCCGAGGTCGAGACCTGCTGCAACGGATACGAGCCGCTCACCATGCACCTCCCGTGCGGGCAACGCGTTCGAAGTATCGAGCGTCGAGGGCGGCGCGGGCAGCCCCTCGTCCTGCCTACAGCGCTCGGTCGGCCGTCCTACGAAGGCCGGTCGACCGTGGTGTCCTCGTTGGCTCGGCTCGGCAGCTCAGCCGCCCGGCGGGCGGTAGGAGACCGCGGTCGCCTTCTCGGCGGCGACGTCCATCTCCTCGGGGGTGAGCAGGACCGTCGTCTCGACGTCCACGGCGCCCGAGGCGCGGATGGCCATGGTGATCGCCGCCGCGGTGGTGGGATCGGGGACCTCGGCGATGACCACAACATCGCGATCGCCGAACGCGAAGTAAAACGCCTCGACGATGCCGCCGAGCTCGTCCACGGTGAGGCGTTCGATCGTCTCGCGGCGGCTCGTCCCGCCCTCGGCCAGGAGCCCACGGATGCCCTGCGTCGTGTACGAACCTCGCCACAGGTACCGCGGCATCGCTCCCCCTTCCCGCAAAGACCCGGACGGTAGTCGCCCGCCGCCGGGCCTGTCGAATCAGCCGGTTCGACCGGGCTGGTACGGTCGCGTCGTGATGCCCCCCCGTGCATCGGCGTCGCTCCGCCGCCTGGCCGGCGTCGCGATCGTGATCCTGACGGCGTGCACGAGCTCGCCTCCCGCCGATGAACGGGACGCGCCCGCCTCCCCCTCGCCGTCGCCGTCGGACGCCGTGGTCCAGCCCGGGCAGACCTCGGTGCGCGCTGCGCCGCCCGACGGTGGCTCGTTCCTCGTCCGAGGGTCGTATCCGCCGACCGGCTCGCGTTGCGTGGACGCCGAACCGCGGCGGCTTCTGGCCCGCTACCCCGGCGACGTGACCGTCGAGCGCGCGGACGACGGCTCCCTTTCGCTGATGGTGACGGTGCCGTTCGAGCGGTACCTGGAGGGGATCGCCGAGGTCCCGCCGTCGTGGCCTCGAGCCGCGCTCGAGGCGCAGGCCGTGGCGGCACGCAGCTACGCACTCGCGCGGATCGGCTGGAACGGCCCCGAAGGTGGAACTCCGGACCAGACGATCTGCGCCACGACGGCGTGCCAGGTCTATCGCGGGATCCCGGTGCCGAGGACTCCGGAGGTGCGGCGCTGGTACCGGGCGGTCCGGCACACCGCCGGGCAGGTGCTGCTGTTCGAGGGCCGGCCGGCCGACACCGTGTATTTCTCGACCTCGAACGGGTCCACGCTCGGCAACGACGAGGTGTTCGGCAGCGCGCCGCTCCCCTACCTTCGGCCGGTGCCGGAGGAGGACGACGGCGCGTCGCCCACCTCCCGCTGGACGGCTCGGGTGCCGTTCGAGGACCTGGGGCGGTTCCTCGGCGCCGCCGGGCAGTGGCCGGCCCGACGTTCGATCACCACGGTGACGCTCGAGGGCTCCACCGTCGAGGTCTCGGGCGGCCGCGTGACGCGATCCATGGAGCTGTCCACGTTCCGCGACGCGGTGAACACGTGGGCGCCGTGTCTCATGCCGCACCGGTATCCAGGACCGAGTAGCCGGGGCACCCCGCTGCCCGTCACCGTTCCGTCGCGGTGGATGGACCTGACCACCGAACGCGGCACCGTGGTGATGACCGGCCGCGGATGGGGGCACGGCGTCGGCATGGTCCAGTGGGGCGCCTACGGCAAGGCACTACGAGGGATGGCGGCCGCCGACATCCTGGCCCACTACTACGGGGGCCTTCGGCCCGAGCCGTATCCGGAACCCGGGCTGATCGACGTCGAGGTCGCGAGCGGGCTCCGATCGGTGCGGCTCGTTCCGTCCGACGCCGGGGCGACGATCAGCGACCGGGTGCTCGAACGCGACCGCGTGACGATCTCCGGCGGGGCCGAGCTCAGCGTGACCGTCGAGCCGAGGGGCGGGTAGCCCCCTCGCCGACTCCTCCACGCGGCCCCTGGGCCGCTTCACACGAGCTCACCCGGGTCCTCGCCATCGCCCCCCCTCGGGTGTCGAATGATAGCCATGGGCACGGACGTCCCGGCGTTCGGTTCGACGCGGCCGGCGGTTCGGCGGCGCTCAAGCCGTCCCCGGGTCCGTCCGAGCACAGATACGACGAACGAGAGCCGTTCGAGGAGACATCGATGCAGATCGGAACGCTCGTACCGGCGCGAACCCTTCGGCGGCGCTGGCACGCCCGCCGGCTCCGCGCCGAACACGGCGAGCTCGCCTGGAAGGTCGCCGCCGCGCGGCTGAAGGGGGCCACCCCCTTCGTGAGCGAGCGACTGCCGGAGGGCCGGATCCGGATGCACGTGGCCTCCCGCGGCGCCGTCCAGCTCCTCGAGCTCGGCCCCACGGTCGCCCCGGCCAGCGAGGGGTACCAGCTCCCGATCGAGACCGCGGACGGGATTATCGCCCGAGTCGAGAACGCCACGCGTGGTTTCGTCCCGTTCGTCGAGTACATCCGGGAGTGGGGCGAGCCCCGCGCGTCTCGCCGCTGAGCCGACTCGCCCAGGGTTGACGTCAGCCAATCTATTCGGCCATGGGCGGCGCTCCACGGGTTCGCGTCGCTCGAGACCCTCGGCGGCTCTCGTTTCGCGCAGCCCTCCACGGGAATGGTTCGCGGCGAGCATCCGTTCGAACCTGACGTCCCGACCGAAGCGAGGCTCGGATGGACGTCGCGATCATCGGAACCGGGAACGTGGGCGGCGCCCTGGCGCGTTCGCTGGCCAAGGCCGGTCACGCCGTCACGATCACCTCGACCTCGGCAGAGGAGGCGAAGGCCATCGCCGACGAGGTCGGCGGGACGGCCGTCGGATCGAACCGGGAGGCGGCCCGGGCAGGCGATGTGGTGATCCCCGCCGTCTACTTCGACTCGCTCGCCGGGATCCTCGACGAGATCCGGGAGGCGCTCGAGGGCAAGATCCTGATCGACGTGACGAACCGCATGGGCGACACGCCGGGGTCGGTCGTCGACGGCACCTCGAACGCCGAGATGATCCAGAAGCGAGTACCGCAGGCTCGCGTGGTGAAGGCGTTCAACACGGTGTTCGCCGCTCGCCAGGCCGATCCGCAGGTGGACGGCATGCCCGTGGATGTGTTCATCGCCGGGGACGACGAGGTGGCTCGCAAGACCGTGTCGGAGTTGGCGAGCTCGATGGGCATGAACCCCGTCGACGCCGGACCGCTCGACTCGGCGCGGATCCTCGAGGCGATGGCCGTCCTCAACATCTGGCTGAACATGCAGGGCGGCACCTGGCAGAACGCCTGGAAGCTGGTCGAGCCGAGCGAGTAAGGCGTTCTCAAAACCCCCGCTCGGGGCGCCGTCGAGCGTGCCCGGCCCTGCTGCGGCGCGGGTGAGCCAGCACCCGGCCGCCTTCATCCTCGACCGCGGGCGGGCCGCCCGAGGATCCACTCGAGCGTAGCCGGGTCGCCGCGCCAGTAGTCGGCGACGACTGCCGGGTCGGCGTGCCGAAGGAGGTGCCGGAGCGCGAGGAGGGCGACGATCGCGTCGTCGAGCGCCCCCAGCACCGGCACGAACTCGGGGATCAGGTCCACGGGCGAGGCGATCCACGCGATGGCGACCCAGAGCCAGACCTTGGACCTTCTCGGGACGCGGCGGTCGCGGATCAGGCCCCTGAACAGCACGACGAGGTTCGGCACGAGCGTAGCGAGCTCCTTCGCGGCCACCCGGCGGCCGAACGCGAGGAGCGCGAGGACGGCCAGGAGCCAGATCCCCGCCGCGACGCCGAGCCCGATCAGCAGGGAGGTCACGACGGCTCAACACGGCCCGTGCGATGGGTCGGCGCGCGCCGCGGCCGCCGCGCCTGGATCGATCGGTCTCGGCCGTCGCGATCTCGATGCACGCGGATGCCCGAGAGCCCGGCATCCGTCAGCGCCGCGGTCATCTCCCGAGCCTGATCGCCGCCGATCTCGAGAAGGACGACCCCGCCGGGACGCAGCCAGCGCGCCGCGGCCTCGGCCGCCCGAGAAAGGACCTCCGTGCCACCGGGACCGCCGTCCAGCGCGCGACGCGGCTCGTGGGCGATCACGTCACGCGGCAGGAGATGGAGCTCCTCCGTCGGGACGTAGGGCGCGACGGCGGTCAACACATCTACCCGGCCGACCATCGATCGAGGAAGGGGCTCGTCGAGATCGCCCTGAAGGGCCCGAACTCCGTTCCGACGGGCACACGCCACGGCCGCGGGGTCCAGATCGGTGGCGAGCACCTCGGCCGCCGGTCGGGCCACGGCCAGCACGGCGGCGACGGCCCCGCTGCCCGTGCAGAGGTCGACGGCGATCCCCCGCTCGGGAAGGAGCCGGGAGGCCCGCCGGGCCAGGGCCTGCGTGTGCGGCCTCGGGACGAAGACGCCGGGATCGACCGCGACGCGGACGCCGCCGAACATCACCGATCCGGTGATCCAAGCCAGCGGTTCCCCTCGCCGCCGCCGGGCGACCAGGTCCTGGAGCGGGCGGGCGCCGTGGTCCGCCGCGGCCAGGAGCTCCTCGGCTTCTCCTCGCGGATCCAGGAACCCGCTCGCCGCGAGCGCCCGCCGGACCTCGTCGGAGGACCGTGACGCGACGTTCCGCTCAGACAAGGCGTCTGCCCAGGCCCACCGGCTCAGCTCGTGACGGTTCGTGAGCTGCTGCGTGCGCAGCACCTCCGGTCACGTGGCTCTCGACCGTCTTCACGGTGAAGTGGAGCTCGCGCGCGATCCCAGGTCGGCGTCACCGCGGA
>DATHVC010000119.1:0-9422 GCA_035461565.1 Actinomycetota bacterium
AGCGTCGCGCCCGGGCCGAGCCCGCGGAGCTTGGCGCTCGACTCGCCGAGCACGCCCTGGCCCTCCGCGAGCGCGACCGTCACCGAGCGATCCGCGGGGGGCAGGAACGGCGCGTACTCCTGCGGGTCCACCGCCGCCACCTCGAGCGGGATCGAGAACGTGCGCGGCGGGTCGTCCACCACGACGCCGTCGTCGTCGAAGGACCGGGTCAGCCACGTGTTGTCGCTCGCCACCACGACCGCTCGACGGATCGAACGGACCTCGGCGATCTCGGCGGCGAACCCGGCCGGCAGCCCGCCGGGGGTCCAGGCCAGGAACGTGTCCGGGCGTTCCTCGGTCAGGCCGAACGGGGACGGGGCGGGAGTTGGGGTGGCGCCCGGGCGGGTCTCGGGGATCACCGCCGTTCCCTGGAGGGCCAGCGTGATCACCGCTCCGGCGGCGAACCCGGCCAGCGCCGCTCCGGCGACCGCGCCGGCCCGCCTCATCGGACGCCGTCCATCGACGCCGCGATCGCCAGGAGCTCCTCGAGTTCGAACCCGGGCCCGTCGAGCGAGGCGTAGACACCGTCCCGAACCCATTCGAGCCGGGACCGCGACTCGGTCCAGCGGCCCGGAGCCCCGTCCACCTCGAGCGTCGATTGTTCGGCCGCGCTCGCGGGGGGAAGGCTCGCGGCGGCCTCCAGATGCAGCCGCAGGGTCCCGCCGGTCGAGGCCGAGACGTCGCGGTAATACACGGTGACCCCGGTCGAGCGGCCGGCCCGGACGAGCTCGACGCTGGTGGACGCGACGCCCGGTGGGAGCGACCCGGGGAGTGCGAGCTCGAACGGGACCGCGTCCGCCGCCTCTTCGAGCGTCACGCGTTCGACGACGACGCCTCCGACCTCGCGCACCCGCCACTCGTCGGGCATCGGCAGGCCGACCACTGGGAGCGACGCCGCGACCTCCAGGAGTCGTTCCCGCGGCAGGTTGGACTCGAGGTAGAGGTCGGTTCCGGCGGCGTGGATCGACAGGCGGCGCCCGAGCCGCGGGGTGGCCGGCTCGTAATAGGCGAGGCCGCCGCCGGGCAGGGCCACCTCCTCGGCCTGGAGGCCCACCGCTCCGAACGGCGCGGCCGCCGTCCACGACCGCGTCTCGCCGAGCTTCAGGAACGACAACCCGTCGGCGTAGGTCACGATGGCCGCGCCCGCGTCGGAGGACTCGGGGATCACCACCCGGTACAGCTCGAGCCCGTCGACCTCGGCGGGGGCCACCGGCTCGAATCCCGTGACGGAGCGGACCTCCTCGAGCCGCACCGGGCGGGCGCCCTGGTCCTCGGTCCGCCGGGTCGAGGGGATCTCGAACACGCCGGCCGGCGGCGGCGAGAGCTCGACCGACCGCGCCTCGACCTCGAACACGGCCGTGCCGGCGGGCTCGCTCGGCAGGCCGAACCGCAATGCCCAGGCCGCGCGTTCGCGCCCGGACGCCGGGAAGACCCGCCACCGCAGCGGGAACCAGCTCTGGGCGTCGAGCCAGATCCGCACCCGATCCTGCGGGAAGAACGGCCGCCACTCGCCGCCGAGCGACAGGAACGGGAACAACGACGCGCTGCGCTCGAACGGGAGATCGACGACCACGGCGTCCCGGCCGAGCACCGTGCCCGAGCCGACCACGTCCATCACGTCGGGTTCGGCCAGGGCGGCGAGCGGCAGCACGAGGTCGGTGGGCGCCGGCGCGGCCGAGGAGAACGGGACGCGGTTGCGAACCGAGGTCTCGCGCTGCGGGCACGTCGCCGAAGGGCACGGGGCCGGACCCGACGTGTACCAGCGGTCGCGGTCCACGATCAGGCCAAGGTCGGTCGGCGTGGCCGGCGAGCGGTAGTTCGTGAGGTCCTCGACGTCGAGACGGAACCGTTCGGGCGCGCGGAACCACACGCGCATCGAGAGCTCGCGTTCGCGGACCTCGTCGGACAGGTTGCGCTCCGTGATCGTGAACTCGGCGTGGTACGCGGTGAACCCCCCGGCCGCCGCGGCCACGCCGCGCGAGACGTCCTCGGCGGCGAGCGCCGCTCGCCCCGGGGGAGCCTCGTCGTCGGACCACGGCCCGCCAACCACCAGGCTCCCCACCAACAGCCCGGCGAGCCCGGCGGCGATCACCGGCGCGAGACGCGGCAACACGCGCCGCCGGGGGAGGCGCATCGGTCGGGCGACGCGGAGGCCGGGGCGGGGCCGGCTCGACTCGGCCTCGACCGCGGCCATGATCGGCTCGACCAGGTCGGGGACGGCCGGAACGACCTCGAACCGGGCGGACTCACGCAGACGCCAGGCACCGCGTTCGAACGCCCGGCACTCGGCGCAGGCCTCGAGGTGGCGCTCGAGCGCGACGGTCTGGCGAGTGGAGAGGCGCTCGCCGTCCAGGCGCTCGGAGATCAGGCGCTCGGCCTGCTCATGATCCACCGGCGTCCTCCTCGACGGCCAGGGCGCCCATCATGGCCTTGCGGGCGCGGTGCATCCGGCTCTTCACCGTGCCGACGCGGACCCCGAGCACGTCGGCGGCCTCCTGGTACGACAGCCCGAACACCTCGATCAGCAGGAACGGCTCGCGATGTTCGTCCGAAACGGCGTCGAGCGCGGTGTGGAGCTCGAGCCGTGCCTGGGGGTCGGCCGCCGCGACCGGGGGCGGGGGCTCCTTCTCCAGATGGACGGTCCGGGCCCGGATGGCGTCCATGGCGCAGTTGCGGGCGATCCGGAACAACCAGCTCGTGAACTTGGCGTCCCCGCGGAACGAGCCGAGGAACCGGAAGGCCCGCAGGAATGCCTCCTGGGTGACGTCGTCGGCCAGCGTGTGGTCCCGGGTGAAGTGCCGCGCGAACCGCCACACGTCGGCCTGGTACAACCGCACGAGCTCCTCGAACGCGCCGAGGTCGCCCTGGCGGGCGCGCGCCAACGTTCGCGGGTCCGGGTCCTGCACCGACGTCCTCTCGCTCCGGCCGGACAACCAAGCCTAGCCCTGGTCCTCGTGCCTGGGGGTTCCGTTGTCGTCCGCCGGAGTTGACCGGCCGGGAGGGCGGTTGGTTCCGAGGAGTCGGTCAGCTCGAGAGGCGGGCCGAGGGGTGCTCGAGGCGCTCGGCCAGCCGTTCGGCGCGTTCGGCGGCCTCCTCGCTGCGCCCGGCGCCCATGGCGGTGGTGATGGCCAGGAGCTCGGCCTCCACGCGGGGGCCGATCCGCCCGGTCCCACGCTCCAGGCGTGCCTCCAGGCGCGCGATAGCCCGCTCCAGGCGCACCACGGGGTTGCGCTCCCGAGCCTCCCGCCAGGCCGCCAGATCGATGACCGTGCCCACGCCGCGATCGTAGCCCGGGGGTCCGACACTCCCGTGGAACCTCGGGCGATTCACCCCAGTCGAGTGGGGTGAGAGGCCGAGGAGGTTCCGATGCGAGCTCGTCGGGGTGCGTTGTTGCTCGTGCTGCTTGTTCCCGTGCTGAGTCCGGCATCCGCCCGAGGGGGTGGATGGGACGCCATGATCATCCGAGGGGCTCACATCGTCGGAGATGAGGTTTCCACCCGAACCCGGTTCTTCGCCGAGGAGCTCGAGGGAAGTGGACCGCTGGACGGTCGTCGCTACTACGCGTACCTCCTCACCGACAGCCGCGGCGAATCCTTCGCGATGATCGACCCTCCGTCGATCCCGACGGGAGCGATCCGCCTCGGCACGGTCTCGGTCTCCGGTCCCGTGACCGACGGGGACGGATACCCCTATGGGGTCGCGACGCTCACGTTCACCGTGCCGGACGTTCCCTCCGGCGACTACTCCGTCGGGTTCTGCGACGATCCCTGCACCCACTCCACGATCGGCTGGCTCGCCTGGGGGCGTGTCCGCATCGTCCACACCCCGTTCGAGGGACAGCTCCTTGAGCGACTGGACCGCGTCGCGGCCCGAAGCTCCCGCTTCGAGTTCCAGCTCCGGCGCTCGGAGCGTGCCCTGGAGAAGGCGAATGCCGAGATCGACCAGCTCGCGGGGCTCTGGGGACTGTCGCGCCCGGCTCCTCCGGTCGTCGAACCATTGCCCGGCCCCGCGATCGGATCGGTCGAGACGCGAGTGATCGAGACGTCGGTCACCTGGTGGGTAGCCGTCCTCGCCGCCGTTGCCGGCCTCGGCCTGGGGATCACGCTCACACGTCGCCGGCAGGCCCACCCGAAGGTCGTCGTTCCGGACACCATCCCGGACGACCTCGACGATCGTCACCGACTGGACGAAGCGCGCCGCCCGGGCTGAGCGGCGACCGGCTATTCAGGGGCGGGGGTCGTGACCGCCGGAGCCTTCCCCGCGGTGCTGAGGTCGAGCTGCGGCATCACGACCTCCTTCCGAGGCGGCGCTTTCGTCAGGCGGGCGCGAACCGTGGCGGCGATCTCGATGAACACCCACACGAAGAGCTCGAGCACGTAGAAGGCCAGCAGCGCCAGAAGGATGACCAGGCCGGGCACGATCGCGAACGGCAGGGCCAGGAGCGTGAACACGAGGACGCGCCACGATTCGCCGAGCCAGCCCTTCCGTCCCTGCGGCTTGAACAGGGCCGCCCACCGTACGGCCGACCACATGATCCACCGGCGCAGGAACGGCACGTGGAGCTCGCGCATGGCTCGCCGGAAGATGCCGTCCGCGTCCACCCACTTCATCTCGCTCTTGGCCGCGAGCTCGCGCCACAGGTAGTCGTGCAGGATGGCCGCCAACGTGTAGCTGCCGTAGCGGGGCAGGAACCACACGAACGGGCGGGGGACCGAGGCGAAATCCGTGGTCTGGCCCACCGGAACCTCGAACGAGTCGCGGGTGCCCGAATACCGGAGCACGGACCGCACCTCCCAATCCTCGTCACCGACCTGTTTGACGACGAGCTCGGTCTCAGGGGCAAAGGGCACGGCGACCTCTCCTCTCCGCGGGCACGGACGGGTCGGTTCGGCGGCCGGGTGGGCCGTGCCGCGATTGCAGGCGGGGCTCGCCGTTCCCTCAAGTGGGATGTTCGGCCTACGCCGAGCCGGTCACTCCTTGGCGTAGTCCCTCGCGCCGAGGAAGTGGAGCGATACGTACGGCTCGTCGCCGATCACCCACGAATCGTGGCCTGGAGCGACGTAGAAGAGATCGCCCGGCGTGAGCTGGTGTTCGGAGCCGTCGGCCATCTTCACGGCGGCGCGTCCGGAGACGACGAGGCCGACGTGTTCGACCTGGCACAGGGACTCGCCGGCGGCCTTGCCGACGTGTTCGCTCCACACCCATCCGGGTTCGTAGCTCGCCCGCCCGACCGTCACACCCCCGTTCGTGAGGAGCGCGAACGAGCCGAACTCGAACGTCCGCGACTCGTCCGGCTCCTCGAACCTGCGGATCTCGACCTGCGCCATCGCTGCCTCCTCGTCCCGATATCCCCTTGCGCCCCCGCGCGCCACCCCGGACGGGCGATCTGACCATCCCCGAGGGCCGTCCGCATCGTCCAGGTCCAGAATGGGCCGCCCTGGCGATTGTCCCCGAGTGGGCTCGACCGTAGGCTGCGAACCCGCGGCCGAAACGGTCGCGACGACCTCTCCCTCGATTCCCCCGGCTTGCCTGGAACGTCGGTGCTCCCCCTCGGAGAGACGGAGCGCGGATGGAGGAGGTCGCAAGGGTCGTGTTGGCTCTCGAGCAGCCCGAGATCGCCGAGGAGGTCGTGCACTTCCTCGACCGCAGTGGGGCAGCGCGCGTCGTGGGGACCGCTTCGGACGGACGCCAGCTCGTCGAGGCCATCCGGCAGCTCGCGCCGGACGCCATCCTCGCTGCACCTTCACTCGTGCCGTCTCGTGCGGAGCTGAACGGCAGCGCCCTGCTGACCCTCGACACGACACAATCGGTGGCCTCGCTTCGCCGTGCCATCCGCGCCGGAGCGTCGGGCTTCTTCCTGTGGCCCGCCGAGCGAGAGGCCCTGGGGGAAGCGACTGCGCACCTTCGTCCGCCTGCTGCGCAGGGGGTGGGGTCTCCCGGCCACGTCGTGGCGGTGTGCGGCGCCCGGGGAGGGGTCGGCGCGACGTTCGTGACGACTCACCTGGCTGCGGCGCTTGCGCGCCGCGGCCGTCGATGCGTGCTGGTGGATCTCGACCTCGCGTTCGCCGACGCCGCGGCAGCGCTCGGTGTTCCGGCGGACGAGAAGCACCGCACCATCGCGGATCTCCTCCCTCTCGGGGACGAGGTCTCCCCTCGTCACGTGGAGGAGGTCGTGTGGCCGCATCCGCAGGGGTTCGGGGTGTTGCTGGCGCCGGACGAAGGGATGCGGATCGAGGACCGGGCGGATCAGGTTCGCGCCGTGGTCTCGGCCGTGCGGCAGGCGTGTGAGGTGGTGGTGCTCCACCTTCCACGTGGCTTCGGCCAGGTCACCAGGGCGGCCCTCGACGCCGCCGACTGCGTCGTCATGGTCATCGGACTCGACGTCATGTCGTTTCGCGACGCGAAGCGGCTCCTCGTCGGCACCGGGATCGAAGAGCGATGCAGCTTCGTGGTCAATCGAGCTCGTCGGGCAGAGATCACCCCGAACGACATCGAGCCGGTGTTCGGCTCCTCACCCGTCGCCGTGATCCCTTCGGACCGCGCGGTCCCGACGGCTCAGGACCACGGCCGGCTGCTCCCGATGCGTGGGCGGGTAGGCCGAGCTATCGACCGGCTGGCCCGCCGGGTGATGGAGGAGTGGTGAACGGGGCCTCCACGATCGTCGAGGTGCGCCGCGGTCTGCATGAGCGCCTGCTGCGGCGCGTGGACGCCGGCGAGCTCGCCGGGGTGTCTCGCGCGGAACGTCGCCTGCGCGTGCGAGACGAGGCCCTCGCCGTGCTGCGGGAGCAAGGGCACATCCTCCCGCAGAGCGCGCTCGCGCGGCTGGTCAACGAGGTTTCGGATGCGGTCGTCGGGATGGGGCCGATCGAGTTCCTGCTGAAGGACCCCGACGTCACCGAAGTGATGGTGAACGGTCCCGACGACGTGTACGTGGAGCGGAAGGGGCGGATCGGGAGGGTGGCCGATCGTCTGTTTGAGGGGGAGGAGGCGGTCTACCACCTGATCGAGCGCATCGTGGCGCCCTTGGGCCTTCGGGTCGATGGTTCGTCACCTTGGGTGGACGCGCGACTTCCAGATGGTTCGCGGGTGCACGCGATCGTGCCGCCCCTTTCGCTCTGCGGTCCGGTGATCACCGTTCGCAAGTTCTCGGTGCTGCCGCTCGGGCCGGACGAGCTCGTTCGCACCGGCACGCTCGGGCCGCGGATGTTGTCGTTCCTGGCGGCGTGTGTCCGCGGACGGGCCAACCTCATGATCTCGGGCGGTACGAGCTCGGGGAAGACCACGTTGCTGGGCGCCCTCTCGTCCTTCGTTCCCGACGGCGAGCGGATCGTCACGATCGAAGACGCCGCCGAGCTGCGCCTGGCCAAACCGCACGTGATCGGCCTCGAGGCCCGGCCGGCGAACGTGGAAGGTGAAGGGGAGGTCACGGTTCGGGACCTCGTCCGGAACGCGCTCCGCATGCGTCCGGACCGCATCGTGGTCGGCGAGGTCCGAGGCGGCGAGGCACTCGACATGCTCCAGGCCATGAACACCGGCCACGACGGGTCGTTGTCCACGGCTCACGCGAACTCCGCCCGGCACCTGCTCTGGCGCGTCGAGACGATGGCGCTGATGTCGGACGTCGACCTGCCCGCCGAGCACATCCGGGCGCAGGTGGCCGCGGCACTCGACGTGGTGGTCCACATGGCGAGGCTGCGCGACGGGCGGCGCGTCGTGTTCCAGATCGCCGCGGTCGAGGGGCTCGACGGCGAGGGGAACCCGGTCGTGACGGAGGTGTTCGGCTTCCGCCCGCGGCTGGGCCGCGACGGCGCCTTCGTCTCCAGCGGCTACGAGCCCGCCATCGCTCGGCTGCTCGACGAGCGCGGACACGAGCTGCCACCGGGATGTCTGGCCTCGGGCGTGGACGGGGACGGGCCCGGGGTTCGATTCGACCCCGAAGCGACGTGATCGATCCGATCGCCGCGGGCGCCGCCGTGGTGCTGGCCGTGCTGTTCCTCGGGGCAGCCTACGCTCGCGACGCCGATCGGCGGCTCGTGCCGCGGCCGAGTCGGACGGAGCGCGTCAGTGGCGTCCGAGTGGTCGGCGGACGCCTGTTTGCGGGCATCCTGGGGGTGATCGGTGCCGGGGGCGGATGGTTCGTGGCCGGGGCAGCCGGGGCGCTCGCGGGCGCGCTCGCGGGCGCCTCCGCGCCGATCGCATTCGAGCGCCGGCGTGCCGCGCACCGGATGCGAGAGGTCGACGCACAGTTGATCGACGCCGTCGCGGCCATCGGCTCGGCGGTGCGGTCGGGACGTTCCCTCGGGCAGTCGCTTGCGGTGGCGGCGGTCGAGGTCGGCGCGCCGCTTGGCGATCTGTTGCGCGAGGCCGCCGACCGGGCATCGCTCGGCGTATCGATCGACGAGGTCCTGAGCGATCTCGGCTCGGCCATCGGGGGAGCGGACGCCCGGCTCGTCACCGGCGTCCTGCGGCTGCACCGACGGACGGGTGGAACGCTCGCCGCATCCCTGGACGACCTGACGAGGACCTTACGGGCGCGGCGCGACGCCGTCCGCGAGTTGCGCTCGCTCACCGCGCAGGCTCGGCTGTCGGCGACCATCCTCGGGCTGCTGCCGCTGGGGTTCTTCCTGTTCCTGTCGGTCGTGGCTCGCCGCGACGTGGAGGCGGCCTACCGCTCCGCGGCGGGGGCATCGGCGATCGCCGTCGGGCTCGCCCTGCAAGGTGCCGCGTTCGTGTGGATCCGGCGGTTGCTCCGGGTGGAGGACTCATGAGCGTCTGGATCGGCGCCGGGCTCGCCGCCGTCGCGGCGGCGGCCGGCGTCCAGGCTCTGGCCGCCGCGGGACGTTCGGTGCTTCCGGGGGCGCCCGGTCGCCCGAGTCGTGCCCGTATCGCGGCCCGATTGCTCCGACGAGTGGGGGCCTCGCCGCTCGGGCGCCGGCTGCCGCGCGAGCGGCTTCGGATGCTGAGCTCCACGGCCGAATCCGAATGGTCGCCCGACGAGTGGGTGGGAGCGAAGTTGGTGGCCGCGATCACAGTCGGCATCGTCGGACTCGCCGGTCCGATACCGCCGGCCGCGGCGCCGCTCGCGCTGGTCGCGTGGAGAGGACCGGAGCTGGCGCTGGCTCGCCGAGCCCGACGGCGAGTGGCCCGCGCTTCCGCGGAGGTGCCGCTCTTCCTCGACCTGCTCGCCGTCGCGACCTCGGCCGGGCTGGCTCCCCAGGCGTGCGTGCGAGCGGCCACCGAACCCTTGGTGGGTCCGCTCGCCTCCGAGCTCCGGGAGGCGCTGCGGCGGACCGACCTGGGTCGCCGATGGCGTCTCGAGCTCGCCGACGTGGCAGAACGCCTCGCCCTGCCGGACCTCCGCCGGGCGGCGACCATCCTCGCCC
>DATHVC010000120.1:0-14366 GCA_035461565.1 Actinomycetota bacterium
CTCCGCAGCCGGCCGCCGAAACCCAAAGGAGCACGAAATGAGAAGGTTCTTCGCCGTTGCCTTACTGGGATTCCTGCTCGCGGGGATCACGGCGCTGCCCGCGAGCGTGGAATACCCCGGCGCGAACGGCCGGGTCGCGTACCTGCTCGACGACGCCCACGGCTTCACCCGCATCTGGTGGGCAAACCCCGACCTCTCTGACTCCGAGCAGCCGACGTTCGGCGCGTTCAACGATTGGGACGAGGCGTGGTCAGCCGACGGCCAGATGCTCGTCTTCTCCACCGATCGCTACGCCACGGCGCCGCCGCCCGAGCCCGGCTTCCGCGTCGACATCGTGACGCTGAACGTCGCCACCGGGGAGCAACAGGTCCTCACGACTGCGCCCTGACGCCGCGTCGATGAACAGCGTTCGTGTGATCGAAATGACAGCGTCCTCCGGCGGGCTATCCCCGTCTCATCCCCGTGAAGGAACGGGAAACGATGGGAAATGATGGGTAGTACAAAGCGCAAACTGCCTGCTCAGAGGTCATAGTAACGCTGTGACCTGCACCTTCGCATCAGACTCTTAATCCGCAGGTTCGGGGTTCGAGTCCCGGGGGTCCACAACTCAAATGTTGGTTCCGCCTGACGCGTGACACATCGGCTCCGGGTGCTGGGTTACGTGGCTCCGGCTGACGGGTGACGCTGGGTCCGCCTGATCCGCGACACTCCCCGAGCCCACCAACCGAGGTGCCCACCGGCCGCAACTCAATGGTTCCGACCAGTCGGAGCCTTCCCAGGGTTGAGCTCCCCGCGCTGCCTGTCAGACAGGAACGACGGCGATCGCGTCCATCTCGACGAGGAAGTCGGGATGGGCGAGGCCCTTGACGACGGCCGCGGTGATGACCGGAGGATCGGGTCGGTCTCCCCAGACTCGCTGGAACGCTGCATAGCCCGTGGCGAAGTCCTGACCGTCGACGATGAGCACGTTCCACTTCACGACGTGCTCGGGTCCGGCACCGGCGGCCTCCAGAGCCGTGCGCAGGTTGCGCAGGACTTGCTCGGTCTGCGCGGCGATGTCACCGACGCCGACGATGTTCCCCTCGCCGTCGACCGCGTCCTGGCCACCGATGTAGATCGTCCGGACGGGGCCGGAGACCATCGCGACGTTGCTGAACGCCGGGTTCCGGGGCAGACCGTCGGGGTTGAGGAACTCCACGCGACCGTTCATCGGCGTCGAGGCTCCCGTCATCATGAGTCACCCTCCCTTCTGCGGCGGCGATGGGCCGCCACCTTGGCTCGATTGCCGCAGCGCTCCATGGAGCACCAGCGTCGGCGTCCGGATCGCGACGTGTCGACGAACAGCAGCGAACACCGCGATCCCTCGCACCGCTTGAGTCGTGCAGCGCGGGGCCCGCCGAAGACGTCGATGGCGTCTCGCGCCACGGACGACAGGACGCTTCGCACGCCCCGGACGGCCACCCAGGTCCGAGATGGACCGGGCAGCAAGCGCGGAACCACGGGCGGCTGCGCGGCCAGCTCGTTCAAAACCTCGATCTCGCCCTTCGGGACGGGCCGGCGATCGATGAGCGCGTCTGCGACGCTCCAGAGGGCCGCCTGCAGCCGGACGGCCAGTTCGAGGTCCTTGTCACTCGCCCGCAGCCGAGGCCCCCCCGGCAGGTCGGCTGCCCAGCGCTCGAGATCGGACGGTCGCCGGAGAGTCTGGAAGCGGGCCAACGGCCCGTCGTGTGTTCCCGGCCCGGTGACCGCAAAGGCGAACGCGAGGCTTCCCGGCTCGAACGAGAAGACCTGGCCGTCCGGGTGATGCAGCTCGAGCACGCCGACGTCCATCGTGTAACCAGACTATCAGGTTACCCGCTCGCACCTTCCACCCCCACGACCGGGCTCTCGATCCACAGGCTCGAGGTCCCGGTCCCCGGGGATCACCAGCCAACGCACGGTGAGAGGCTTGGCACGTGTTGACCAACGCGGACGTCGGCGAGCTGCTCTGGCACGCCAGCCGAGAGGAGCTCGACCACCGCAGGCGGGCCCTGGAACGGGCCTCGCGGGCTTCGCGCTTCTGGCCGCAGGAGGTCCACGACGTGGCCGCCGCCGGCCGACCTCTGACCGACCTCCGCGCCGTGGGCCCGTGGATCGCGGCGCAGATCGAGACCTGGCTCGAGCATCCCCCGCCGGTCCCGGAAGTGGACGAGACGCGGCGTGGATTCCTCACGTATGCAGAGGTGCGATCCACGTTGGACGCCGACCCGGCGTGGGAGTCCCTCCCCTGCGCGGATCTTCAGATGCACACGACGTTCAGCGACGGCGCGGCGTCGCTCGAAGACATGATCACCGCCGCTACGGGTCTCGGCCGGCCGTTCGTTGCCGTCACGGACCATTCGCAGTCGCTGCGGATCGCGAACGGCATGACGCCGGACCGGCTCGCCGCCCAGCGCCGCGCGATCGACGCGCTCGACGCGGCGTTCGCGGAAGCGGGAGAGGACTTCCGGATCCTCCGCTCCATGGAGGTGGACGTCTTCGCGGATGGCACGATCGACATGGACGTCGACTCGCTGGCGAGCCTGGATCTGGTGCTCGGCGCCTTCCACTCGAAGCTCCGCTCCACCGCCGACGAGACCGAGCGGTACCTGGCCGCCCTGCGGCAGCCACGACTGCACGTGCTCGCGCACCCAAAGGCGCGGATGTACGGCAGACGGGTAGGGCTCCTCGCCGACTGGCGACGGGTCTTCGCCGAGGCCGCACGCCTGGGCAAAGCCGTCGAGCTGGACGCCACGGTGTGGCGCCAGGACCTGAACGTGGCGCTCGCGACGATCGCCCGCGAGGAGGGCGTGCCGTGGTTCTCCATCGGGAGCGACGCGCACAACGAGCTCGAGCTGGAGTTCCTGCCGTTCGGCATGGCGATCGCCGCTCGCGCCGGCATCGGACGAGACCGCATCCTGAACTACCGATCGATCGACTTCGTCCGCACGTGGGCGCGCGAGCTCAATCAGGAAGGACGCGTCGAGCGCGAGACGTGATGAGGCGCATCGCCTCGCGGACCTCGCCCAGCGGAACCCCGCCGACCATGCTCACAGAGAGGAGACGGCGGCAAGGACCGCCGACGGCTCCGGGTTCGTCATCACGCGACGAACGATCTGGTCCTCGTCGAGAAGAAACACGGTGGGGACTCCTTCGAGCCTCCACCGGGCACTCTGGGTGACCCAGTCTGTGAGCAGCGTGGGGAGCGCCAGATGCGTGGTCGCGACGAACGCCTGAGGGGTCTCGTACCCGGGAGTGACCTCGAGGTCGGGATCATTCCTCACCATCCCGACCGTGAGGATGTTCGCCTCGGCGGCGACCTCCGGCCAGGCCGCCTGGAGTGCCGGGATGCTCTCCTGGCAGTGAGGGCATTCCGGGAACCAGAACACGACGACGGTCGGCTTGCCCTCCATCGATGTGAGATCGAGGGTGCCCTCGCCGATAAGGCTGTCGCCAGATAGCGCGGGAGCCGCCGATCCGACGCGTGATTCGGCTGCCGGAGCCGCGCCGCCGGAGCCGCGCCGTCGGAGCCTTGTCCCGAACATGCCGCGGAAACCGCCAGGGCGAGGACAAACGCGACCCCGAACACGCTACGTCGGATGATGGGCATCCTCATCGCTCTCCCCTTCCGGAGCTTCGGATTCGTGGAGGCGAGAGGCGGGCCGGGCCGCGGGGCCACGGATCGGTCGCTACGCGCGAACCGCAGGTTGGGTACCTGCTGGGGAGGTGTACCCGGTTCTGTCGAGCGCTGCTTCCGACGGCTACACCCGAACCGCAGGTCGCTACCCGCACTTCGGGTGTGCTCGGTCGCCGGCCCGGCGGGATGCTTCGGTTGATCATCGTACCTGCTTACTCTCTTAGCGGCGTGCCAATGGCGGCGTCGAGGCGCGAAGGAGGAGCCGTGGTCGTTGTCGTCCCGAAGAAGCCCATCCACCCCGCCCTGCTCGAGCACGGAAAGGAGCGGGCGCGAAGCGTCCAGAACCGGATCGCCGACTCGATCACGAGATTCGCCGGGTCGATGTGGTTCGTCTATCTCCACATCGCCTGGTTCGCAACCTGGATCGGCCTGGGGGTCGAGCCCTATCCGTACGGCTTGCTCACGATGATCGTGTCGCTCGAGGCGATCTTCCTTTCGACGTTCGTGATGATCAGTCAGAACCGCCAAGACGACGCCCGCAGACACCTGGCGGATCAGGAGTGGCGGATGGTGCAGTCCGAGGAACAGCAGAACGTCGAGCTGATCGGGCTTTCCAACCAGATCCTCGATCTCACCAAAGCGATCCACGAACTGACGCTGGCGCACACTGCAGCTCTCGATCGTCCGACGACCGACTCGACGTGAGACTGCACCCGATGCGGCCGCTACGCGTGACGCTCCACGCCAGCCGGGCCGGGGCTAGATAGCCGGAGCCCGTCCCCGGCGAACAGGTCAGGCGCCGCACGGGGTACGCTTCGTCGATGGACGTTCGACCGTGGCTCGAAGCGTACCGATCGGCCTGGGAAGAGGCGGACGCGGGGGCGGCGGCCGCACTCTTCGATGAGAGCGGCAGCTACCGCTCGAACATCTTCGAGGAGCCATACCGGGGACGAGAAGGGGTCCGCAGGTACTGGGCTGAGGTCACCCGGTCACAGGCGAACGTCCGCGTTCGTATGGGGGAACCGTACGTTGACGGAAACCGGGTGGCGGCCGAGTTCTGGACGACCATGCTCGTGGACGGCGCCGAGACCACGCTCCCGGGCTGCCTCCTGCTCCACTTCAACGAGGCCGGGCTCTGCCGTTCGCTGCACGAGTACTGGCACTTCGAGTCGGGATTCCACGAACCTCCGCCCGAGTGGGGCACCTGACCGGCGTGCCCTCCGCGACCCCACCCCTGCAGGCCTTCTACGACGGCTGGGCGAACTACCAGCGCCTGCTGCTCGACATGCTCGGCGGGCTCACCTCCGAGCAGCTCCGCCTGCGGACCGCTCCCCATCAATGGGCCGTTTGGCAGCTCGCCGCCCACCTCGCGGGGTCTCGCGCGTATTGGTTCCACGACGTCCTGGGCGAGGGTGATCCGGAGGTCCGCGAGATGTTCCGGGTCGAGAGCACCACCATCCCCGGCCTGCCGATCGAAGACGCCGGTTGGGAGGACGACGAGACCCAACCGCGCGGACCTGCCGAGATCGTCGTGGCGCTCGAGCGCACGTGGGCGATGATCGCGGATTGTCTGGGGCGCTGGGCTCCCGGCGATCTCGCCGCCGAGTTCTCGCGGCGGCGCCGGACCGGCGACCAGACCGTGTCCCGGCAGTGGGTGATCTGGCACCTGATCGAACACGACCTCAACCACGGCGGCGAGATCTCGCAGATCCTGGGCAGCCACCACGTCCCCGCCCTCGACCTCTGATCGTCGGCTCCGCCGAGTGTCGGCGGGGACTGGCAGGGTGTCGGCGTGCCGGACGAGGCGACGATCCTCCACGCGGACGCCGACTCGTTCTACGCGTCGGTCGAGCAGCGGGACGACCCTCGCTTGCGGAACCGTCCCGTGATCGTCGGGGCCGGCGTGGTCCTTTCGGCCAGCTACGAGGCCAAGGCGTTCGGCGTGCGCACGCCGATGGGCGGCCGGCAGGCTCGGCGCCTCTGCCCGCAAGCGGTCGTGGTCTCTCCGCGGATGGACGCCTACAGCGCGGCGAGCAAGGCGATGTTCGAAGTGTTCGACGACACGACGCCGTTCGTCGAAGGATTGTCGATCGACGAGGCGTTCCTGGACGTCGGCGGCCTGCGGCTGATCTCGGGCACGCCGACGGAGATCGCGGTGCGACTTCGCCGGAGCGTCCGCGAGCGGGTGGGGATCCCGATCACGGTCGGGGTGGCCAGGACGAAGTTCCTCGCGAAGGTGGCCAGCGGCGTCGCCAAACCCGATGGGCTGCTCGTCGTGCCGCCGGACCGTGAGCTGGAATTCCTGCATCCGCTCCCCGTCGAGCGACTCTGGGGTGTGGGCCCGGTGACCGCGGAGAGGCTTCGCGCGCGCGGCATCGACATCGTCGACCAGGTCGCGCAGATGAGCGAATCGGCGCTCGTCCAGTTGCTCGGGCGTGCGGGCGGTCGCCACCTCCACGCGCTCGCCCACAACCGCGACCCCCGACCGGTGCAGGTGGGACGCCGGCGGCGTTCGATGGGGACCCAGCGGGCTCTCGGGCGGAGGCCGCGGTCCCTCGAGTCCCTCGATACGGACCTCGTCGCCCTGATCGACCGGTTGACGCGCCGCCTGCGAACGGCGCACCGCGTCTGCCGCACGGTGACGCTTCGGCTCCGGTTCGACGACTTCTCACGAGCCTCCCGCTCGCATACGCTCGCCGAGTCCACGGCCGAAACGCACGTCCTCCTCACCATCGCCCGTGGGTTGTTGATAGCCGCCGAACCGATGATCCGTAGCCGCGGCATCACGCTCATCGGCGTGACCTTCAGCAACCTCGACCGGGATTCGGCGATCCAACTCGCACTGCCGTTCGACCGCCCCCTCTCGTCGCTCGACACCACGCTCGACCGCGTCCGCGAGCGGTTCGGATCGGCCGCCGTGACCAGGGCGGTCCTGCTCGGCCGCGACCATGGTCCCTCCGTTCCCCTGCTCCCGGACTGAACGCCCTTGGCGATCGGTTGATCGCGGGCGCACAGCTCTCCTCGCGCTCCCGGCTCGCCGGCGGTGGTCGGCCGCCGACGTCGAACGGTAGGGTCGGGCGGATGCTGGAGGACCGCCCCTACGTCGAGCCGAACACGAAGGAGCGCGAGCGGCTTCGCGCCCTCATCGAGCGGCTGAGCGATGACGAGCTTCGGCTCCCGGTCAATCCCCACTGGACCGTGGCGGGCGTGTTCGGTCACATCGCCTTCTGGGACGCTCGCATCCTCGCGCTCTCCGACAAGCTCGAACGAGGGGTGCCGTTCTCCCCCACGGACACCGAGCCCGAAGACGTGGACTGGATCAACGACGCCTCGCGGCCGTTGATCCACGCGGTCCCGCCCCGGGAGCTCGCCGCACTGGCCCTCCGCATCGCGGAGGAGACGGATGCACGGGTTGCGATGTTGCCCGTGGACCGATTGTGGCCGACCGACCCGGACAGCCCCATCTACGCGTCACGCTCGGCACACCGCGGCGAACATCTGGACGAGGTCGAGACCGCCCTTGGAGCGCGGTCCGGTCTCTCGTCCGGGGATGAACAAGGACGCGAGCCCCGAACCTAGCCGCTCGCTGATCTCGCGTCGGCTCACCCGTCGAGGCGGAAGGTCACCTCCACATTCGCCTCCACGTCGAGGTCTCCCGGGTCGACGTCGACGGGAGGCGCCTCGGCCGCGGCGGCCAGCACGCGAGCTCGAGGGAAGGCGCCCGACGGCGGCGGCGGTTCACGAACCTCCACCACGGCGCCGAGCCCGAGGCCGAGCGCCTCGGCGTACGCCTCGGCCTTGCGTCTGGCCTCAGCCGCGGCCCGGCGGCACGCCTCCACCCGCGCCGGGTTGTCCGGAGCGATCCACCACACGGGACCGCGAACGTTCGCGGCGGCCCGGGCGATCGACTCCTGGATCAACCTGCCGGCGATCGCCGGGTCGGCCAGCCGCACCGTCAGGACGTTCTCGGCTCGGAACCCTCGATGGAGCTGTTTGCCGTCCGCCCAATCGAACTCCTCACGGACGTTGACCCCCGTCGTCGAACGTTTCTCCGGCGCCACCCCGAGATCCTCGAGGAGCTCCTCCAGGCTCCGGCTGCGCCCGCCGACGTCGTTCAGCGCCGCCTCGGGCGACTCCGAGAGCGCGCTCACCGCGATCGTCCAGATGCCCTCGTCGGGCCGCCCCGGCACGACGGATTGCCCACGTGCCGTCACGGTTGCCGCGTCCATGTTCACCTCCGGTTACAGATCGTTGGCTGAGACCGAGAACGTGTCGCACGCCTCCGGATTGCCGGCCCGGAACCCGGTCCGGAACCACCGAACCCGCTGCTCGGCGGATCCGTGGGTCCAGGACTCCGGGTCGATGCGGCCGGACGTCGACGCCTGGATCCGGTCGTCGCCGACGGCTGCCGCCGCGCCGATCCCCTCCTCGAGATCGCCGGGTTCGAGAACGCCCCGCGCGTTCGCCGAGCTCCCCCATACACCGGCGAAACAGTCGGCCTGGAGCTCCTGGCGGATCGACAGCTCGTTGGCGTTCGACGGGTCGTCGCGACTCGACTGCTGGACCTGCTCGCTGATACCCAGCAGCGTCTGCACGTGATGGCCGATCTCGTGCGCGATGACGTAGGCCTCGGCGAAGTCCCCGGACGCGCCGAATCGCCGCTCGAGCTCGCCGAAGAACGAATGGTCGAGGTAGACGCGGCGGTCGGCGGGGCAGTAGAACGGGCCGGTGTCGCTCGACCCGAGCCCGCAGCCCGTATCCGTCGAGCCGCGGAACAACACGATCTGGGTCGGGTCGTATCGGCGGCCGGCCCCGGCGAACAGCTCCTGCCACATGATCTGGATGTCGTCGCCTACGGCGTCGACGAACTCGCCGGTCGGGTCGGTGGGGTCCACCTCGGTCGTGGATCCGCCGCTGCCGGCGTTCGGGAATCCCTGGACGGCGCCGGGGTCGGGGATGAGTCCGCCACCGCCGAGCAGCCGCGGCAGGACGAACACCAGAACCAGGATCACCAGGATCGCGCCGATGCCGAGGCCGCCGGCACCACCCGGGATGGGCAACCCGCTGCCACCGCTCGGGGACCCCAGACCGGGGACGCGCCCCAGGCCGCCTGCGGGCGCTTCGTTCCTGCGATCGATCACCCCGCCGGTACGCCGGCGGAGCTTCCGAAGTCTCGTCGTCCACTCCTTTTCGGCGGGCCGATGTCCGGCAGCCTGCCACGGCGGCCGAGACATCGGCAACGGGACTGGAGTGATCGCGCCGGTCCCGGGCTCTCGGTAGATTGCCCACGCCATGGAGTTCGGAAACGCGTTCATCCACGACCGGCTCGATTCGATGGAGACCGAACCCTCTCGCCTGGCGATCTACGACCGGGATATCGGCGTTCGACTCCTCTACCGCGATCCCCGGTCGGGCGCCGAGCACTACCTGATCCGGTACCCAGCGAACCTCGAGGTTCGCCGGCATCGGCACACGGCCGCACAGACGATCGTCGTGCTCGAGGGACGGCTCCGCGTCAACGGTCACGTCATCGGCCCGGGCGGGTATTGCCACTTTCCGGCGGGTGAGGCGATGCACCACGCGCCGGTCGGCGGCGGTCCGTGCACGTTCGTGACCATGTTCGATGGACCCGTGGATGCCCAGCCGATCGACGGATGAGCGCCTGAGCAACCAACGTGGATGGGTATCGCCAGCAGGGATGGGGTATGGGTAGCGCCGGAGGTCCGACCGATGTGAGTGAGCAAGATGAGGCGGAGCCGATAGCCGGCACGGGCCGATTCGACTTGCAGGTGGCGGCGAGGCCGGAGAGCCTCCGGCGGGTCCGCCGCGCCCTCGAGGGCCTCCCCCTGCCCCACCCCTTGATCGACGACGCGAAGCTGCTGACCACCGAGCTCGTCACGAACAGCATTCGGCACGCCGGCCTCGGGCCGGGCGAGCGCGTCACGCTGACCGCCGAGTGGTCGGGGCCGCGGCTTCGCGTCTCGGTGAAGGACCCGGGGTCGGGGGGACAGGGAAGCGTCATCGCCGGCTCCATCCGTCCGAATCCCGGGCCGAGGTCCGGATGGGGTCTCTACCTCGTTGACCAGCTCGCGACGCGCTGGGGCACCAACTTCGAGAACGGGACGGAGTTCTGGTTCGAGCTCGAGATCCCGTCCCGCGACGAACCCTAATCGCGCGGGTCGGTCTTCTCCGCCACCTCGGCCGGGGTACCGTCGCGTTTTCGGACGACGGTGAACCGGTCGAATTGCGAGAGGACCTCCTCGATCTCCGGCATCACGTGTTCGTTCACCACAACGAACTGACGAGCGTCCTGGCGGACTCGCTCGTACTCCTCGACGGTGATGGCCACGACGCGAGCGCAATCGGCATACCCGCATTCGCACACCATGCGGGCGTACCCCTCGTCGGAGATCGAACGTTTGGCGTCCTCGATCCCCTCGTTGATCTCCCGGGAGATCACCTCGTTCTGGGCGAGGCGTTCCTCACGACTTCCCACGGCCCGCAGCCTAACCCCTGGTCGCCCGGGGCGAGCGCAGCCGCCTGCCCTTGCGGCCCTGAGGGGGGGTGGCTACCGTCGGTTCATGGAGGGAGGGGGACGGGGCCCGAGTCGTGGCGCCCTGCGAGCGGTGGCCGTGCTCTCGGTGGTCGGGCTCGTTACGTCGTGTACCGCGGAGTCCACACGCGACCTCCCGCCGGTGGACGTCGATGCCCCACGGCCGTCGCCCGAGCCCGCCTCGACGGCCCAGGGAAGGCTCGTGGTGATCGACGACCTGGGCAACCTCCTCACGCTCGCGCCGGATGGATCGAACGAGCTCTTGCTGGAGGAGGCGGTGCCGGGGCAGGTGGCGGTCCGCCAGCCGACGTGGTCGCCGGACGGCCGGCGCCTGGCCTGGGTTCGCGTCCAGGCCGGGACCAACGGTGGCTCGGTCGCGTTGGTGACCGCGGCGACCGACGGAACGCAGGTGACCGAGTCCGCGACTCCGGTGGCTCCGTTCTACCTCTCGTGGGACCCGACCTCCTCGCGCATCGCCTACCTCGGCTCGGTCTCGCCGGAGGGGATCCAGCTCGGGGTCGTACATGTGGACGCCGGCGAGGTCGTTCCGCTCGACGCGGGGCGGCCCTTGTACCTGTCGTGGGACCCGACGGGATCGCACTTGCTCGTCCACGTGGGAAGCGATCGCCTGGAGCGCCTCGACCTGGACGGAACGCCCACCACGGTCCATCCGCGACCGGGCTCGTTCAACACGCCGGTGTGGACGCCGGACGGGGAAAGCTTCGTCTACGCCTCCGGATCGGGCCAGCGCCAGCGGCTGGTGGTGCACGACCTGGAGCGCGAGCGGGGCCGCGGGTTGGTGCGGTTCGAGGGCTCCATCGTGTTCGTGGTCAGCCCCGACGGCCGCCGCATCGCGTTCCAGGTCGTCCGGAGCCGGTCGGACGTCGGACCACTCTCGGTGGTCGATCGCGAGACCGGCGAGGTGGAGCAGGTGGCCGATGGCGTCGCCCCCGCGTTCTTCTGGAGCCCGGCCGGTGACCAGCTCCTGTACCTGGGCATCGAACCCGCACCCGGACGGGTGTGGTTCCGCTGGAACGTCTGGAACGGCGTGGCGAGCTTCAGCACTCCGAGGTTCGTCCCGACCGACACGTTCGGGCGCGACTACCTTCAGTTCTTCGAGCAGTATTCGCAGAGCATGCGGCTGTGGTCTCCGGACGGCAGCGCCTTCACGTACGCCGGAGCGGCCGAGTCCGGTGAGCAGGGCGTGTGGGTCCAGCCGGTCGCGCCGGATACGCCGCCGACACGGGTGAGCGACGGAGTGTTCGTCGCCTGGTCTCCCGCCTGAGGCGACCCTCCGGCCGCCTCTCGGATCAGGCCAGGTCCACGGACTCCCGCGGGGCGAGGCGCCGCACCTCTCGTCCGCCGTCCTCGTCGAGGGAGGCCAGGATCCGGTCGATCACCGCCAGGCCGGCCTCGTTGAGGAACCCGTCGTGCACCGAATACGCGCGCGCCGGTCCCACCTCGGACACGTAGTCGACGAACTCGGGTGCCTTCACCCACGGCCCGCTCGTGGGCAGGAGCAAGGTGTCGACGTCCACGCCCGGAACCGTGAACGCGTCGCCGGGATGGAACAGCCTGCCGTCCACCAGGAAACCCACGTTCGGCACCCGGGGCCAGGCCGGATTCGCCAGGCCGTGGAGCTTCCCGATCACGGCGATCTCGAAGCCCGCCGCGGAGAAGGAGTCCCCCTCCACGACCACCCGGAGCTCGGCCCCGATTCCGTCCAGCTGCTCGACGACGGGCCCCGTGGACCAGACGGCGAGGCCGCGGCTCCGGTCGGCCGCGGCCGCCAGACGGGCGCCGTCCAGGTGATCGGGGTGTTCGTGGGTGATCAACACGGCCTCGGCGCCGTCGAAAGCATCCGGTTCGGTGAGCGTCCCCGGGTCGATGACCAGCGTCCGGCCGTCGTTCTCCAGCCGCACACACGCGTGCCCGAACTTCGTGAGTCGCATCGATCCCTCCTGACGGTCGTAAAGGGCGAGTCAGCCTATCGACGCGAGAAACGTTCAGGCGACCGCTCGCGCGTTGGACCCACGTATCCGGCATGGCTCACGGCCTGGAGGGTGATCCTAGTCGTCGTTCGTGACGGCACCGTCCCACCTCCAGAAGTGCTGGGTGGCAGGATGCTCCCGCGGTTCAGGTGGCCGTAAGGAGAGACTCAGGCTCCGCGAGGCCCCAGGCCGAGCTCGGCCAGAAAGTGAAGCTTCTCCTGCACGTGCGGGCCCTCGCCGGCCTCGTGGCCGTTGAACGGCCAGACCCGGAGCTCTTTGGGCCCCGCGTAGTGGTTGAAGGCGGCGAAGACGGTCGAGGGCGGGCAGACATCGTCCATCAGGCCGACCGATACGAGCGCCGGCGCGGTCGCCCGCGCGGCGAAGTTCATCCCGTCCACATAGGACAGGGTGCGGAACACGTCCTCGACCCGGTTTCGGTGGACGGCGAGGAACGAGCGGAGCTCCAGGTACGGCTGCCGCTCGGCCAGGTCGACCGCCCGACGGAAGTGGCACAGGAAGGGGACGTCGATCACCGCAGCCGCGAGCCCCTCGCCGAGCCCGGCGGCTGCCAGGGCCAGGCCGCCGCCTTGGCTGTCGCCGGCGACGAGCACGCGTTCGGGGTCGACCGAGGGATGTTCGCGGACGCAGTCGATCGCCAGGACCGCGTCGGTGATGAGCCGGCGATAGTAGTAGGTCCACGGGTCGAAGACGCCGCGAGTGAGAAAGCCCGGGTGCTGCGGGCTGGAGCCGTCGGGCTCGGGGTCGGCGGTATCGCCCGACGACCAGGCGCTGCCCTGCCCCCGCGTGTCCATCACCAGGTGCGCGAACCCGGCCGAGGCCCAGACGAGCCATTCGTACGGGAGGGCCCGCCCGCCTCCGTACCCGACGTATTCCACGACCGCCGGGAGGGATTCGGAGCGGTGCCGCGGCAGGATCAGCCAGGCCTTGATCGGATGGCCGCCGTAGCCGGAGAACGTCACGTCGAACACCTCGACGGTGCGAAGCTCGGAGTGAGCCGGGACGAACTCGTTCGCGGCACGCCTCGCCCGCGCCCCCTCGAGGGTGGACGACCAGAACTCGTCGAAGTCGGCCGGCTCCTCTCGCTCGGGCCGGTAGACGCGGAGCTCCTCGAGCGGCAGGTCGAACAGCGCCATCGTTTCTCGAACCCCCTTCCGCATCCGGCGTGGTGCGCAGACCCTATCGAGGAGGGGGCGGGCCGGCGGCGCCGTAGAGGCGGGCGAGCTCGGTGGCCAGCCGGGCGAGCTCCGACCGGACCTCGTCCGGTTCGAGCACCTCGATCCGGTCGCCGAAGGGGGCGAGCTCGGAAGCGAGGGAGTGCGCGTTCCAGCTCCGGATCTCCACCCGGGTCCGGCCGTCGGAGTCGACGTCACCGATCGTCAGGCGCGACCCGAACGCCGGGCGGAGCCAGCGCACCGCCTCCTCGTCGGCCATCGCCACGCCCCGGACGCCGGCGCGTCGTTCGTCGATCGAGTCCAGGATGGAGCGCCACGCCTCGGCCAGGTCGAACCCCTCGGGGCGCTCGACCGGGTCCTCGGTGCGGGTCACCTCACGGACCCGGCTCACGCGGAACGTTCGCTGCCCGGCATCGGTCCCGGCCACCAGGTACCAGACCGACCGTTTGGCCACCAGCCCGAGGGGATGCACGACGCGTTCGCTCTCTGGCCGGTCCCGACCGGCGTAGCGGATCCGGACCTGGACCCCGTCCATCACGGCGCGCTGGAGCTCCTCCAGGTGGACCGGAGGGGGGACGGTCGTGCGGTCCCAGCTCGTCGGGTCGAGCACGACGGCCGAGGCCGCCGCCTCGGCCTCGGCCCGCAGGGGTTCGGGCAGGGCCCGGACGAGTTTGCGCAAGGCCGCCTTCATCTTCGGCGTCGCGGCGGCGGACGGGCCGGCCACCAGGAACAACGCGCGAGCCTCAGCCGCGGTCAGTCCGCTCAGGTCGGTGCGCGCCCCGCCAATCAGCGACCACCCGCCGCCCCGGCCGGCCTGCGAATACACCGGGATGCCGGCCATGGCGAGCGCCTCGAGGTCTCGCCGCGCCGTGCGTTCGGAGATCTCGAGCTCCTCGGCGAGCTCGCCCGCCGTGACACGGCCCCGTGCCTGGAGGATCAACAACACCGCCACGAGCCGGTCCGCGCGCATGTTC
>DATHVC010000121.1:0-2651 GCA_035461565.1 Actinomycetota bacterium
AGGATCCGCCGCTGCTCCTCGAGCCCGTGGTCCTGGAGCTCCACGAAGAAGTTGCCCGCCCCGAACAGGTCGGCATAGGTGGCCGCGGCCTCGGCGGCCCGGTCCTCCTGCCCGGTGAGCAACAGCTGCGAGACCTCGGATGCCAGGCACCCGGAGAGCCCGATCAGGCCTTGCGCCCGCTCGGCCAGCAAGTCCTTGTCGATCCGGGGACGGTGGTAGAAGCCCTCGAGATGAGCGTCCGTGACCAGCCGAAGCAGGTTGCGGTAGCCGGCCTCGTCCCGGGCCAGGATGGTCAGGTGCCGATACTTCTCCTCGCTCTCGCCCGGCGCGCGCTCGAACCGCGACGTCGGGGCGACGTACGCCTCGACGCCGAGGATCGGCTTGACGCCGGCCCGGTTCCCGGATTCGTAGAAGGGCAGCGCGCCGAACATGGCCCCGTGATCGGTGATCGCCAGCGCCGGCATCTCCTCCTCGGCGGCGCGAGCGAAGAGGTCATCGATACGGGAGGCCCCGTCCAGAAGGGAGTATTCGGTGTGGTTGTGCAGGTGAACGAAGCCGGGGCGGGGCACGGCTCCGAAGTATAGCCACTCGGCGGCTGCGAACTACACAGGTGTCGTTTTTCCCAGGGAAATCCCCACCCCGTCCCCAGCTGGGGAGAACTACAGACTTGTAATCTCGCCCGGTCGTCCCTACACTCGACCGGGTGCGGCTGTCGTATTCGAGCATCAACACGTACGAGACCTGCCCGGCGAAGTTCAAGTTCCAGTACGAGGACCGGCTCCCTCGGCCGCCGTCGCCGGCGCTGTCGTTCGGCGACTCCCTCCACCGGGCGCTGCACCTGTTCCACGACCGACCCGTGCCCGTCGCGCCCTCCCTGGGAGAGCTCCAGGAGATGCTGGACATCTCGTGGGTCGGCGAGGGATTCTCCGGCGAGTCCGAGGAACGGATGTATCGGGACCACGGCCGCCAGGTGCTGGCCGACTACCATCGGGAGGCCGCCCCCGACTACCGGATCCCGGCGGCGTTGGAGTTCCGCTTCACGGTGGAGGTCGAAGGGGTCCAGCTTTCGGGCGTGATCGACCGCATGGACCGGATCCCCGGCGGCGGCTACGAGATCATCGACTACAAGACCAACCGGCGACTGCCTCCGCAGTCGCGCATCGACTCGGATCTCCAGCTCAGCGTCTATCACCTCGCCGCGAAGGAGGTCTGGGGGATCGAACCGGAGCGCCTCACGCTGCACTACCTGCTGCCGGGGCAACGCATGAGCACCCGGCGCACGGCGGCCGACGTGGATCTGCTGCGGCGCCGCATCACCACCGTGGCCGAACGCGTCGCGGCCGGCAAGTTCGAGCCGCGGCAGAACCCGCTCTGTGATTGGTGCGACTACCAGTCCCTCTGCCCGTTGTTCCGGCACCGCTACGACCGCGAGGCGGGCGACCCCGCGCCCCGGATGACAGCCATCGTGGACGAGTGGATCGACCTCAAGCGGCGGGGCCGCGAGATCTACCGGCGAATCGACGAGCTGGCCGGGCCCATCCACGCCTTCTGCGACGAACATGGGTATCGACGGCTGTTCGGCACCGACGGATCTGCCATCGACCGGCGGCCGCAACACGTCACTGCCCCGGTCGAGGACCAGGTCCGGGCCGTCCTGGAGCCGCTCGGCCTGTGGGAACGGGTGGTCTCGGTCGATCCGTCCAAGCTCAACGCCCTGATCGAGTCCCGGGCGCTCCCGCCCGAGATCGAAGATCGGCTCCTCGCCTCTCGCGAGGAGGTCCGCACCCAACACGCCCTCTCCCTGAAGGAAGCCGAACGCGCCTCGCGCTGAGCTGGTCGGCCGCGGTCGCCGCGGCCGGGGTGCGGGTCAGCCCTCCCTCCTGACCCGCACCAGCGTCGCCTCCAGGTCGGTGGGCAACGGGTCCTCCAGTTCCAGACGCTCCCCCGTCCACGGGTGGTCAAACCCGATCCGCCAGGCGTGCAGGAACGGGCGCTCCAGCCCGTACCCGCGGGCCCCCTCTCCCCCACCCCCGTACCGGCGGTCCCCCACGATCGCGTGACCGGCCGCGGACAGGTGCACTCGGATCTGGTGGGTTCGGCCCGTCCGGGGAGTCGCCTCCAGGAGCGTGGCTCGCTCGAACCGCTCGCGCACCTCGAACGCGGTCGTCGCCGCCCGACCGCCGGTCGCGTCGACGCGGATGCGCGCGCCTCGGCGCCCCAGCGGAGCGTCCACCTCGAACCGATCGTGGGCGGGGGTGCCGCGAACCAGGGCCAGATACCGTCGGTCGGCGCGGTGGGCGGCGAACAGCGCCGCGAGCGCCTGGTGGGTCGGGTCGTCGCACGCCACGACCAACAGCCCCGACGTTCCGGCGTCGAGCCGGTGCACGATCCCGGGCCGAAGCGGCCCCGAGCGTGGCGCCAGGGGGATCCCCATACCGAGCAGCCGGTTGACCAGGGTCCCGTTCCGCCGGCCCTCGGTGGGGTGGGTCGGGAGCCCGGCGGGTTTCGAGACGACCGCCAGGCGCGCGTCCCGGTAGCGCACCGGAACCGGAGGACCTTCCGCCGGGACCTCCGCCGCCGGACCCAGGTCCGCGAGGACCCGTTCGCCGCCGCTCAGGCGGAACGACTTGCTCCGGGCCACGCCGTCCACC
>DATHVC010000122.1:0-9022 GCA_035461565.1 Actinomycetota bacterium
CGGCGTGATGGCCTCGCCACGTCCTGAGCAACCACTCATGGGGAAGCGAACACGCCAGCTCCGCGATCTCGCCGGCGGCGAGCTCCGGGCTCTCCCCGGTGCCTCCGGTGGGCGTGGGCCCGCCGGTCGGACCGCCGGTTCCGGTCGGCCGGGGGGTCGCCTCCGAACCGGTGCAGGCGGCGGCCAGCAGGCATAGGGCGACGAACAACACGGGCAGGCGAGGGGAGCTGGCCACGAACGGCATACGAAACACCACCCGACCGATGGCGACAACCCACGGTGCCGGCGGTAGCGTGAAGAAACCGTGACGAGCCGTCGGATGCTCGTGTTGCTCGTCGTGCTCGGGGCGATCGGGATCCCCGCCGGCGTCCTGAACGCCCTGTGCGTCGGGCGTTCCTGCGCCGACCCCACGCCGGAGGCCGCCGCCGTGCCGTTCTGCCCGCTTCCCGAAGCACTGCGGAACCTGCTCGCGAACGGGTATCGAGAAGGACGGTCGCCCGACGTGTTGGCCGTCACGCGCGACGTCCCGGTGGTCACCGAGCTCGAAGGGACTCCCGCACCGTGGCCCGTGGCCGGAGCGCAACCGGGCCTGCGTGTTCCAATCGTGTTCGCAGGCGCCGGGGTTCGGCCGGGCGCCGCCGTCCCCGAGGGAACCACGCTCGCCCAGATCGCCCCCACCGTGGCCGAGATCCTGGGGTTCGAGCGTCCGTTCCCCGACGTTCGTTCGGGTACGGCGGTCGACGGTGTCGCGAGCGGCCATCCGCCACGTCTCGCACTCGTGATCGTCTGGAAATGGACCGGAACCTTCGACCTCGAAGCGGAGCCCGGCAAGTGGCCGTTCTTGTCCTCGTTGTTGGACGAGGGCGCCGGCACGTCGGCCGGCCACGTCGGATCGCTTCCGGTGGACCCCACCGCCGCGATCACCACGATCGGGACGGGAGGCCTCCCGTCGGAGCACGGCGTGACCGCATCGTTCGTCCGCGACGACGGCGGCGAGGTCGTCCCCGCGTTCGGCGACGGCGCACCGACGCCGATCATCGCCACGTTGGCCGAGGACCTCGACGAGGCGACTGCCCAGGGTTCCGTGATCGGGCTCGTCGCCACTCACGACCTCGATCGGGGCCTGATCGGCGGCGGCTGGTACCCCGAGCACGATGACGACGCGGTCGTCGTGACGTCCGATGCCGTCACGGTCGCGAGATCGGAGCTGGCCTCGCGTGGCGGAGGCGAGGGCCCCGACATCCTGGGCGTCGTCCTCGAGGGAGCGCCGAACGTCCTCGACCGGCAAACGGAACGGATCGTTCGCGCCGCCCGGCGCGCGTACGAAGGCTCCGTCCTGGTGGTCGTGGCCGGGACGGGCTCGCCCGAGCCGAACACGTCGGCGACGTCAGACGCGGCGCTCGTCGACGCGGTCGACGAGGCCGTGCCCGGGTCCGCACCCGCCGTGGCGGCGGTCGTCCCCGGCGGGTTGTTCCTGGAGCGCGAGGTCTTGTCTTCGGCCGGCGTCACGGGGCAGGTGGCGGTACAGGCGCTGCTCGGCGTGACGGACCCCGACGGCCGGGAGATGATGGCGGACGCGTTCCAGGGGTTCGCCGTCTCCTTCGCGAGGTACTGCTGATGGCCGTCGCGCCGCCCGATACCAGAGCCGTCCCCCTCTCACCCGCGGCTCGAACCGTCACGACCAGGACCGCGCTCGCCGTCGCGGGACTCCTGGTCCTCGGAGCGATCGGGCTCCGCGTCGCCGACCCCCAACGTATCGCCTGGGTCCGGACCTACCTCGTGATCTTCGGGTCCTTGCTCATCCAGGCCCTCCCCTTCGTCCTGTTCGGCGCGCTCGCCGCGGCCCTGGTCGAGGTGTTCGTGCCGGTGGGAACGCTCGAACGCCTCGCTCACCTCCCGCGACCGTTGCAGCTGCCGGCGGCGGCGCTGGCGGGGCTGGGCTTCCCGATCTGCGAGTGCGGATCGGTGCCGGTGGCACGGCGTCTCGCTCAGCGAGGGCTGATGCCGTCGGCGGCCGTGACGTTCATGCTGGCGGCGCCCGTCATCAACCCCGTCGTGATCGCCTCGACGTTCGTGGCCTATCGGGGGCGGTCGACGTTGTGGACGATGGTGGGCGGACGGTTCTTGCTCGGGATGCTCGTGGCGATCGCGGTCGGGTGGCTGGTGGGGGGCCGGTCGGCCGAGCAACTTCTGAAGCCCAACCCGCAGGAGGGTCATCACCACAACGTGTCGTTCGGACGCCCAGAAGCCCGGTGGCGTCGGTTCTTCGGACACCTCGGCAACGACTTCCTGTTTATGGGCCGCTACCTGATCCTCGGCGCCACGATCGCCGCCGCCATCCAGACGTTCCTCCCGGCGTCGCTGCTCGACGGCGTGGCCGAACGACACCTGCTGGCGATCGCGGCCATGATGGGCCTGGCCGCGCTGCTGTCGTTGTGTTCCGAATCCGACGCGTTCGTGGCCGCGTCGTTCGTCCAGTTCGGTCCGTCGTCGCAGCTCGCGTTCCTCGTCTTCGGCCCGATGGTGGACCTGAAGCTGGTGGCGCTCTACGCCGGGACGTTCCGGCGCGGGTTCGTTCGGGCCGTGGTGATCGGCGCCGCCGGCGCGACGCTGGCCGGCACGTTGTGGGTGGCGGTGATGTTCGGATGAGCGAGACCGCGGTTGCGCGACCCATCGCCTCGGCCTCCCCGTCGACCGTTCGCTGGAGTCCCGCGCGCGTGGCCGGCGCCGTGGTCATCGGCGCCTGGGCCGGCCTGTTCTGGTTCCTCCTCCTCTCCGACCGCGACGCGTTCTATCTGTCCGAACGCACCGCGTGGATCGTCCCGGTGGCGGCGGTCGTCCTGACCGCCGCGGCGGCGGGCCGCCTGATCGCAGCTCGAACGACCGACCCCGAGCCCATCCGGCGGCGCGAACTGGCCGTCATGGCGGCGATGGTGGTGCCCGTCTTGGTCGTGGCGGCGCTCCCGCCGGCCACGCTCGGGACGTTCTCGGCCGGCAAACGCGCCGGCTTCGCCGGATCCGGCCCGGCGGCATCCGCCGCCGACATCGCCTCGGGAGAGCTCACGCTGGTCGAGGTGGCGGCGGCTCAGACCACGCCGGAAGGAGAACGGGCGCTGGCGGGCCGCGCCGGCGAGACCGTGGAGTTCGTCGGCTTCGTGGCCCGGTACCCGGACACCCCACCCGACGAGCTCATGTTGACGCGGTACGTCGTCTCGTGCTGCGTCGCCGACGCGACCGTGGCCGCGGTGCGCGTCGTCAACGTGGCGACGGGCGCGTTCGCGGACAACGAGTGGATCGAGGTGGTCGGCACGATCTATCCGATCGGCCGCGAGGTCATCGTGAACGCGACATCGGTTCGGGCCGTGGAGCGCCCGGCCCGCCCCTACCTGTCAGCCTGAAGCGGCCTCGGCCGCGCCGCTCATGCAGTTGCGGCACCGGCCCAGCAGGTCGAGCCGATGGCTCACGGTCGCGAACCCGGCGCCGGCAGCCAGCCGGTCGATCGTGCGGTTCAGCGACCGTTCGAAGCTCTTCGGCATCGTGACGTCTTCGACCCGCCCGCAGTTCGAACAGATCAGATGGTGGTGGTGACCCGTGAGCGACTCGGTGAGCTCGTACCGCGCGAACTCGTCGTCCGCGAGCACACGGTGGACCACCCCGGCCCGCTCCAGCACGGCCAGGTTGCGATAGACCGAGCTCTGCGCCAGGTCACGACGACCCCGCAGGATGTCCGCGATGGTCTGGGGGCTCCCCGCGCGGGACAGGATGTCCACGAGACGCCGCCGCCGTTCGGTGTAGCGCTGGCCGGTCGAGCGGACCCGGGACTCCGCCGTTCCGTGGATCTCGCTCGTCACGTTCGGCATCATAGGCGGGCCTCTCGCTGGAGCAGCCGGGCGGTCACCCCGCGCCGTACCACACCGACGACGGCGAACACCGCCGCGGCCACCAAGACGATCGTCCCACCGGGCGCCAGGTCCCACACGCGGGCCGCGGCCAGGCCGACCACGGCGGCGAACACGCCGATGGCCACGGCCCAGCGGATCACCCCCGCGAACGACCTCCCGAGGGCCTGGGCGCTCGCGACGGGCAGAACCATCATCGCGGCCACCAGCAGGATGCCGACGATCTGCATCGCCGCGACGACGGCGCAGGCCGTGAGCACGGCCAGGAGGTTGTTCGCGAACCGCACCGGCAGGCCGGCCACGCTCGACCAGTCCTCGTCGGTGACGACAGAGAGCAGCAAGCGGCGCAGGACGAGCGCCGCCCCCACGATCACGACCGCGATGCCGAGGATCACCAGCACCTCGCTCGAGGTCGCCGTGAGCGGCTGACCGAACAGGTAGCTGACCGCGCGGTTCAGACCGCCTCCGTGGCTGATCAGCACCACGCCGAGCGCGATCCCCGAGTAGAAGAACAACGCGAGCGCGAGGTCGCCCGAGGCCTTCTTCCTCGATCGGAGCTCCTCGATCCCGACGGCACCGGCCACCGACAACACGAGCGCGGTGGCGACCGGCGCCAGACCGGCCAGGACCCCCACCCCGACGCCGGCGAACGCGACGTGTCCGATGCCGTCTCCGATCAGCGCCAGCCGCTTCTGCACCAGGTACGTGCCGATCGTGGGCGCGAAGACCCCGACCGCGACCGCGGCCACCAGCGTTCGCTGCATGAACGGCAGCTCGAACGGATACGGCAGCAGGTCGATGGGCCAGGGCATCAGCCGAGATCCTCCAGCCACAGCGGCAGGTCTTCCTGGTGGATGCCGAGGCTCACGCCTTCGGCCGTGAGTCCCGCCGGGGGCCCGTCGAACAGGACGCGCCCCTTGAGGACCACCACCCGGTCCAGGTCCCGTGAGACCGCCGAAAGCTCGTGGGACACCAACAAGACGGCACCGCGATGCTCCTCGATCAGGTGGACCAGCGAGCTTCGGAACCGGCGCTGCGACTCCGCGTCCACGCCGGAGATGGGCTCGTCCAGGATCAGGAGCTCCGGCTCGCTGGCGAACGCGCGAGCGATGAACGCTCGCTGCTGCTGGCCGCCCGAGAGCTCGTTCAGCGGCCGGTCGGCCAACCCCGTCAGGCCGACCGATTCGAGTGCGTGGTTCACGGCCCGGTGGTCGGTCTTGCCCAACGGCCGCCACCACCCACGTTGCGCGAGGCGGCCCGTCGAGACGATCTCGCGGACGGTGGCCGGGACCTCGGAGGTGAGCACCGGACGTTGCGGGACGTAGCCGACGCGCCAGCGGTCCCGGACCAACTCCGGCGGCCGCCCGAACAGCAGGACTCGGCCGCTCGCCGGGCGAAGCGTACCGAGGAGCAGCCGGAGCAGCGTCGACTTGCCCGACCCGTTCGGGCCGACGAGCGCCACGAACTCCCCCGGCCGGACCGCCAGGTCCACGTCCACCACGACGCGCCCGGCGCCGTAGGAGTACGAGACCCCTTCGGCCTGGACGAGCGGCTGGGTGGACCCGCTCGGGAGCGGGGCGGCCGGGCTCCGGTCAGGAGCAGCCAAGGGCTTGACGGAGCGTCCGAAGGTTCTCGCGCATGGCCGAACCGTAGTCTCCACCACCCTCCGGTGCACCCTCCAGCGTGCTCAGCACCGCCGTTTGCACGCCGGTCTCGGACGCGAGCGTCTCGGCCACCGCGGGCGAGACCAGCTCCTCGGTGAAGACCGTCGTGACCCCCTCCCGACGGACGAGCTCGCTCAGCTCGGCCAGGCGGGCCGGACCGGGTTCGGACTCGGGTTCGATCCCGGCGATCGGTTCCTGCGTCAACCCGTACGCGGTGGTCAGATACCCGAACGCGGCGTGGCTCGTCACCAGGAGGGTCCGTTCGCAGCTCGCCAGACCGTGCGCGAACTCCTCGTCGAGCGCCTCGAGCTCTCCCCGGTACGTTTCCACGTTGGCCTCGTACGTGGTTCGATCGTCGGGATCGGCCTCGGCGAACCCGTTCGCGATCCGGCTCGCCACGGACGCGAACAGCCCGGGATCCAGCCAGACGTGGGGATCGACGCCGTGTCGCTCGCTCTCGTGTTCGTCCTCCGCCTGTCCATTTGACTGGTCGGCCGGCCGCGTCGGCAGGTCCTCCAAGACGTCGACGACGAGCCCCTGCGCATCCGCGGCGGCGTCCTCCACCGCCGGCTGGAACCCTCCACCCACGTACACGACCACGTCCGCCGACTGGATCGCCTCGATGTCGTCGGGGACGAGCTCGAGATCGTGCGGCTCGACTCCGGGCGGGGTGAGGTTCTCCACCTCGACGCCGTCGCCCCCGATGCGGGCCGACGCCTCGGCCAGCGGGAAGAAGCTCGCCACGACGTGGAGTGCCCCGGTGCCCGCTCCACGCCCCGGCTCGTCCGATCCACATGCCGAAGCGATCAGCGCGAGGACGGCCACGACCGCCGCGAAACGCCCGAGCGTCGCCGTGGTTCGCACCGCCGATCCCTCCGAGCTCCAGGAGTGAGAACAAGAATGATTCTCATCATATGGGATCGAGCAGGTCGTGTGTCAACCGGCCGCGCGGCTCCTCGTGATCGACATGACGCACGTGTAGCGTTCGGGCATGGTGGGACGTTCGGCGGCGCACGCCTCCCCGGGGCGCGACCGTGGCGCGATCGGCCGTCGGATCGCGGCCGGCTCCGCGATCGTTCTGGCCGCGGCCACGGCCGTCGGGATCGGCGTCCTGCGGCCGACCGGAGAGGACCGGCCGGACGCCTCGATCCTGGGATCGCTTCGCGAGGTCTATCCGGCACGAGTCGCCGCCGTCGAGGAGCGCCCCTGCGAAGGCGACACGGAGGGGGCGTTGAGCTGCCGCCTCGTGGCCTTCCGGCTCCAGGGCGGCCCCGACGAAGGCGAGACCGTCGAGCTCGACCTGATCGCCGACACGCCGCGGGTCACCGAGCTCGATCCCGGCGACGCGGTCCTGATGGGCCGGCAGCCGGACGCGCCGGAGGGGTTCCAGTACGCGTTCCTGGACCCCGACCGGCGTGCCACGCTCGTCTACCTCGCCCTGCTGTTCGCGATCGTGGTGGTCGCGCTGGGAGGGATTCGCGGGATCGCGGCGCTCGCCGGACTCGGGGCGACGGTGGTGGTGCTTCTTGCGTTCATCCTTCCCGCCATCGTCGAGGGCCGCAGCCCCATCGCCGTCTCGCTGGTCGGCGCGGCCGCCATCGCGTTCCTTGCCCTGTACGTCTCTCACGGGTTCACCACGAAGACCACGGTGGCGCTGCTCGGGACGATCGGCGGCCTGGTGTCCGTGGCGCTTCTCGCCGTTGTGTTCATGGGCTTGGCCGCGCTCACCGGGTTCGGCACGGAAGAGGCCTTCATCGTGCAGGCGCTGGGCGGGAGCATCGACCTGCGGGGGTTGATGCTCGGCGGGATGATCATCGGAGCGCTCGGCGCGATCGACGACATGACCGTCACCCAGGCCTCGGCGGTGTGGGAGCTGCGGGCGACGGACCCGGACATCCGACCTGCGGCGCTGCTCCGAGCCGGTATGCGTATCGGCCGGGACCACGTGGCCAGCACGGTGAACACGCTCGTATTGGCCTACGCCGGGGCGTCGATGCCTCTGCTCGTGTTGTTCGTGTTGTCCGAACAAACCGCCGGCACCGTGGCCAACGGCGAGGTGCTCGCCGCCGAGATCGTCCGGACGCTCGTCGGAAGCATCGGCCTGGTGGCGTCCGTGCCCATCACGACCTGGCTGGCCGTGGCGATCCCGTCCCGCCGCTCCTCGGTCAGCGAGCGCCGCGAGATCCTCGAGTCGGCCGACGAGTGAGCGCGCGCCGCGCGGCGGCGACAGCCCGCGAACGCGTCACGCCGAGATGACGCGCCCGGGCCGCGAACACGTCTGCCGCGGCGTCGAGAGCCCGCTCCACGTCGTCGGGCGGCTCCGGAAGCTCGTCTGCGACGAACGTGCCGTGGCGGCCCCGCGCCTCCAGATACCCCGCAGCGCCGAGCTCACGATAGGCCTTGGCCACCGTGTTCGGGGCCAGGCCGAGCTCTGCCGCGAGCTCCCGCACCGGGGGGAGACGCGTCCCGGGCGCCAGCCGCCCCGACGTGATCCGGACGGCCAGCGCCTCGCGGAGCTGCGTCGATGCCGGCAACGGGCCGAGCGGGTCGATCCGCAGACGCACGCCTCCATCTTCCCTCGGCTGCCCGGGCGGACGCCTTCGCCGGGGTAGCGTGTGGCCGATGTCCGTTCGGATCGGGCTCGGCCTGTTCACCGGCCAGGTGCCCCCGGGGTCGTCCCGAACGTTCTCCGGCGAATACCGGGAGATGCTCGACCTCGTCCGCCTGGCCGAGGCCGCCGGGTTCGACTCGGTCTGGGTGAGCGAGCACCACGGGGCCTCGGACGGGTATCTGCCCTCCCTGCTGCCCATGCTCGCCGCGTTCGCGGCCGCCACCGAGCGCGTCCGGCTCGGGGCCGGGCTGATCCTGGCGCCGCTCCACCACCCGCTCCGCTTGGCCGAAGACGCGGCGGTCGTGGACCAACTCTCGGAGGGGCGGCTCGTGCTCGGACTCGGCATCGGTTGGCGTGAGGAGGAGTTCCGGATGTTCGGCGTGGCCGTGCGCGAACGCGCCCTCCGGACCGAGGAGACCATCGAGATCCTCCGGCGCGCGTGGACCGGGCGCCGGTTCTCCTTCCACGGGCGGGCGTTCGCGTTCGACCGGGTCCGGGTCACGCCGCCTCCCGCGCGAGCGGGAGGGCCGCCCATCTACCTCGGCGGGTACTCCGAGCTCGCCGTTCGGCGGGCGGGGCGCCTGGCCGACGGCTACATCGCGGACGCCATGCCAGAAGACGACCTCCGGCGCGCCGTCGAGCTCGTGGACGAGGCGGCCCGCGGCGCCGGACGGGACCCCGCGAGGCTTGGGCTGGCGTTGCTCCAGAACGCCTTCGTCTGGCCGGACGAGGGAGGATGGGGACTCGTCGCGCCCGGCGTGGCGCACCAGCTCGGAGCGTACGAGGCGTGGGAAGCGGGCGCCGACGCTCCGGATCGGGACGAACTGTCGATCCCGGAGCGATCCCCT
>DATHVC010000123.1:0-10888 GCA_035461565.1 Actinomycetota bacterium
GGCATTCCTCGAGAAGCGGGATCCGACGTTCGAGGGAAGATGAACGCTCGCGGCAGGACGATGAGGAGGAACGCGTGAAGGTCCGGCAGGCCACGCCCGAAGACGTCCCGTCCCTGGTGGCGCTGTTCCAGGAGCTCGATCGGATGCAGGCCGACTGGCGGGTGTTCACCCCTCGCCCGGGTTTCTACGACGAGGTGGGGGAGAAGTACCGCGAGGCCATGAACCACCCCGACGCGGTGGTCCTGGTGGCCGCCGACGACGAGGGCGAGGTCGTGGGCATGGCCTTCGGCGAGATGCGCACGCCGTCGCGGTTCTCGGACGAGCGTGCCCTCGAGCTCTCCGGCGTGGTGGTCCGGTCGGGGTACCGCGGACGGGGGGTCGGCCGCGAGCTCATCGGGGAGGCGGCCCGCTTCGCCCAGGAGCGAGGCGTGGCCTGGATCGAGCTCAAGACCTTCGTGCCCAATCGCGGCGCCATGGAGTTCTGGGAGAACCTCGGCTTCGAGCCCCGGGTGGTCCAGATGACCACCTCCACCGCTGACCTGCTGGAACGTTTCGCCGAGGGCTGATCGAGCCCCGGCCGGGCGCCCTCGGAGGGACGGAGGCCCTTCCGAACGGGAACGAACCGGGCCCCTCGTTGGTTCGAATACCTGACGACCCGTCGCACGGGGCGGGTCGCCGGGAACCGAGGGGAGTGCGATGGCATCAGAGTCGGGATACCGCGGCGGCCGCGTCCGCGAGCTTCCACGGCCGAACCGGACGTACCCGGGCGGGCGCGTCTGCGCCGCCGAGGGCTGCTCCACGAAGCTGTCCGTCTACAACAAGTGGGACTTCTGCTGGCAGCACGAACCCGTGCACACGTTCATCTCGCGCGGGAAACGCCGCAGCCGGAAGGAGATGGAGGCGGCCTGACCCCCCGGAGCCGCCCCTTCCCCCTGGAGGCCCCCCTCCCCCGTGGGGGGCTTCCGGCTTAGGGAGAAGGTCTCGTCAAGGACGCGGTCGCCCCACCCGACAACCACCAGTGAGGACCGCTCCCCCCGAGCGGCGGGTTGTGCATGACACAAGCGCTCGATCGCGGGCCCGAGATGCGGGAGGCCGAGTGTCCCTTCTGCGAGCGCGCCGTCCTCGTGTACGAGGAGCCGCCCCGCTGCCCGCTCTGCGCCTGCCCACTCGACGAGGAGCGGATGCACGCCTACGTCTGGCCGGACGAAGGCCCCGGGTCCTCGGAGTGAGGCTCGGCCAACACGGCTCGCGCGATGGTCCTGGCTTCGTCCAGGCGCCGACGGTCGACGAACAGATGGACCCCGTGCTCCCAGATCTGGCTGAAGAAGCCGGGCGCCTTGTACCACCACACGATGTCCGAACGCTCCAGGCGCTCCGCGATCGCCTCGGCGTGTTCGTGCGTGAACTGACCGAGATGGACGGTGCGGACGTCGCGAGCGCTCACGGGACCACCACCGCGGGGCGCCAGCCCCGGGTCGAGCTGACCAACGCGATCTCCTCCGCCGCCACGAGCTGCTCGACCGTGACCCGCTCCTCCGCGAGCGTGCCGTCGCGCACCAGCATCGCCCGGTAGGACCCAGGGAGCAGGCCCGACGCGACCGGCGGCGTCACCCAGCGCCCGTCGAGCCGGACGGCCACGTTGGCGATCGTCGACTCGGTGACCTCGCCGCGCGAGTTGACGAGGATCACGTCCTCGACGTCGGGCCGCTTCTCCCGGCGGCGGTCGTACGGAGCCCGGCGGCTGGTCTTGTGGAACAGCCAGACGTCGTTCGAGTCGACCGGCTCGTCGTCCAGGGCCACGCGGACCGGTCCGTTCGAGCCCGCGGGGGCCGGAGCGGTGTCCACCCGAACCGATCCGTCGCGAGCCAGGGACAGGCGGACGCGCAGCTCGGCGTCGGCGTCGCCGACGGCGCGTTTGAGCTCGGAGACCACGGCCTCGGGGTCGAAACGGAACCCGAAGTACCGGGCGGAAGAACTGAGGCGGTCGAGGTGTTCGGCCAGGTGTCGAAGGCCCTCGGCCGGTTCGAACCGCATCGTTTCGAGCAGCTCGAACTCCGGCCGGACCGCCGTGAGGACCCGGGCCTTCGCCAGGATCTCGGCGTATTCACGTTCGGCCGAGGAGTCGAACGTGATCCCGCCGCCCACCCCGTATTCGGCCGTGCCCGTCCGGCGGTCGAACATCACCGTGCGGATGGCCACGCTGAAATTCGCGCTGGGCTCGCCCGACCCCGAAGGCGCGAGGTAGCCGATCGCTCCGCAATAGACGCCGCGCGGGGAGTCCTCGAGGTCGCGGATCACCGACATCGTCCTCACCTTCGGGGCCCCGGTTACCGAGCCGCTCGGGAACAGGGCCCGGAAGGTGTCCAGCAGCGAGGTGCCGGGGCGCCGCTCGGCGGCGACCGTCGACGTGAGCTGCCACACGGTTTCGTACCGCTCGGCTCGGAACAGATCGGCTACTCGGACGGTTCCGGGCCTGGCGATCCGGCCGAGGTCGTTGCGGAGCAGGTCCACGATCATGGCGTTCTCGGCCCGGTCCTTCGGCGAGGCGACCAGGCGCGCAGCGACCTCGTCGTCTTCCGCCGGCCATCGGCCGCGAGGCGCCGTGCCTTTCATCGGCCGGGTCGTGATCGAGTCGCCGTCGATCCGGAAGAACAGCTCGGGGGACGCCGACAGGATCCGGTATCGCCCGAGGTCCAGGTGCGCCGCGTACGGCCCCCGCTGGGACAGGGCCAGATCGCGGTAGAAGCCGCGGTCGTCTCCCGCGATGCGCGCCCGCAGCCGGATGGTGTGGTTCACCTGGTAGGTCTCGCCGGCCTCGATCAGATCGCGGATGGCGTCTACGGCGGCGTCGTAGGCGTCACGGTCCACCGACGGCGCCCAAGGCGACCCTTCCGCCGCCGGGTCGGCCCCGGACGGCGCGAGCGGCTCCGCGGCTTGGCGACGCTCGAACAGGGCGAACCAGGCAAAGGGCAGGTCCGCGAAGGGATCCCCGGTCGTGCGTTCGCGAACGGCGAGATCGGGGTTCAGCCCGGGGGCTGCCTCATACGCGACGAAGCCGCCCACCCACAATCCGCGGGCGGACGCGGCCTCGGCGGACTCGATCACGCCGGGGACCTCGTCGGGTCGCCGGGCCTCCAGGACGCCGACCGGTTCGGCCAGCCGGAAGGCGCGTTCGGCGCCGGGCCACAGGTCGTCGAATCGCGCCCCGATCACCGGGACAGCCTCTCGCGTCCGGAGGGCTCCGTCGACCCGGAAGCTCGACCATCGGTTCGGCGGGTTCGCCGGTGGCGGGACGGGATCAGGCGCGACGCGACCGGAGCTCTTCGACCAGCGCCGGCAGGAGAGAGAGGGCGTCGCCCACGATCCCGAGGTCGGCCAGCCGGAACACGGGGGCGTCGGGGTCCTTGTTGATCGCGATGACCCGCTTGGACGACTTCATGCCGACGGCGTGCTGCGTGGCGCCGCTGATCCCGACGGCGATGTAGACCTCGGGCGTCACGGTCTTGCCGGTCTGCCCGATCTGGTAGCTGTACGGCACCCATCCCGCGTCCACCACCGCCCGTGTGGCCCCCACGGCGGCCTCGCCGATCGCCGCGGCCAGCTCGTCCAGGAGCCGGAAGTTCGACGGGTCCTGCAGGCCCCGGCCGCCGGCCACCACGACCTTGGCGTCCTCCAGCCGCGGACCCGCCACGGCCTCCTCGTGGCGCTCCAGCCGTTTGGCCGCCCGGAGCTCGTCCGGGATCGCGACCTCGACCGGAACGACCGCCGCCTCGCCGCCGGTGGGCTCCGGGGCGAACGACTTGGGCCGCACCAGGACCAGCCGAGGGGTGGGGCCCTCGAGGGCCACATCCACCACGTGGCTGCCGCCGAAGATCTCGGTCCGCGCCGCATCGGGCGCCGGCACGTCGATGGCGTTGCTCATGAGCGCGCAGCCCAACCGGGCCTGGAGGCGGCCGGCCACGTCCCGGGCCTCGTAGCTCGACGAGAACAAGACGAGGTCCGGACGGTGCTCCCCGACGATGGCCTGGAGCGCGTAGGCCTGGGGTCGTCCCAGGCCGTCGTCGTAGGCCTCGTCGTCGCTCGCGAAGACGGTCGCCGCCCCGTGCCGGCCGAGCTCGGCCGCGGCGGATGTGGCCCCCGGCCCGAGCGCTACGGCCGCGACGTCGCCGCCCAACGTCCGGGCTTTTGCCAGGAGCTCAAGCGCGGACGGCAGGGGCCCTTCCGGCGTGACCTCGGCGTAGGCCCAGATGCCGGCCATTCAGATCACCTTGGCCTCGGCCAGCAGGTCGGCCACGCGTTTGGCGGCGTCGTCCCCGGCGGGCACGATCTCGCCTGGGCCTCTCTCGGCCGCAGCCTCGGCGGCGGTCACCCACTGGGTGGGCGCGACGTCCGACGCCGCGAGGGTGAGGTCCGAGAGCGAGAGCTGCTCGAGCGGCTTGTTCTTCGCCGACATGATGCCTTTGAGCGTGGGGTACCGCGGTTCGGCCGCGCTGCCCGTGACGGTGGCGAGGGCCGGCAGCGGGCACTCCACGACGTCGTACCCCCGCTCGGTCTGGCGCTCGATCCGCAGGCGGCCGTCGGCGACCTCGAGCGCCCGCGCGAACGTGGCGCCCGGGAGATCTAGCAGCTCGGCCACGGCCATCGGGACCGTGCCCGTCGAGCCGTCGGTGGACTCGACGCCGGCCAGGATCAGGTCGTAGGACCCGCGGGACAGAGCGGCGGCGAGCACCCGCGCCGTGGCGAGGGCGTCGGCCCCCCGCAGGGCCGGGTCGGCGACCAGCACGCCGCGGTGCGCTCCCATCGACAGCCCCTTGCGGACGGCGGACGCGGCGACCTCCGGGCCCATCGACACGAGCGTGACCTCTCCGTCGTGTGTCTCGACGAGCCGAAGCGCCGCCTCGACGGCGTATTCGTCGCCGGGGTCGAGTGCGCCCTCCACGCCTTCGCGGACGAGCAGGAGGTCCTCGCCGAGCGTGGGTGTCCCCTGCGGCTCGGGCACGTATTTGACCAGCACGGCGACCTGCATATCCCGCCTCTCCCACGACGACGGCCGTGGCCGAGGATACCCGCCCGAGGCGTCGTACCATCGGTCACATGTCCGCCAAGGGATCGGTGCTCGTCGCCATGTCCGGCGGGGTGGACTCGTCGGTCGCCGCGTGCCTGCTGCACGAGCAGGGCTACGAGGTACTGGGGTCGCATCTGCGGCTGGTGCACCTCGACGGCGTCGAGCACGGGTGCTGCGGCCCGGCGGCTCGCGCCGACGCGGAGGCCGTGGCGCGGATCGCCGGCTTCCCGTTCGAGATCGCCGACATGACGATCGAGTTCGACGACCACGTGATCGGAGACTTCGTGGCCGAACACGCCGCGGGGCGAACGCCGAACCCGTGCGCCCGCTGCAACGCACACATCAAGTTCGGCGCGTTCCTGCGACGGGCCGACGAGCTCGGGATCGACGCCATCGCCACGGGCCATTACGTCCGGAGCGAGCTCGCCGGCGGACGATGGCGGCTGCGCCGGGGCCTCGACCGGTCGAAGGACCAGTCGTACATGCTGCACATGCTCGGGCAGAGGGAGCTCGCCCGGTCGGTCTTCCCGGTGGGAGCCCTGAGGAAGGCCGAGACGCGGCTGCTGGCCGCACGGTTCGGCCTGCCGGTGGCGAGCAAACCCGACTCCCAGGAGCTCTGTTTCGCCCCGAGTGGGGACGCCGGCGCGTTCCTCCGGCGGGTGGCCCCCGAGCTGATGCGTGAGGGCGACGTGGTCGACGTGGAGGGTCGCGTGCTCGCCCGGCACGAGGGCGCCGCGGCGTTCACCGTGGGGCAGCGACGCGGCCTGGGGGTCTCCGGCCCGGCGCCGTCGTACGTGCTGGACGTGGACGCCGCGGCGAACCGCGTCGTGGTCGGGACGGGCGAGCTCCTGGCCCGGCGGATCGTGATCGCGGACCGCGTGTCGTGGGTGGCGGGCGAGCCGCCCTCGGAGGGGCCGTTCGAGGCCGAGGTCCGCCTGCGGTACCGGGGCGACGACGTGCCGGCGGTGCTCGAGGCCGACGGGGACCGGCTGCACGCCACGCTGCGCGCGCCGCAGCGCGGCGTGGCCCCCGGGCAGAGCCTGGTCGTGTACCGGGGTGATCACGTGCTCGGGGGCGGCCGCATCCTCCAGGCGAGCCGCTGAGCCTGGGTCGGTCGGTCGCCGCGCGCGGCTATCATCGGCCGACGCAGACGCATCTGCCGGGAGGATGCCCGCCGTGAAGCTGCTGAAGAAGAAGCCACGCAGCTTCGACATCCAGGTCCAGGACATGACCTTGCACATCCAGGCCGGGACGGACCTGGACGAGGAGTCGCGCGCCGCCGCGCTGTCGTTCTGGGAACAGCTCCACGCCTACACGCTCCGGAACCCCGCACTGCGCAGCAGCAAACGGCCGATCGAGGTCCCCGACGACGCGCCGGCGATCGTCAAGGAGCTCGTGGCCTCGGCCCGTCGCGCCGGCGTCGGCCCGATGTATTCGTTCCAGGGTGCGGTCACCGACTACGTCGGCCGGTTCCTGGCGCGAGAGGTCCACGAGGTCATCGTGAACTGCGCCGGCGACTACTTCATCATGGGCCGCCGTCGGCAGAAGCTCACGGTGCTTCGCCACCCAACGGGGTCCACGATGGCCATCGTGGTCCCGGCCAGCCGGCAGGGCCTCGGGATCTCGATGACGCTGGGGCGGGGGCGTGCTGCCGTCGACGGGCTCGCGGTGATCGCCGATTCGTGCATGGTGGCCGACGCCGTGGCCGCCGGCGTCCAGGCCATCTTGCCCAAGGAGGACGGGTTCGCGAACGCCCTCGCGTACCTCAAACAGGTGCGCGGCGTCCTCGGCGGCGTGGTCGTGGTGGGGGATCGGATCGGCGTGGCGGGTGCGGTGGAGATCGCGGCGTGAGCCCGCGGGCCCGGGACGGCGCGGCCACGACCGCCGAGCGCGACCTGGCCGAGGCGAAGGTCCGGGTGGAGGAGCTGCGGGAGCAGCTGAACTACCACTCCTATCGCTACCACGTGCTCGACGACCCCGAGGTCTCCGATGCCGAATACGACGAGCTCCTCCGGGAGCTTCGAGGTCTCGAGGAGCGGTTCCCAGAGCTGGTCGTGCCCGACAGCCCGACTCAGCGCGTGGGCGCCACGCCGGCCGACCTGTTCGCGCCGGTCGACCATCGAGCCCGGATGCTCTCGCTCGACAACGTGTTCTCGGTCGACGAGCTCCGGGCGTGGGCGGACCGGGTGGAACGCGGCGTCGGGGCGGGGGCGCGGTATTCGTGTGAGGCGAAGATCGACGGCGTGGCCGTCGCCCTCACGTACGAGAACGGCGTCCTCACCAAAGGGGCGACGCGAGGCGACGGCCGGATCGGCGAGGACATCACCGCCAACGTCCGGACCGTCCGGACGGTGCCGCAGCGACTACGGCTGGACGACCCTCCCGGCTACCTCGAGGTGCGCGGCGAGATCTACCTGCCGGTAAAGGCGTTCGAGGAACTGAACCGCCAGCTCCTTGACGCGGGGCAGCGGCCGTTCGCGAACCCGCGGAACGCCGCGGCCGGCTCGCTCCGGCAGAAGGACCCGAAGGTCTCGGCGAGCCGTCCGCTCAAGTTGTGGGTGCACTCCTTCGGGTTCGCGCAGGGCGTCCGCTTCGAGTCGCATTCCGGCTTCCTGGACTGGTGCCGGGGCGCGGCGCTGCCCGTCGCGCCGACCGGGGCGGTCGCCGCGGATCTCGAGGGCGTCGTTCGGTACCTGAGCCACTGGGAGGCGAATCGCCACAGCGTCGATTGGGAGATCGACGGCGTCGTCGTGAAGGTGGACCAGACCGCGCTCCAGCAGGAGCTCGGCGCCACCAGTCATGCTCCTCGGTGGGCCGTGGCCTTTAAGTTCCCGCCGGAGGAACGAACCACGATCCTGCGAGCGATCGACGTGCACACCGGGCGGACCGGCATCGTGACGCCGTTCGCGCGGCTCGAGCCCGTGCACGTGGGTGGCGTGACGATCACCACGGCCACGCTCCACAACGAAGACGAGGTCGCCCGGAAGGACGTGCGCGTCGGCGACAGCGTGATCGTCCGCCGCGCCGGGGACGTGATCCCGGAGGTCGTCGGCCCGGTGCTGTCCAAGCGGAGGAAAGGCGCGCGCCGCTGGAGGTTCCCGGCCACGTGTCCGTCCTGCGGCACGCCGCTGGTCCGGCGCGAGGGCGAGGCCTACCGGCGGTGTCCCAACAAGCGGGACTGTCCGTCGCAGAACGTGGAGTGGTTGTTCAGCTTCGCGTCTCGGGGCGGTCTGGACATCGAGGGCCTGGGATACAAGACGGGCATCCAGCTCCTCGACCGCGGTCTGGTGAAGGACCCGGGCGATCTCTTCTCCCTGACCGCCGAGGATCTGGCCGAGCTCGAGGGGTTCGCCGAGAAGTCGATCGAGAACCTGCTGGCCTCGATCGAGGCTGCGAAGGACCGGCCGCTGTGGCGGCTGTTCGTGGCGCTGAACATCCCGCACGTCGGGACCCACGTGGCCCAGGTGCTGGCCCGGGCGTTCGGCTCGACCCGAGCTCTCGTGGAGGCGAGCGTCGAGCAGATCGACGACGTTCCCGAGATCGGCCCCGAGATCGCCCGGAGCGTCCACGGGTGGTTCCACGACCCGGAGAACCTCGCGCTGCTCGAGAAGCTGGCGGCATCCGGCGTTCGAGTGGCGGACGAGGCCTCGGAACGAACCGGCCCCAGGCCACTCGAGGGGAGGACGATCGTCTTGACCGGAGGCCTCGAGTCGATCTCGCGCGACGAGGCCACCGAGCTCGCCCAGGCGGCTGGGGCGCGTGTCGCGTCGAGCGTCTCGAAGAAGACCGACTTCGTCGTGGCGGGAGAGAGCCCCGGCTCCAAGCTGGCCAGGGCCGAGCAGCTCGGCGTCGAGGTGATCGACGAGGCGGCGTTCCTGCGAAGGGTGGGCCGGTGACCTATTCGATCGTGGCCCGCGACCCGGAAACGGGGGAGTTGGGGGTCGCCGTCCAGTCGCATTGGTTCGCCGCGGGGGTGGTGTGCTGGGCCAGGGCGGGCGTCGGTGCGGTCGCCACCCAGGCCACCGCCCTCATCGAACACGGACCGCTCGCGCTCGATCTGCTCGAGCGCGGCCTCGGCGCCGAGGCCGCGCTGGCGGCCCGCGGCCGAGCGGACGGCGATTTCGGCGTGCGCCAGGTCGCCGTGCTCGATGCGTCCGGAGCCGTGGCAGTCCACACCGGCGAGTCCTGCATCCCGGAGGCGGGGCACCGGGTGGGCAGCGGCTTCTCCTGTCAGGCCAACATGATGCGGCGCGACACGGTGTGGGACGCGATGGCGCTGGCGTTCGAGGCCGCCGAGGGGCCGCTGGCCGAACGGTTGCTCGGCGCCCTGGACGCCGGTGAGGCCGAGGGGGGCGACCTTCGGGGACGGCAGGCCGCCCGCGTGCTGGTCGTCCGAGGGCAGCGCACCGACCGGCCCTGGGAGGACGTGCGCCTGGACCTTCGCGTCGACGATCACCCGGACCCGCTGGCCGAGCTCCGCCGACTCCTGGTGCTCACGCGCTCCTACGACCGCCTCGAGCGAGCCGAGGAGCTCGAGCTCGCCGGAGACGCCGAGGCCGCGCTGGGCGAGCGGCGGGCGGCGATCGAGGGCAGCGGCGGCAACCCGGAAGCCGGGTTCTGGACGGCGGTATCGCTCGCGGTCCAGGGGCGAACCGACGAGGCGCGCCCGCTGGTCGCGGCGGCGGTCCGGGCGGATCCGGGATGGGCCGATCTGTTGCGGCGGTTGGGCCAGCGACGCCTGTCGGGGGTCACGCCGGAGACGGCTTCGGAGCTCCTGCGAGAGGCCTGACCCGCGCGGACGTATGCTGCGCGCGTTCGATCATGAACGACCCCGGAGCCTCGCGCGCGGAGGGGCGGTCCGGCGCGCCCGAGCGGAGTGCACGTGAACGCTCGGTCGTCGCCGTGTTGCGTCAGCTCTGGCTGGGCCTGTCCACCTACCGGCTGTACCCGGAGAACCCCAACCGCCCCGGCTTCTCCGGCGCCGTCGACCGCATCGGCGCCGCGGTGGACGAGGGGCTGAGCCTCGGCCCGGTCGACGTCGAGATCCGCGGGGACCGGTTCGTCCTGAGCGGGTTTCCGCTGCCGACGGAGGACGCGCTCGAGCGGCTGGCGCTAGCGTGTTTCGAACGGCGGGTGGAGCGGCTCGCGGTGACCGGGCGGCCGGACGCCGCGGGGCTCGAGGTCCTGTACGCGGCCTTGTCCCGGCCGCCGGCGGAGCTGGAGGAGGCCGGCGGGATCGAGCGCGTCCTCGAGGAACACCGGCTGGGGTTCGTGTCGCTCTCGCGGATCGGGCCGGGGACCGTCGAGGAGGCCGACCACGTCCCGGCCGACCTGGCCGCGACGCCGGAGCAGCGGCTGGACGCCGACGTGCTCGCCTCCGAGCTGATGATCGAGGACCTGCACGGGTCGCCGGCCGACCAGGCCGAGACGCTCCTGGCGCGGCTGCGAACCCTGCTCGAGGAGGGCGCGCCTGGCGCCGTACCGTCGATCGAGCTGCACTCGTCGCTCCACGACGTCTTGACCGGACTCCAAAACGACGTGCGCCGGTCGCTGGTCGAGATGCTCGTCGACCGCGTTCAGCACGACGCCGTGGCCGGTCGCCTCATCGGGACCATGAGCAACGCCGAGCTCACCCGGTCGCTCGTGGACATCGGGGCGGCCGGCCGCCGCGACCCCGGCGAGCTGGCCCGCCCGCTCGCTTCGGCCGGCGTCCGGCCGGTGGACATCGTCGACCTGACCCGCGCGCGCGAGGCCGGCCACGAAGACGCCGGGACCATAGGGGCCGGCCTCGAGCAGCTCGGGATCGAGCTCGGCGAACGGGCG
>DATHVC010000124.1:0-7567 GCA_035461565.1 Actinomycetota bacterium
GTTCCGGCAGCGTGGCTCGCGTACCTGTCGTTCCTCGTCGTGTTCGTCGCGAGCGTCGCCTACCTTCGCACGTCGCGGGTCCGCTGGGATCGCGTGGCGGCGGCCTCGGCCGAGATCGGCGTGGTGTTCACCGCCCTGGCGATCGCCCTCGGGGCCCTCTGGGGCAAACCGGTGTGGGGGACCTGGTGGACGTGGGACCCGCGCCTGACCACGACCGCGCTGCTGCTGCTGATCTATCTGGGGTACCTGGCCGTGCGGCGCGCCACCGACAACCCGACGCGGCGCGCGCGGTGGTCGGCCGTGATCGGCATCGTGGGCTTCGTGGACGTTCCGTTGGTGCACGTCTCGGTGTTGTGGTGGCGTTCGCTCCACCAGGGGCCCACGGTACTTCGGCTCGGTGGGCCGCAGATCGAGGGAATCATGTTGGTCACGTTGCTGGTGGCCGTGGCCGCGTTCACCATGACCTACGCCTACCTGATGACGCTCCGGCTGCGCGTGGGCCGCCTCGAGGAACGCGCGACGCGTGAGGCCCTGTCGCCGGTCGCGGGGTCCTTCGTCGAAGAGGACGAGACGTGATGGATGCCAACGCCGGCTACGTGGTGGCGGGCTACGTCCTCTCGGCGCTCGCGCTCGGCGGCTACGTGGCCCGCCTCCGAGTCCGGGCCCGAACGGCCCGCCGCCGGGCCGACGACGTGGCCCGGCGGCGCCGCTAACCTCCCGCGAGCGCGCGCTCGGCCTGGGCGATCAACTCCTCGGCCGTCTCCCGCTCGGCGCCGAACGGGGCCGCGTCCCGATATGCCTCGAGGGACTCGATGGCCTCGGCGGAGCGGTCGAGCCCCCGCAGCAGGATCAATCCGCGGTAGAGCAGGGCCTCGGGATAGTCGGGTGCCGTCTCCAGGGCGCGGTCGACCTCGGCGAGGGCGTCCTCGGGTCGGTCGGAGAGGAACAGGATCAACCCCACATGCGCGTGAGCCTCCGCGTCGGTCGGGTTGAGCTCGAGCGCGACGGTGTATTCGGCGAGCGCGTCCTCCAGACGCAGGGCATCCAGGTACCGGCGGGCCAGATCCAGGCGTGCCGCGATGTCCCGTGGATGGTCGCGAACGCGGCTCTCGAAGAAGGCGAACGGGTCGTCCGACGCCGCCGGCGACGGAGCCGGGCTCGGCTCCGCGTTGTCGATCAGCCCGGCGACGGCGACGGCACCGGCGGTCGCCACGAGCAGCGTCGCGACGGCCCAGACCGGGATCCGGCCTGGCCGCCCCGACTCGACCGGCGCCGTCCCGCCGAGCCGTTCCCGCCGGTCGATCGCGCGCAGCAGGCCCGCCAGCCGCCCCTCGGTCTCACTCCGAAGGCGTTCGTATTCGGGATCCACCAGCGCTCCCGTCGCCCGCGCCTCGTCGAGGTCGGCCAGCGACCGAAGGAGCGTGCGCCGGCGCTCCTCGAGGGGGTCCACCGGCGCCTCGAGCGGGACCGGGCGCCGACGATATCCGGCCACGACGCCGGCCGCGGCGATCAGGGCCAACGCGGCGACGCTGACCGCGGCCAGGACCTGGTTCACGCCGGGTCCTCCAGCTCCTCGAGCTCGCGCTGGATCCGTCGCCGATCGGCCGCGCTCACGCCCGCGGCGACGTCTCCGGGCCGAGATCGCCCGGGCCGGCGGACCAGCACCCACCACGTGACGCCACCCACTCCGAGGGCGACGACGGGCAGGAACAACGGCAGGAGGTTCAGGCCGGATCGCTCCGGGACCAGCAACACCCACTCGCCGTAGCGATCCACGAAGTAGCGCCGCACCTCCTCTTCGCTCTGGCCGGCCCGCAGACGGCGTTCGATCTCGCGCCGCATCTCGCCGGCGAGGGCCGACGGGGAGTCGGCCACCGAGAGGTTGTCGCACACCGGGCAACGCAAGCCGGCGGCCACGGCCACGGCGCGCTCGTGGACGGTCGAAGGCGACGAGTCGGCGCTCGAGACGGCCGCAACCGCGATCGCCACGACGGCGAGCGCGGCCGCGAGCAGCACCAGCCGAGCCTTCACGCCGATCCATCCTGGCGCAGGGCCGAATCGATCTCGCTGGTCAGCCACTCGTAGCTCACGGCCCCGATCTCCTTGGCGACGATCGTGCCGTCGGGAGCGATGACGAAGGTCTCGGGGACGCCGAACACGCCGAAGTCGATGGCCGTTCGAGATCCCGGATCCGAGACGAGCGGCCAGTCCCCGCCCTGCTCCTCGGCGTAGTCGATGGCCGACTCCTCCGTGTCCTCGAAGTTGACGCCGACGAACACAACCCCCCGATCTCGGTATCGCTCCCACGCGCGCAGGAGCGCCGGGTGCTCCTCGCGGCAGGGAATGCACCACGACGCCCAGAAGTTCACCACCACCACCCGACCGCGCATCGAGTCCGAGGTGACGCGCTCTCCGCCCCCGAGGCGCGGAAGCGAGAAGCTCGGGGCCGGCTCGGCCACGAGGCCGGCGGGGCGTTCCCGCGGGTCGCGACCGAGCCCGGTGGCGAGCAGCAAGGTGAACGCGAGCACGGGGACGATCACGATGGCGAGCGCGAGAGCGCGTCGCGCGTACGGGTTGGCGCCCCCGGGCCGGTCGGGCCGCTCCTCGAGCTCGGCGCTCACACCCGCACCTCCGCTCGCGGTTCGGCCGCCTGGGCCGGCGGGGTGGCGGGGCGCGCCCGCCGCCGGGCCGGACGAGCCGCGAGCAGGCCGCCGAGGGCGATCACCAGGCCGCCGGCCCAAAGCAGCCCGATGCCCGGGTTCACGTAGAAGCGGAACGACGCCGCCGAACCGTCGGCCTCGACGGACACGAGCGCCAGGTAGAGATCGCGAAGGCCGTTCCACGGCGTGCCCACGCGGAGGGACGGCGTGCCGATCGGTTCGGAGGAAGCCGGGTACAGGTTCAGCGAGGGATGGAGCCGCACCACCTCCTCGCCGTCGGCCGCATCGGCGACCGTCACCCACGCCTCGATAACCCGGCGATGCGCTTCCTGTCGCTCGTCGATCGAGTCGAGCCGGAGCTCGTACGCACCCACGGTCCCCCGCTCGCCGATCTCCAGGCCGAGCTCGCCGGATCGTTCGGCGAACGCCGCCCAGGAGACGCCGATCAACGCGACCACGACCCCCAGGTGGGCCACCAGGCCGCCGTACAGGCGAGTGTTGCGGCGCACGGCGGTTAGGGCCGCCGCGCGCCAGGAGGGTGCGCCGGCCCGGCGCTGGGCACGGACGCCCCGACCCAGCTCCGCCACCGTGGCCGCGGCGGCGAACCCGGCGAGGGCGAACACCAGGATCGCGGTCGGACCGCCGCCTCGGACCGCCACCAGCACGGCGACGGCCGCCCCCGTCCACGCCGGGCCCTGGAGTCGCCGAACGAACGACGCGGGCGATGCGGCACGCCACGGAAGCAGCGGCCCGACGCCCATCAGGAACAGGAGCAGCAGCGCCACCGGCGCCGTGTTCCGGTTGAAGTACGGAGCACCCACCGAGACCCGGTCGCCGGTGAGCGCTTCCGCCAGGAGCGGGTAGATCGTCCCGACCAGCACGATCGTGGTCGCCACGACCAACAGCACGTTGTTGCCGAGGAACGCCGCCTCGCGCGACAGCGGGGTGTCGACGACCGAATCCGGCCGCAAGGCGTCGCGCCGCCAGGCGATCAGGCCGAACCCCGCGACCAGGACCGCGGCCAGGAACCCCAGGTACATCGGACCCACGATCGACTGCGCGAACGTGTGGACCGAGGCGAGGATGCTGCCCCTCGTCAGGAACGTGGCCAGCACGGTCAGAGAGAACGTCGCCACGACCAGCGCCAGGTTCCAGACCTTCAACGTGCCGCGCCGTTCCTGCACGATCACCGAGTGCAGGAACGCCGTCGCGGTGAGCCACGGCAGCAGCGCGACGTTCTCCACGGGGTCCCACGCCCAGTAGCCGCCCCACCCCAACACGCCGTAAGACCACAGGGAGCCGAGCAACAGCCCGATCGTCAGGAAGACCCAGGTGACAAGGGTCCAGCGCCGGGTGACCCGCATCCACTCGTCCCCCAGGCGCCCGGTCACCAGCGCGCCGATGGCGAAGGCGAACGGAACGGTGAACCCGATGAACCCCAGGTACAGGAACGGCGGATGGGCGGCCATCAACGGATGGTTCTGGAGCAGCGGGAGCGGACCGCGTCCGTCCAGCGGCGCCGGGTCGAGCGTCGCAAAGGGGGTCGTCGGCCCGAGCACCAGCAGGAGGTAGAACGCCGAGACGACGTACATGGCCGCCATAGCCCACGGGAACGTCGCGGGCCGCCGTGCCCGGAACGAGAAGGCCACCGCGGCGAGGAACCCGGCCAGCACCAGGTTCCACAACAGCAGCGACCCCTCATCGGCCGACCACAGGGCCAGCACCTTGAAGAACGTCGGTGTGGCCACGCTCGAGTTCTCGGCGACGTAGAGAACGCCGAAGTCGTCCGACACCAAGGCGGCGAACATCGCGGCGTTGGCGACGGCGGCGAGGGCGAACACGGAGTACGCGGTCGTCCGGGCGCTCTCGACCATGGCGGCGTTGTGGGCCCGCGCGCCGGCGACGGACGCGACCACTCCGTAGACGCTCAGCCCCAAGGCGATCGCGAGCGCCGCCGTGCCGACGAACGCGTTCACGTCACCCCACCGGCACCGGCGACGGCGTCTCCCCGGCCGCCGGCGGGCGGTAGTCCTCGGCGTGTTTGGCCAGCATGGTGTCGGAATGGAAGGCGCCGTCGGGGCCGTACGTGCCCTCCAGCACCACGCCGGAGCCGGTGCGGAACAGCGCGGGTGTCGATCCTCGGTGAACCACCGTCATCCGCGTGGTGCCGTCCGTCAGGACGAAGTCCACCCCCTCGCGAAGATCGTGGACCGACCCCGGCACGACCTGTCCCCCGAGCCGGATCCGTTCGCCGGGTGGCGGCTGCTGCTCGAGCAGCTCGGTCGGCGTCAGGTAGTAGACGAGGTTGCGCGACAGTGCGTTGGAGCCCACCCAGGCGAGGCTTCCCGCGATCAGCACGAGGAGGACAACGACGCGAACGCGCACGGATCGACAGTATCTCGCGGCCGCTCGTTTCGTCAGGCCGGCCGCCGTCGCCGACGGCGCCTACGGCGTCTCCAGATGGAACGCGCCTTCTCCGACCACACGCACGCCCCCGCCCACGCGGACGCGCCACCCTCCGTCGCCCCGGGCCACCTCGACGTGAAGCTCGCTGGGCCGGCCGACCTGCTCCCCCTGACGGATCGTGACCGACCCCGGCAGACCGGCCAGGCCGCGTTCGGCCAGGTAGGCGCCGAGCGGCCCGGCCGCCGAGCCGGTGGCCGGATCCTCGACGATCCCGGCCGTCGGTCCGAAGAACCGCGCCGTCACGCCGCCCTCGTGTACGCAGAACAGGTACAGGTCCTCGCCCCCCGAACGCTCGCACGCCTCGGCGACCAGCGGCTGGTCGATCCGCGCCCGCCGCAGCGCCGCGAGATCCCGAACGGGGACGAACAGGTGCGGCAGGCCGGTGGAAACGACCTGCACCGGCAGCCCGGCGTGGAGGTCGTTCGTTGGGAGCCCCGCCGCCCGAGCCGCCAACTCGCGGTCGGCGAACTCGGCGTCGAACACCGGCGGGAGCTGCGTCATCCACGCCGTCCCGCCGCCGACGTCCACCTCCACCGGGATCTCGCCAGCGGGAACCGTCTGGGTCGCCGGAGTCCGCACTCGGCCCTCGGCCACGAGGACGAACGCGGTTCCGAGCGTCGGGTGGCCGGCGAACGGCAGCTCCTGGTCCGGGGTGAAGATACGCATGGCGTACCGGTGGCGTCCGGCCTCGGTGACGAACGTCGTCTCCGAGAACCCGATCTCGTTCGCGATCGCCTGCATGAGCTGATCGTCGAGCCCCGACGCCTCGGGGACCACGCAGAGCGGGTTGCCGGCCAGCGGCCTGGACGTGAACACGTCGACGATCCGGAACGGGACGTCCACCCGCTCCCCCGCCGTCACACGACGACTCGAACGGCGCGCGGCCGCGCGGTCAGCTCCGGCTCGTAGTCGGCCCAGGCGCCGGCCAGGCGCCGAACGCCCTCGCGCATCTCCTCCGGCTCGAGCACGTAGGGCAGGCGGATCCGGTCGGCGAAACGCCCGTCCACGGAGGTCATCGGCCCGGCGACGAGCGCCACCCCGTGTTGCGACGCGACCTGCGAGAACGAGAGAGCGTCGCCGGCCGGGATGCGGACCCACAGGCACAACCCGCCGGCAGGCCGTTCCCAGGACCATTCGGGGAGTTGCTCGCGCAGCAGGGACTCGAGCTCGTGTCGCCGGGATCGCACGAGCTCGCGCCGCTCCTCGCGGATCGCGTCGAGATCCTCGATCAGCCGCAGGGCCAGGATCTGGCTGACCACGGAGGAGCCGTGGTCCATCACGAGCTTCATCCGGCTCAGCCGCTGGATGACCGGCGCCGGCGCCCGGATCCATCCGACGCGCAGCCCGCCCCACAGGACCTTCGACAACGACCCGATCGTCAACACGGGCGTCTCCGCCTGGAAGGCCCCGATCGGCGGGGGCGGCTCCTGGTCCAGCGCGAGGTCCGCCACGGTGAGGTCCTCGACGATGGGGATCTGCAGCTCGTCGGCGACGTGCGCCAGCTCGCGCCGTTCCCGCTCGGGCATCACCGCGCCCGTGGGGTTGTGGAAGGTCGGCATCACGTACGCGAACCGCGCCGAGGAGTCCACCAACGCGTCCCGCAGCCGCTCCGGGCGAAGCCCCTGAACGCCGATCGGCACGGGGAGCAGGCGAACGCCCGCGGCGGTGAACACGTCGATCGCGGTCAGGTAGGTGGGATCTTCGACGGCGACGACGTCGCCGGGGCGGGTGTAGAGCGCGGCGGCCAGGCCGATGGCCTGCTGCGCTCCGGTGGTGACGATCACCTCGTCGCCGCTGGTCGCCAGCCCCCATCGGCGGGACAGGTGCTCGGCGATGGCCCGCCGCAGCGGCGCGTGCCCCGCGGCCTCGTACCCGATCGACGACCGCGCGACGCGCGACAGGTCCTCGAACGCCCGAGCCACCGCCGGCCGGTCGAACAGGTCCCCCGCGGGCAACGCCGCGCAGGTGAACTCCACGGCGTCGCCGGGGCCTTCGATCAGGGCCCGGAAGCTGACGGTGGACCGACCCAGGAACCCGGGCCGATCTTCCCCGAACCGCACCACCGAGGCCTGGCGCCGAACCCACGTCCCGCTGCCCTGCCGGCTCTCGAGCCAGCCCTCCCCGCGAAGCAGGTCGTAGGCGGCCACCACCGTGCTCCGGCTCACGGCGAGCTCCACCGCGAGCGCGCGTTCGGTCGGCAGACGCGACCCGCTCGTCAACTCGCCCCGCCCGATCGCGGCGCGGATGGCTTCGGCGAGCCGCCGGTACAACGGCCCGGAGGTCGCGCTCGTCCAGCCGGCCAACCCGGGGGCCGTGACGCCCGCACCGAGCGGCTCGTGGGGCATCCGTGAGGTCGGTGACGATGCCATCTGCGATCCAATCTGGTCCGATTGGCAATGGAAGTGGTCTGCCGAAGGATGGAGTATCCCCCGGACGGACAG
>DATHVC010000125.1:0-4452 GCA_035461565.1 Actinomycetota bacterium
TCAGTACCCGCGACAAGGTGACAGGGATGGGCGGGTGAGTCCCGGAGCTCATCATGAGGCAGCGGCGAGGGGCATCGTCCGTCGACACGCAGAGTCGGGTTCGGCCGGTGCTGTAATCCGCGCGAGGCTGAGGCGATGACATGCGTCGCGCCCGACCCTCCGCCCTGATCCCACTGGCTACAGTGATGGGATGCCCGGTCTCCGGAGGGGGACCGGGCATCGCTTTCGCGTTGACGAAAAGTTGACGGAACGGCGGGACGTGGCGTCGCCAGATGGAATCCACGGAACTCGGTAGACAAGTGCTGACCTGCGGTTCTCGGGATGCAAGCCCGTGACCAGCGGCTTCGGAGGATGTTCGCCTTTGCTTGACGCGGAAGAGGTCAGAGGTTCAAATCCTCTAGCGCCCACGACGTTGCTGTTGGCCCGCCAGCTGGAGTGACGCCCGCGAGAGAGGAGGAGCCGGTCCCTCCTCGCCGCCGCCTATCCTCGCTCCTCTAGAAGTCTGGACGGGAGCCGACCGAACCCAGACGGTACTAGACGGTATTCCTGTGACTCCAGAGTCGGCACCTCGTCGAAGAGCCGCTCGTCCGGCTCCCCCATGATGGGCCCGTGCGCCGGTCACCACCCCGGAATCCGCGCGCTGTTAGCGTTCCCAGGGTGGACGTCCTGGGGCTGTTCGTCGGCGCCTGGCTCGGCACCTTCGTGATGACCGCGTTGATGGAGGCCGCGCAGGCCGCCCGCTTGACGAGGATGAGCATCCCGTTCCTCCTCGGCGCGATGGTCTCCGAGCGACGATTCGTGATCCGGGTCGTCGGGTTCGCGCTGCACCTCGTCAACGGCGTGCTCTTCGCACTCGCGTACGCCCTGTTCTTCGAGGCGATCGGGCGGTCAGACTGGTGGCTCGGAGCCTTGGCGGGAGCCATCCACGGCACCCTCGTGCTCATCCTGCTGCTGCCCGTGCTCCAGGACGTCCACCCGCGGATGTCCCGCGTGGACCAGGGCCCGGACCCGACGCCGATGCTTCAGCCTCCGGGGTTCCTCGCGTTGAATTACGGCTCGCGGACGCCGGTCGTCACGTTCGCCGGGCACGTCGTCTACGGCGCGATCGTGGGCGGGTTCTACCGTCCGTTGGGCTGATCGCCGATCGCCCGGGCCGCCGCGAGCAGGCCGAGGTGCGTCAGGCCCTGCGGGAAGTTGCCGAGGAACCGGCCGGTTCGGGGCTCGATCTCCTCGGGTAGCAGCCCGACATCGTTCATCCGCCCGCAGGCTCCTTCGAACACGCCGATCGCCTCGTCGCGCCGGCCGGCGAGCGCGAGCGCGTGGGCAAGCCAGAAGGAGCACGGCAGGAACGCTCCTTCCTCGCCGCGAAGGCCGTCCTCTGACCGATACCGCATCACGAGGTCGCCGTCGCCGAGCTCGGAACGGACCCGGTCGATCGTGGCGAGCATGGTCGGATCGTCGCCGTCGACGAACCCGACCGTCGAGAGCTCCAGGAGCGACGCGTCGATCACGCGGTCGTTGAACGCCCGGACGAAGCTCCCGGTCTCGGCGTCGACGCCATCGCTCAGCACGGCCCGGCGGATCCGGCTCTGGGCGTCGGCCCAGCGTTCGCGCGGCGCCTCCTCGCCGATCACGCGTGACAGCCGGAGCGCCCGGTCGATCGCCACCCAGCACATCACCTTCGAGTGGACGAAGTGGCGAGTGCGGTCGCGGAACTCCCAGATGCCGTGATCGGGCCGGGTCCAGTTCTCGGCCGCGAAGTCGGCGTGGCGGACGACGGTGGGCCAGACGTCGGCCGGCAGGTCCCCAGCCCCGTCGGCGAACGCCACCGCGGCGTCCGGCAGATAGGCCCAGTTGTCGAGCTGGAACTGGCCGGCGGCGTCGTTCCCTTTCCGGACGGGCGCCGAGCCGAGGTACCCGCGAAGCCCCTCGATGGCCTCCTCGGAGACGCCGCGTTCGCCGACGAGGTCGTAGAGCGTGTCCACCAGGGGCAGGGTCAGCCGGGCGGCGTTCGCGAGCCAGAACAGGTACGCCTTCGCGTCTTCTCCGTGTCCGTGCTGCTGGAGCTCGACGACGGATCTGGAGGCGTCTCGCACCCACGAATACCGGTAGTCCCAGTTCCGGTCTCCTCCGATCGACTCCGGAAGAGACGTCGTCGGCGCCGCCACGACGGCGCCGGAGGGCGCGAACGTGAGGAGCTTCAACGTGAGGACGGATCGCTCCACTACCCTGCGGTAACGCTCGGCACACCGGAGGCGATCGGACCAGTCTCGCCAGCAGGCGATCGTCTCGTCGAGCGCCCACTCGACCGCCATGTCGTTCGGCGGCAACACGCCGATATCGCGCTCCGCGTAGGCCAGCGAGAGGTGCGCGCGCTGTCCGACGCCCACGTCGAGGCGAGACGTCACCGCGTCGCCCTCGACGGCAAACGGCGCGCTGCCGGAGGCGAACAACGCGCGGCCACCCCGGCGACCCATCGCGACGCGGCCGGCCGCCGACAGGCTCCAGCGGCCGCCGCCGAAGGGATCTCGCGGCGCCAGTTCCACGTCGATCGAGACCGTCCCCGCCGTGCCGACGATCCGCCGGCAGAGCCAGCGGAACGGCCGGAAGGCGGCGTCCTTCCGTGCTCCCGGGGCGGCCGCGAAGAAGTCGTGGATCGTGGCCGCGCCCGTGTCGGTCGTGACGGTCGTCTCGAGGACCGGCGTTCCGCGGACGTACGTGCGTTTCGCGGACCGGAGACCTCTGGGCCGGAGGGAGCAGTGGCCGCCGTGCGGGTCGAGCAGCCTGGCGAACACGGGGTCGCCGTCGAAGTCCGGGAGGCACAACCAGTCGATCGACCCTTCGTCCGAGACGAGCGCCGCCGTTCCGGCGTCCCCGATCAGCGCGTACCGCTCTATCGGGACGTCGACGATCGGCGTTGGGGCAGGTCTGTGCACGTTCGGACCAGGGTCGGCAAACGGTTCGGCTTCGCGGCGAATGCGGCCGATCCGACGGCTCCCGCGGCCAGTCCCACCCCCGCCAGCAGCTTCTTGTGCGTCGAGGCCCAGAGCTGGGCGCTTCTCGAGTGGGAACGCCGGTCGAACTCGCCGTGGGCTCCATGATCGCCCGGCAGGGGCTCGTACAGGTTGTCTCGTCGATCCCGCTCCACGTTCCACGGGGCGAGCTGCGACTCGTACCCGGTCCTGGCGAGGTACCGGTCGAGCAGGCCCGGGATGAACCGGTTCGCCCAGACCGTGGCCAATGTGGTGGCGCCGACGTAGCGCTGCCGCCGGGGGTGTTCGGCCGCCCAAACGATGGCTCGGGCGGCCACCTCGGGCTGGTAGATCGGAGGGACGGGCTGGGGGTGCCTGGGGAGGTTGGTCTTCACCCAGTGGAACTGCGGCGTGTTCAGCGCGGGGAGGTGCACCTCGGTGATCCGCACCGGGCTCCCTCGATGCATGAGCTCGCAGCGGATGGATTCGGTGAACCCCTCGATCGCGTGTTTCGCCCCGCAATACGCCGACTGCAATGGGATCGCCCGGAACGCGAGCGCCGACCCGACCTGCACGACGGTGCCGCTCCCTCGGGGAACCATTCGTCGGAGCGCCGCCCGGGTCCCGTTCACGCAGCCGAGGTAGATGACGCTGGTGACTCGCTCGAAATCATCCGGGTCCACGTCGAGGAACTCCGCGAACACGCCGACCATGGCATTGTTGACCCAGACGTCGATGGGCCCGAGCTCGGACTCGACGACCCCGGCGGCGTCTTCGACCGCGGCTCGATCCGAGACGTCCACCGCGAGGTCGAGGCCGCGACCACCGGCCCCTTCGATCTCCCGCCTCGCGGCCTTGAGCCCCTCCGCACCTCGAGCGAGCAGGGCGACCTTGGACCGGCGATCCCCGAACGCCCGGGCCGCAGCCCGACCGACCCCGGCGGAGGCTCCGGTGATCACGACGACCTTGTCTTCCCACGTCATGCGAGCTCCCGATGGCGCTTCGTCGTCTCGGTACCCCGGTCCCGCACACGACAACCGCGGTCCGCCATCGGGCCCTTCGGGTGACGTGCGGGACCGAACGGCCTCCGCCGATCGGAGCCGGCACGAACGTCCGGCCCACTGTGAACGGCCGATGTGGGCCGACACGGCCGTCGGCATACTGGGCTACAGCGATGGCGACCTCCACGGACCCACAGCGTTACGTGCTCGTCGTTGGCGACGCGTCCTCGGAGGTGGCGTCGCTCGACGGCGTCTCGGTCATCCAGAAGCTGGACCACGTGGTCCTCGTGGAGACCTCCTTGTCCACGGCCAGGGTGCTTCGGGACGCCGCCCGGCCGCATGTTCACGTCTACAGCTCGAAGAAGGCGGCCCGGGCCGCGCTCGATCTGTTCAAACGCTGATCCACGTTCGCCGGCGCTCGAGCGTAGCCGTCGCTCGGCTCACGCCGAGGTGCGAACCTCCAGGCCCCGGTCGAGACC
>DATHVC010000126.1:0-4438 GCA_035461565.1 Actinomycetota bacterium
TGCACGCCAGCGCCTGGGCGATCATCACGCGCTGCTTCATGCCACCCGAGAGCTCGTGCGGGTAGCTGCGCATCACCTTGCGCGGGTTCGGGATCCTCGTCTCGGCCAGGCTGTCGGCGACCCACTCCTCCGCCGCCCGGCGGAGCCGCATGGCCGCCGTCCGCAGCGGCGGGAGCCGGAGGGCCAGACGCTCGGGCCGCCTCGACCGTTGCTGCGCCATCCGGCGCAGCAGGGTCGGCGAGATGCCTCGGCCCGAGGGATCCATCCCGGCCCGGGCCAGCAGGTCTCGCGAACGGTGGGCGAACAGGACCTCCGCGATCTGCTCCTTCACGGACAGGGCGGGGTTCAGGGCCTTGGCGGGGTCCTGGAAGATCATCGCGATACGGTTGCCCCGGATGTCCCGCAGCCGCTCCTCGGGCAGGGTCATGAGGTCGACGACCTCCTGCCCGCCGCCGTCGCACACGGTGCAGCCACCCCCACCACAGGCGGGGCACCGCGCCGGGACCCGTCCCGTGCCGGCACATTCCTGGCAGCCGCTGCCCCCACACGCCGGGCAGGGGCTCCTCGGCCGGAACAACACGCTCCCTCCTCGGTGCTCCCCCGGCGGCATCGGTACGAGCCGCAGGAACGACCTGGCCGTCACGGTCTTCCCGCACCCCGTCTCCCCGACGAGCCCGAGGGCCTCGCCATCGAGGATCTGGAACGACACCCCGTCGACGGCGCGGATCGAGCCGGCCTTCGTCCGGAACGAGATCTGCAGGTCCTCGACGGACGCGAGAGGAAGCGGCGACCCCACGGGGGTCGTCGCCACCCCGACGGTGGCCTGGCGGGACCTGCGGCGCCCGATCACCGCCGCGCCATTCGCGGATCGAGCACATCGCGCAGTCCGTCCCCGAGCAGGTTGAAGGCGAGGGCCCAGGCGAACACCATCACCCCGGGGAAGGTCGAGGCCCACCATCGGCCCGCGGAGATCCCCGCCTGGCCGCTCGCGACCAGCACCCCCCATTCGGCGAGCCCCGACTCGGCCAACCCGATGAAGCTGAGCGTCGCGCCGATCAGGACGACGTTCCCCATGTCGAGGGTGGCCTGCACGACCACAGGGGTGATCGAGTTCGGCAGGACGTCCTTCAGGTAGATGTTCAAGCCCGAGTCGCCGGTGACGCGCGCGGCATCCACGTACTCGTTCCGCTTCACGTGGATCACCTGGCCGCGGATGATGCGCGCGTACTTCACCCAGAACACGGCGGCCAGCGCCAGGATGATGTTGCGGAACGACGGTCCGAGGACCGCGGCGATCGCCAGCGCGAAGATGAGCTCGGGGATCGAGAGGAACACGTCGACGATCCGCATCAGCACCTCGTCGAGCCGGCCGCCGACGAACCCCGCCGCGCTCCCAACCACGAGGCCGATCAGCACGGTGACGGACACGACGATCAAGGAAAGCCGCAGAGACGTACGCGAGCCCCAGATCACGCCGTAGAACACGTCCCCACCCTCCTGGGTGGTCCCGAGGAGGTGCCCGGGGGTTCCGGGCGGCTCGTTCAACGCTCCCCAGTCCCGAGGCATCTGGTACGGATCGGGGGTGTTCGGTTCGGTGATCAACGGCGCGAGGACGGCGAGCCCGATGAGCGCGGTGATCATGAGGAGGCCGACGAGCGCGGTCGGGCTCTTGAGCGCCTCGCGAGTGACGCTGGCCAGACGGCGGCCTCGGACGCCGGCGGCGCGGATCGCGACTGGGATCGCCTCGGCGCGACGGCGCACGTCGAGCACGCCTCTCACTCCCCGAGCACGACGCGGCGGTCGAGGTACGCGTAGGCGGCGTCCACGATCAGGTTCACGACCAGGAACATGATGCTCGTGAACATCACGTAGGCCATGATCGTGGCCCGGTCGCCGCGGAGGACCGCGTCGGCCATCCAGCGCCCCAGGCCCGGCCACCGGTAGATCACCTCGACGACCACGGTCCCCTGGAGCAGGAACCCGAAGCTGAGGCCGATCACGGTCACGGTTGGGATCAGGGCGTTGCGCCGGGCGTGCCGGCGCAGCACCAGCCGTTCCGGCAGTCCCTTCGCCCGCGCCGCGTCGACGTACTCCTCGTTCAGCTCCTCGACGAGAGAGGAGCGCATCATCCGGACGATGATCGCCATCGTCGAATACGCGAGCGTCACGACGGGCAGCGCGAGGTGCCAGATCGCGTCGAGGAACGCTCGGAGGTTGCCCGCCAGGAGCGCGTCGATCGTGTAGAAGCCGGTGGGGTGCGCGATGGCGGCGAAGACCGCCGCGTCCGACCGTCCGATCGACACCCATCCGAGCGTCACCCAGAACACGATCAGGAGCACGATGGCGAACCAGAACAACGGGAGGCTCGCCCCGCTGATGGCGAATACCCTCGTGAGGTGATCGGCGAGCCGATCGCGCCTGGCCCCGGCGAAGGTGCCCAGCTTGACCCCCAGGTACACGGCGAGCGCTCCGGCGAAGACGGCGAGCTCGATCGTTGCGGCGAGCTTGTCCGGGAAGACCTCCGCGACTGGTGCCGCGGCGACGCCGGACCATCCGAGGTCCCCGCGGAACACCCCGCCCAGCCAGTAGACGTACTGGACCGGCAGAGGGTCGTCGAGGTGGTAACGCGCCTCGAGCTGCGCTACCTCCTCGGCCGTCATTTCATGCGAGAGGTAGATGCCGATCGGCGACCCGCCCACGCGGGTGAGGCCGAACACGATGACCGACGTCCCGAGCAGTAGGACCGGGAGGATCAGCAGACGCCGCAGGACGTAGTCGCGAATCTGCATCAGCGTTCGGATCTCGCGGCGACGGATGCGGCCGAGGGGGCGCGGTCGGGCCTTCGACCGCACCCCCTCCGACGCCGCCGGGTCGGATCGATCACTTGTCGAAGAGGGCGAATTTCAGGCTCGGCCTCGGCCACAGCGGGTTCATCACGAATCCCTGCACCCAGTCGCGGTGCGCGCTCAGAGCGGTCTCGTTGCCCGCGAGGATCCACATCGGCTCCTCGAACAGCATGGGGGCGAGCTCCTGATAGAGCGACACGCGCTCGTCGGGGTCTGTCGCGATGGCCGCCTCGTCGATCAAGGACGCGATGGCATCGGGGTCCGTGTACCCGCTCGCGAACCCGTGCACCTCTCCCCACGGACCATCCGGATGGATGTAGTCCCGCATGAACGCGTGCGGATCGGCGTATGGATCGGCGTTCTTCACCCACAGAGCGAACGGGAGGGGGTCCATGGCGTGATACTCGTCGAACTGCGCTTCCGCCAGAGCCAGGACGCGGACCCGGAAGTTCGGATTCAGGCCCTCGAGCGAGTCCTTGAGCACGAGCGCGGCGATCTCGAAGAGGTTGGCCTCCTCGGTGATGACCGAGATCGTGAAGCCCTGGTCCCACCATCCGGCCTCGCGGAACAACTCCTCTGCACGCGCCAGGTCCTGCTCGTAGACCGGCATGCTCTCGTCGTATCCGAGCACGCCCTGGGGGAAGTAGTGCGGGACCGGTGCCCCGAAGCCGCCGAGCGCTCCGTCGATGAATCCCTGATAGTCGAAGGCATAATTGAACGCCTGCCGGACCCGGGGGTCCCAGAAGAAGTCCGTCGGGATCGTGTCCTCCCCCGGCAGCGCCCCGTCGGGGATGTTGAGGTTCATCCCGATGTGGATCGGCTCCAGGAGGAACTCTCCGGCGAAGACCTCCACACCTTCGGCGCCCTCGATGTCGCCGACGAACGACGGGTCGGTCTCGATCGAATCGTAGTCGCCGGCACGAACCCCGAGGACCCGCACGTCGGGATCCTGGACGATCTCGATCCGGAGGTCGAGGTTCGCCGGCGTTCCCCAGTAGTCGTCGAACACCTCGAAGGTCAGGTTCTCGTTCCGGTTCCACGCGGTGAAGACGTACGGGCCGGTGCCGACCGGATTCGTCGCCATGAACTCGTTCGGCTCGCCGGCGGCAACGCCGCCGTTGGCCTCGACGGTCTCCTGCGCAACGATCGACGCGACCGACTGAGTAACCACCGAGTTCATGAAGGCGGCGTTGGGCCGTTGGAGCGTGACCTCGAAGGTTACGTCGTCGACGACCCGCGTCTCCTCGATGGTGTCGGCAAGCAGACCGGCGTTGCCCTCGGGGAGGTCCATCTCGAGGACGCGGTCCCAGGAGAACTTCACGTCCTCGGCGGTGAGCGGGCTCCCGTCGTGGAACGTGACCCCTTCCCGGATCGGGAACGTGTACGTGAGGCCGTCCTCGGAGATCAGTCCGTTGTCGGCGCTCGGCACCTCCTCCGCCAGGCCGGGCACGAGCTCCGGACCCTCCGGGGCGAACTCGACCAGCCGCTCGTACACCTGGAGGATGACGGACTCACCGGCCTCGCCCGGCTCGGCCTGTGCCGGATCCAGGGACAGCGGCTCGTCGTCGGCCGCGTGGATGAACACGTCCGGG
>DATHVC010000127.1:0-5008 GCA_035461565.1 Actinomycetota bacterium
CACCCGCTGGCGCTGACCGCCGGAGAGCTGTACCGGCTTGCGGTCCTCGAAGCCCTCGAGCCGGACCATGGCGAGCGCGTCTCGGACCCGTTCCCGCCGCTCCGGCTTCGGCACCTTCTTGACGCGAAGCCCGTACTCCACGTTGTCCCGAACGTCCATGTGCGGGAACAACGCGTAGTCCTGGAAAACGGTGTTGACGTCGCGTTCGTACGGTGGGAGGTCCGTGACGTCGCGGCCGGCAAGCTCGACCCGCCCCTCGCTCGGCACCTCGAAGCCGGCAATCATGCGCAGACAGGTGGTCTTTCCCGAACCCGATGGGCCGAGCATCGAGAAGAACTCACCCTCGCGGACGGTCAGATCGACGCCGTCGACCGCGACGACGTCTCCGAAGCGCTTGCGCACCGCGACGAGCCGGACGGCGCCGCCCGGGCTTCCATCCCCGCGGACAGCCTCGACCGTGGCCTCCGACTGCGCCAATCCCCCTCCGCCCTCTGCCCGCCGAAAAACCGGCACATCTTGAACCCCCGCCAGTCGCCAGACAAGCCCTCGGGACGGCACACGCGGAGGCCGCCCGTACGCCGCCGCGTCTACCCCCCGGTCAGGCGTTCGGCGTCGGGACGGCGGCGCGGGCCGTCGCGTGGCCGATCAGGCCGGCCGTGAAGTCCCCCACGAGGGCCGGTCCCCGGTAGATCAGCGACGTGTAGACCTGGACCACGGAGGCTCCGGCGTCCAGGCACACGCGAACGTCGGCGGGCGACCCGACGCCGCCGCACGCCGCGATGGGAACCCTGTGGTCGACGGCCTCCGCGACCTCGGCGACGATCCTGGGGGTGTCGTCCCGGAGCGCCCGCCCGGACAGCCCCCCTCGCCCCACGGACAGACGAGCCTCGGCGACGGGGCGGGTGTTCGAACAGGTGAGAGCGTCGGCGCCGGATTCGACGGCGATCCGCGCCAGCGCCAGCACGGCCTGCCGCTCCGCGTCCGTTCGAAACGGCGCGAGCTTGACGATCAGCGGCGTCGAACGGCGTTCGCCGAGCGCCCGAACCAGGTTCGCCAGGTGGGCTTCGTCGTCCCGATCGCGCCCCCATGCAACGTTGGGGCAGCTCGCGTTGAGCTCGATCGCGTCGACGTGGGGTTCGAGCAGGGCGTGCGTCTCGAGCACGTCCTCGAGGTCTTCGTCGGCGACGCTGGCGAACCGAGGCGCCGTCCGCGGCGAGCGGGCGAACGTCGCCGCCGCCGCCTCGGCCCCGGGGTTCGGAAGACCCATCGCGTTGACCAGGGACGCACGGGCGCGGTACCGGACGATCCTGGGCTTCGGGTTGCCCGAACGCGGACGGCGCGTGAACGTGCCGCCCACGACGAACCCGAACCCGAGACGACCCAACGCGTCCAGGCGCCGGCCCGTCTTGTCGAAACCTGCGGCGAGCCCGATGGGGTTGGCGAGCGCGATGCCGGCGAACGTCGTGGCGAGCGCGGGGTCCCGGTGGGGACGGCCGAGGCGTTCCCAGGACAGCGGGGCGGCGAGGAGCGCGTACGCCGCGCGATGGGCGGCCTCCGGCGGGAGCGCGAACAGGATGGGCCGCGCCGCCATCCGGTACCAGTCCATCGGCCCCCTATGCTACGCGCGATGTCCGGCGATCTCGCACACCGGCTCCTGGAGGCCTCGGAGCTCCGCGGCGACTTCGTCTTGTCCTCCGGAAAACGCTCCTCCGTCTACTTCGACAAGTTCCGCTTCCTCACGGACCCGGCTCTTCTGCGCGAGACGGCCCGGGCCGTGGCGGGCCTCCTCCCCGACGGCGTCACCCACCTGGCCGCACCGGAGGGGGCGGCCACGCTGCTCGTCGCGGCGGTCGGTCTCGAGACGGGGCTGCCGCTGGCCGTGGTGCGGAAGGAGCCCAAGGCCTACGGGACGCGGTCCCAGGTCGAGGGCCATGCGCCGGTGGGGGCCCGGGTGGCGCTCCTGGAGGACGTGTCCACCACCGGCCGCCAGGTGGAGGCCGCGGCTCGGGCCCTCGAGGAGGCCGGGTGCGACGTGACCCGTATCGTGCTCGCGATCGACCGAGGGGGGGCGGAGGCGTTGCGATCGGCGGGCTACGACGTCCGCTCGGTGGTCGAGGTTCGGCCAGCGGGCTGAGCCCGGGAGGTTACCGCTCGGGGACCGAGCCGAGCCCGGTGAGCGTGGGCATCTCGCACCGCCAGACCTGGAGCCGCCACAACAATCGGCTGCCACGCGCGTGCAGGTCCAGGATGCCCTCTTTCATCATCCGCGCCACGGCGCGGGACTTCGCCACCACCTCCGGGAGCGGGAACTCGCGCTCGAGCAGGGATTGCAGGTTCGCCGCGCCGAAGATCCGCCGCGCGACCTCGAGGATCCGCCCCTCGGCCTGGATCGTCCCCGTCGGCAGGTAGAGGCGTCCGCCGGGGATGAGGCAGTCGTTCTCGCGGACGCTCTCGAGCATGGCTGCCGGGAGCTCGGCGCCCGTCGGCCCGCCGGCCCGGCCGTCGGGGAACCAGCCGGAGACCGCCGCGATCTCGTCCGGGATCCCCGAGACGTCGCCGATGATGACGTCGGCCTGGACGCCCCGAACCGGCTCCAGAAGGTCGCCCACGCGGAACTCGACCAGGTGGGTGAGGTCCAGCCGCTCGGCGTTGCGCCGGGCGACCTCGACGGCGTCCGAGGACAGATCCACCCCGATGACCCTGCCGGCCCCGAGCCGCGCGGCCACGAACGACAACACGCCGCTCCCGCAGCCGACGTCGATGACCGTGTCCCCGGGACGGATCTCGAGCGCCTCGGCGATCGTCCGGCTGGTGTGCGTGGGCGCGAAGACGCCGGGATCCAACTCGATCGTGAAGGGGCCTGCGCGGCCCTTCCACTCCAATGCGTTCGGGATCTCCTCGGGCATCCGGCCGCCATCGTGCGGCCTGGGACCCATCTCAGTCAACCGCGTCAGATGACCGGCGCGTCGAACCGGGCGTCTTCGCCGGGCACGACCTCGCCGCGTTCGATGGCCGCGGCGAGCTCCTCGGCCGCCCCGGAAACCCGGCCCGTGTCCACCTGGAGGTGCCCCGACGGGTACGCGGCGACCCGGCCGGCCCCCCGGCGCAGCAGGCGAACCGCCCCGTGGGCGTTGCCCCGAAGCAGATGGGTGAACCCGGCCCCCAGCTGCGACAGGCCCTTGTAGAACTCGGCGTCGGGACCGCCGCGCGCCTGCTTCCAGGCCGTTTCCCACGCCTCGTGCGCGGGGAAATACCGGCCGGCGTTCAGGTGCTCGCGGCCGAGCCGGTGGTTCTCCTCAACGGTGAGGGCGTCGAAGTCCTCGAGCTCGAGCGTGCCCTCCGCGTCCCACGCCTGCGGCCGGCCGAGATGGTCCCGCGGCCGCTCGGGCTTGTTCCGTCGGTCGGTGGGCGTTCCGGTCTTTCCCCGGGCCTCCCGTGGCATGGACCCATCGTACCGGCGGGGTTCTCGGTGGGGAACCGAGCCGCTGCTGGCACCGCCGGGGCACCGCCGATACGCTGCGGACGTGGACGCGCCCGAGGACCTGCCCACCCTGGCCGAGGCGCAGGCCCGCGGCGCCGAGCAGGTGGGGGACGAGCGGTCCACGTCCGATTCGTCCCGCCTGCCGTCGTGGACGCTCCGGCTGCTGCTGGTGATCGTCGGGGTGTTCTTCGTCGCCTACGCCGCGTTCACGATGTTCCGCCGCGTCCGCGATCTCGTGATCTGGTTGATCGCGGCGTTGTTCCTCTCGTTCGCGCTCGAGCCCGCCGTGAACTGGCTGGTCGGCCGGGGGTGGCGTCGCGGCGCCGCCACCGCGGTGTTGCTGCTCGGGCTCGCGACGATCGGGGCGGTGCTCATCGCGTCGATGGTTCCCTTGATCGTCGACCAGGTACAGGAGCTGATCGCCCGGGTCCCGGAGTGGCTGGAACAGGCCAGCGTCTACACGGAGCGGTGGTTCGACGTCGAGCTCACCAGCGACCAGCTCCTCGAGCAGATCACGAGCGCCCAGGCGAACGTGCAGACCCTGGCGTCGAACCTGGCCTCGGTGGGCGCGTTCCTGCTCGGCCTGGTGTTCCAGGTGCTGACGATCGGGTTGTTCACGTACTACCTGGTGGCCGACGGGCCCGGGTTCCGACGGGCCGTGTGCTCGATCCTGCCCCCACGGCGCCAGCGGGAGATCCTGGACACGTGGAACGTGGCCATCGACAAGACCGGCGGCTACCTCTACTCACGGCTGCTCCTGGCGCTGATCAACGCCGCCGCGACGTTCGTCGTGCTCCAGGTGCTCGGGGTGCCGTTCCCGGTGCCGCTCGCCCTGTGGCAAGGGATCGTCTCGCAGTTCATCCCGGTGGTCGGCACGTACATCGGCGCGGCCATCCCGCTGCTCGTCGCCGTGCTGGAGGACCCGTGGGCGGCCCTGTTCTTCGGGATCTTCGTGGTGGTCTACCAGCAGATCGAGAACTACCTCCTCGCGCCGCGGATCACCGCCAGGACCATGCAGCTGCACCCGGCGGTGGCGTTCGGCGCCGCCCTGGCCGGGGGGATGATCAACGGCCTGATCGGAGCGTTCATGGCCCTGCCCGCGGCCGCGGTGATCCAGGCCACCGTGTCCACGTACCTGACGCGCCACGAGGTGATCGACTCGAACCTGACGCAGGACGCTGCACCGGCCCGCGAGGGGCACGCGGCCGCCGGGGACGCCGGCCGGTAGGTCGAGGTGACCTCGGAGTTCGACGTCGTCGTGATCGGCGGTGGTGTGATGGGGACGTCGGCCGCCCGATGGCTGGCCAAGGCCAACCGAAACGTCCTGTTGCTCGAACGGTACGAGATCGGCCATTCCCGGGGGAGCTCGGGCGGCCCCACCCGCATCTTCCGGCTCACCTACCACCACCCGGACTACGTGCGAATGACCAGGCGCGCCCTCGACGAGTGGCGGGCCCTGGAGGCCGAAGCGGGAGAGACGCTGCTGGTCACGACGGCCGGGCTCGACCTGGGCCGCGGCGGCCGCAC
>DATHVC010000128.1:0-2580 GCA_035461565.1 Actinomycetota bacterium
AGAACCGTCCGTCCTCTTGCAGCGCGTCGGCCAGTCGCTGGTTGTGGTCGTTGACGTCGCGCGCGCCCGTGGGAACGTGCCGGAACGGCACGATCGACAGCCGGGGTTCGGCGAGCGCCTCGAAGTCGGGCCGGGCCTCGACGGTCTCCCACAGGAGGTGCGCCTCGCGCAGGTTGCGCTCGATGGCGTGGACGAACGCCTGCGCTCCGTGCGCCCGAAAGGCGAGCCACATCTTCAACGCCCGGAACGGCCGGGAGTATTCGAACGTGATATCGACGGCGTGGAGCTCGTGGCGCTGGTGTGGGAGGTATCCCTGCTCGTGCGCGAACGCCGCGACCAGGTCGTTCTGGCGACGGACCAGCACGATCCCACAGGCCTTCGGCAGGTACAGCCACTTGTGGGCGTCGATCGACACCGACTGCGCCCGTTCGAACCCGCGGAACAGGTCCGGACGCGCGGCCGCCGCCGGGAGGCCGTAGGCGCCGTCCACGTGGAACCAGACGTCGCGCTCCTCGCAGACGTCCGCGATCGCCTCCAACGGGTCGATGGCGCCGGTCAACGTGGTGCCGGCCGTCGCCACGACCGCCACCGGCGTGATGCCGTCGGCCCGGTCGCGGTCGATGGCCGCGGCGAGCTCCTCCGGGACCAGGCCGCGATCGGCTCCGAGCGGGATGGCCCGCAGGTTCCGCGAGCCGATGCCGAGCGTCTCGATCGCCCGGGTGATCGAGTAGTGCACCTCCTCGGAGCAATAGACGGCGACGCGGTGGCCCTCCAGGCCCTCGTGCCGGCTCCCGGGCAGCGCGAACTCCCGGGCCGCCGCGAGCGCGCTGGTGTTCGACAACGTGCCGCCGCTCGTGAACGCGCCGGCGCAGTCCTCCGGGTAGCCGATGAACGCCCCGGCCCAGCGGACGGCCTGGCGTTCGACCTGGGTGGCGGCGCGGGCATCGACCGCCAGGTTGATGTCGTAGGTGTGGGCCAGCAGGTCGCCGATCGTGCCGATCTCCAGACCGCTCGAGCCGATGAACGCAAAGTAGCGGGGACGCGGCTGCGCGATCGACTCGTCCAGGATGCGGCCGGTGTCTTCGAGCACCTCGTGTACCGGCGTGGGCGTTTGCGGGAGCGCGTTTCGCAGCAACGCCCGGACGCGTTCGCCCAGGGGCGGCTCCTCCGGCCGGTACCGATCGAACGACCGCCACGCCTCGGCGACGAGCTTGACGGCGTGCTGAAGTGCCTCCTCACGGGACGCGTCCAGCCGCAGGGGCCGGTCGAGCTCGGTCATCGATCCGATGCTACGCCGGTCCGCTCGGCCGGCGCCCCCGTCATCCCCACAGACGGTCGGCCACCCGGGACACCAGCTCCAGCTTGCGCCACTGCGTGTCCGGGTCGATCTCGTTGCCCACCATCACGCTGGCGAACCCGCACTGCGGGCTGATGGCCAGCCGGTCCAGGCCGCCCACCAGCTCGGCGGCGTCCTCCATCCGCCGGAGCAGGTCCTCCTCGTCCTCCATGCGCGGCGTCTTCGTCGACACCAGCCCCATGACCATCACCGAGTCGGGGCGAAGATGGCGTACCGGCTCGAACCCGCCGTCGCGGCCGAGGTCGTCCCACTCGACGAGGAACACGTCGTACGGCATCTCGCCGAACACCCGTGACGCCACCGGCTCGAGCGAGCCTTCACACATCCACGACGAACGATAATTGCCGCGGCACACGTGGAGCGCCACGGTCACGTCGTCGGGAATCCCCTCCAGCACCTCGGCGTCGGCCCGCAGAGCGGCATCGGTCACCGCCGCGACGTCGTGGCCGCGCTCCCGGAACCGGGCCACCCATGCCGGGTCGACCAGGTACGGATACAGAGGGAAGTCGAATTGCACGTACGCCGCGCCGGCGGCGACGGCGTCGGCGACCAGGCCGCGCTCGATCTCGACGGCGTGGGTCACGAACTCGTCGGCCGAGCCGTAGCCGCCCTCGATGGTCGTGAACGGGTGCCGGAAGATCGACGCCGCCGGGAACGTGACCTTGAACGGGTACCCGCCCGTCGACCCGGCCAGGAACGCGGCCTCCCGCGCCGCGGGTGAGTCCACCGGCCGGAGGCGATCGACGATCTCGTGCACGTTGAGCCGGACCTCGCGGCCGCGGTCGTTGCGGAATCGAACGGTTTTGCCGGTTCGCACACCGTCGACCGCGTCGTAGAACGAGTTGAGGAACATCCACCTGCGGAGCTCGCCGTCAGTGACGACGTCCAGACCGAGGTCGATCTGCCGGCGCACCACCTCCCGGATGGCCTGGTCCTCCAGGCGGGTGAGCTCGGTTCGGTCCCTCGAACGCTCCTCCGCCTGGACCGCCGAGTGGCCGGCGTCGTAGAACGTCTCGACGGCCCAGCGCAGCGCCGGAGGGCGCAACAACGATCCCACCACCTCGGCCCGCGCCGGCGTCCTCGGTGGGCTCACACGTCCCACCGGACCCACAACGAGTCGGGCGCGCGGAACTCCCACCCGGACAACGTCGTCGGCCGGTCCGGATTCAGGCGCAGGGCCGGGAGGCGGTCGAGCAGCAGCTCGAGGGACACGCGCGCCAGGT
>DATHVC010000129.1:0-2577 GCA_035461565.1 Actinomycetota bacterium
CCACAGCCCATCACCACGATGACCCGTCCATGCGTCAGCCCCCGCGCGGTCCGAAGCACCTTCTCGATCCCATCGGGTTTGTGGGCGTAGTCGACGAGCACCAAGAAGTCCTGTCCGGCCTCCACCGCCTCGACGCGACCGGGGACGCCACGCACCTGTCCGATCGCATCGGCGGCACGACGAAGGTCCAGCCCGAGCGCCCGCGCGGTGGCCATCGCGGCCAGGCAGTTCTCGACGTTGAACAGTCCCCGCAACGGCGATCGCACCCGGACGTCACCGACGCGGAACGCGATGCCCTCCGCCGTGGCCTCGACGTCCGCGGCTTGCACGTCGGCGCCGGCGTCGATCCCGAACGTGAGGGTCGGGATCCGGCCGACCAGGCCGCGCCCCTCCACGCTGTCGTGGTTCACCACCGCGCGGTCGCTCATCTCGGGCGTGAACAGGCGGGCCTTGGCGGCCAGGTAGTCCTCCATCGAGGCGTGGTAGTCGAGGTGGTCCTGCGACAGGTTGGTGAATACGGCCACGTCGAACCGCACACCGCCCACGCGGTGCTGATGGAGCCCGTGCGAGGAGACCTCCATCGCGACGGCGTCGACCCGATCCCCCACCATTCGGGCGAGCAGTCGATGAAGGTCGGGCGCCTCCGGCGTGGTTCGGTCCAGCGAGACCGGCCGACCGTCGATGCGCACCCCGGTCGTCCCGATGACTCCGGGGATCCATCTGGCCGCGCGGAACACCGACTCGAGCAGATACGTCGTGGTGGTCTTCCCGCTGGTCCCGGTCACCCCGACGAGCGTGATGCGCTCCGACGGGCGGCCGTGGAAGGTCGCCGAGATCGGGCCCATGGCCGCGCGAACCGACGGCACCACCACCTGCGCGACCTCCAACGGCAGCACCCGTTCGGTCAGGAGCGCCACCGCGCCACGCCGTACCGCGTCCCCGGCGAAGTCGTGCCCGTCGAGCCGCTCGCCGGGGACGCAGAAGAACACGGATCCGGGCCCGGCGTCGTCCGACCGGTACGCGAGGTCCCGAACGCGAACGGCGCCGTCCCCGTGGATCCGCGCCTCCGGGAGGTCGGTGAGCAGGTCGACCAGGAACGCCGGAGGGGGAAGCTCGGCCACGGACACGGAGCCTATCGCCTGCCCGGTGCCCCCCCTGGTACGAACGTTCATCGCAGAGGCAACGCGTGCGGAGGCGGGGGGACCTCCTCGGCCGGCTCGATCCCGAGCCGCGCGATGGCGGCCAGGGCGACGCGCTGGAACAGTGGCGCCGCGGCGAGCCCGCCGTACCCCTGGGCCGGCCGGTCCAGGATCGCCGCCACGACCACCTCCGGTTCGCCGGCGGGGAGGTATCCGATGAAGGACGCGATGTACTGGCTCTTGAAGTAGCCGGCGCGATTCGGCAGGGAGATGCGCGAGGTCCCGGTCTTGCCGGCCACCTGGTATCCCTCGATCCGGGCGTTTACGCCCGTGCCGTGTTCGACGGCCGAGGCCAACATCCGCGTCACCATGTGGGCGGTCGGAGCCGAGACGACCCGCCGCGTGGGCGAGCTCGGCTGCTCGGCCCGCTCGCCGCCCGGCCCGATCGTCGCCCGTACCAGCCGGGGCCGGACCCACCGCCCGTCGTTCGCGATCGTCGCGTACACCGACGCCATCTGCAGCGGCGACGCGGCCAGCCCCTGTCCGTACGAGGCCGTCGCCAGCGTGGTGTCGGTCCACGCGGTCAACGGCAACGTGATGCCCGAGGCCTCGCCGGGGAAGTCGACGCCCGTACGCCGGCCCAGGCCGAAGCGCGACAGGAACGCGGCCATACGTGTTTCCCCGACGCGCTCGGCGACGTGCACGATCCCGATGTTGCTCGACCGGCTGATGATGTCGGCGAGCGTCATGCGCTCCACCGGGTGGGGGGAGGAGTCGTGGATCGTGAACGGCCCGACCTGCATCGTCCAGTCGACCGAGAGCCGTTCCTCCAGCGGGAGCGCGTGTTCCTGGATGGCCGCCGCCGCCGTGATCACCTTGTTCGTGGATCCGGGCTCGAAGACGTCGGTGACGGCGCGGTTGCGGTACGTGGCCGGCTCCGCCTCGGGGAACAGGTTCGGGTTGAACCAGGGGTAACACGTCATGGCGAGGACGTCGCCGGTGCGGGGGTCGAGGACGATCACCGTTCCGCCGCGCGCCCGCTGGCTGCGGACCACGTCTCGCAACGCCACCTGGGCCTGATACTGGAGGTCGCGGTCGATCGTGGTCTCGACCGAAGCACCCGGGACGGGCGGAACCAGCACGTCCACTCCCCCGACGATCGGCAGGCCGTAGGGATCGAGCTCCTGCGTCCGCCGGCCGGCTTCGCCGGCCAACACGTCCTGGTACTGGAGCTCCAGCCCCGCGATGCCGTTCCCGTCGATGTCCACGAAGCCGAGCACCTGTCCGGCCAGCGGGCCAGCCGGGTAATGCCGCCGGCTCACCTCCAGCGAGCCGATCCCCGGGAGCTCCAGCTCGGCCACGCGGTCGGCCACCTCGCGGTCCACCTGTCGGGAGAGGTAGACGAACGACGTGTCCTGGATCAGCTGGCGGACCAGAT
>DATHVC010000130.1:0-8706 GCA_035461565.1 Actinomycetota bacterium
CCTCGGCCGGCTCTCGGATCTGCACGGGTTCGTACCCCCGGGCGTCGCGCAGGGGCGACTCCTGCTCGTAGTCCCACCGGATCCGGCGGAGCGACCCCGCGTACGTGCTGATCAGCAGCGACGACGCGATCACCGGGTTGAACTCCGGGGAGCCCATGGCGGCGATGCCGTATTCGGTCTCGGTGCCGATGACCTTGGGGATGGCCATCGTCAGAGGTACTGTCCCGCGCTGACCCGCTCGACCTGGCGGCCCTCGTCCCCGCCGTCCCCCAGGAGCGTGCGGACGTAGACGATCCGCTCGCCCTTCTTGCCCGAGATCCTGGCCCAGTCGTCGGGGTTCGTCGTGTTCGGGAGATCCTCGTTCTCCTTGAACTCGTCCCGGATGGCGTTGGCCAGGTCTTCGCTCTTGATCCCCTTCTCGCCCGTGGAGAGGAACCGTTTGATGGCCTCTTTCTTGGCCCGGCGCACGATGTTCTCGATCATCGCCCCGGAGTTGAAGTCCTTGAAGTACAGGATCTCCTTGTCGCCGCTCGCGTACGTGACCTCGAGGAACCGGTTCTCCTCGGAGGCCCCGTACATGCGGTCCACGGTCGTCTGGATCATGCGTCCCGTGGCCGAGCGGACGTCGCCGCCGCTCCGGACGATCTCCTCCGGGTGGATGGGCACGTTCGGGTTCAGGTACTTGGCCATGATGTCGGCGGCCTGGTCCGCGTTCGGACGCTCGATCTTGATCTTCACGTCGAGCCGGCCGGGCCGCAGGATGGCCGGGTCGATCAGGTCCTCGCGGTTGGACGCGCCGATGACGATGACGTTCTTGAGGGTCTCGACCCCGTCGAGCTCGGACAGCAGCTGCGGCACGATCGTGGACTCCACGTCGCTGGAGATTCCTGTGCCGCGCGTGCGGAAGATGGAGTCCATCTCGTCGAAGAAGACGATGACGGGCAGCCCCTCCTCGCTTCGTTCCTTCGCACGCTGGAAGATCTGGCGGATCTGCCGCTCGGTCTCGCCGACGTATTTGTTCAGCAGCTCCGGGCCCTTGATGTTCAGGAAATACGAATGCGCGTCCTGGCGTCCGGTGCGCTCGCGCACCTTGTCGGCCAGGGACTTGGCCACCGCCTTGGCGATCAGCGTCTTCCCGCAGCCCGGGGGTCCGTAGAGCAGCACGCCTTTCGGCGGGTCGAGCTGATGCTCCTGGAACAGCTCGGCATATAGGAAGGGGAGCTCAACGGCGTCGCGGATCGCCTCGATCTGGCCCTCGAGCCCGCCGATGTCCTCGTACGAGACGTCGGGGATCTCCTCGAGGACGAGCTCCTCGACTTCCTCTTTGGGAAGCTTCTCGAGAGCGACGCTGGACCGCGGGTCCATCAACAGGGGGTCTCCCGCGCGGATCAGCTCACCGCGGAGCCCCGCCGACAACGTGGCCACGAGCTCTTCGTCCCCATGGCCGAACACGATGACCCGATCTTCGCCGAGCCGGTCCTTGACCTTGACGACCTCGCCGGCGCGGTCGGGCGAGAGCACCTCGACCACGTTCAGCGCCTCGTTCAGGATGACCTCCACCCCGCGATGAAGGTCGGACCGGTCGATCTCCGGCGAGACGCTGACGCGCATCTTCCGGCCGGCGGTGAACACGTCGACGGAGTCGTCGTCGTTCATGGCGAGGAACACGCCGAAGGAGGCGGGCGGCTGACTGAGCTTCTCGACCTCTTCGCGCAGGCCCTCGATCCGCTCCTTCTCCGCGGACAACGTGGCGGCCAGCTTCTCGTTCTGGGCCAGCGCGCGCGCCAGATCCGACTTGGCCTCGACCAGCTTCTCCTCGAGGATCTTGACCTGCCGGGGGCCGTTCGACAGCCGGCGGCGGAGCAGCGCGATCTCGTCCTCCAAGAAGCGCATCTGCGTTTGGAGCTCGTGGATCTGCTTCTCCGCGCGCTCCCGCTGCTCGTGTGGATCGGGCTCGAGCATCTCCCTCACCTCCGGCGTGGCGGAAAGTCTACCTCCGGCCTGGACTCCTCCCTAGGAACCTTCGGCCGGAAAAGACCTCTCGCCCGGTGCATACGGTTGCCGCACCGCTAGCGGTTCTACCCACCCAGGCGGCGCGCCACCGTCACGAAGCCCGTGTGGGCCACCATGCGGTGGTCGGGACGAACGCTTCGGGGGGTCACGTGCCAGGAGCGATGGAGCACCTCGAACGTCTCCAGGTGTTCGTACCCGGCCGCTTCGAGCGCCGCCACCGTTTGTTGCACCTGGCCCGTCGTGGGCAGGTACGTGCACACGATGCCCCCGGGCTCCAGCGCGACGTCCACCGCCTCCAGGACCCCCCAGGGTTCGGGCAGGTCCAGGAGCACGCGCTCGAACCGTTCGTCGCCGCCTGCCACGTCGCGCAGGTCGCCCAGGCGTAGCTCGAGCCAGTGCGGCATCTTCCCCAGGAACATCTCGACGTTCTGGGCGGCGATCTCCCGGAACTCCGGCCGGAGCTCGTAGGAGACCACCCGCCCCTCGGGCCCCACGGCCCGGCACAGGGCCAGGGTCAACGAGCCGGAGCCCGTCCCGGCCTCGAGCACGCGGACGCCGGGGAAGATGTCCGCCTCGACCAGGATGGCGCCGACGTCTTTGGGGTAGACGACCTGCGCCCCTCTCGGCATCTTCAGGACGAAGTCGGCCAGCCGCGGCCGGAAGGCCCGGAACGCCATTCCGGTCGCCGAGTGCACCTGCGTGCCCTCGGCCGAGCCGATGATCAGATCGTGCGGCACGCCGCCGCCGTGTGAATGCCAGGTCTCGCCCGGACGGAGGACGACGAGATACCTCCGCCCCCGCTGGTCGACCAGCAGGATGCGTTCACCCGGCTCGAAGGGAGCGGTCACCGGCCCGGCACCCCGTACAGCTCCACCGGCAGGACCTCCTCGGACAGAGCCTCGGCCAGCTCGCGGCCGTGCGCGGGGCGCGCTCCGAGCCGCTCCCCTTCCCCACCCCGCGGCTCTCCGAGCCGCTCCCCTTCCTCGTCCCCACCCCGCGGCTCTCCGAGCCGCTCCCCCAGGATCTGCGCCCGCGCCCGACAGAACGCGCAGTACCGCCCCGTGGTCGGCTGGGCGCAACGCTCGCACGACCGGAGCTGCGCAGCATCCTGGGCCGCGAACAGCGGGGCGCCCCGCTCGAGGTACCCCAGGAGGAACTGGGCCTTCGTACCGGGGGAGGTGGATTCGAGCACGTTCATGGCCTGCTTGTAGCGGAGATGCGTGTTCCCGGCGACGAGCGGGCACTCCTCGACGACGTAATCGATCCTGCGCAGGAACGCGTACGCGGCCGTCTCGAGCTCGGACAGGCGGTAGAGCGGCTTGACCTTGCGGGCCAGCCCCTCCTCGGCCGGGAGGACCGGCGACTGCCGGGCGATGTAGTCGGTCTGCCACCGAAGGGTGTTCCCGAGCAGCGTGGCTGCCTCGTCGTCGAGGTTGTGGCCGGTCGCGACCACGTCGTAGCCGTGGTCGCGGGCCGCCTTGTTGAACACGTAGCGCTTGGAGAGCCCGCAGACGGCGCACGTGGAGCGCGACCCGCTTCTGCCGGCCGTCGGGACGTCGAAGCCGTACTCCTCCGCCAGCTCGATCTCCAGCAGGAGGGCGTCGCGTTCGGCGGCGAACGTGCGCACAACGCCCCCGGACCGGGTGGAGTAGTCGCCGATCCCGAGGCCCAGGTACAACCCGTCCGCCCGGTACCCGAGGCCCAGCAGCAGGTCCCAGAGCGCCAGCGAGTCCTTGCCTCCCGATACCGCGACGAGGACCCGGTCCTCCGAACCGAACATCCGGTGCGAGGCGACGGCGCGCTCGACCTGCGTCCTCACGTGGCGGAGGAAACATTCGGCGCAGAACGCGGCGTTGTGGCGGCGGATCTCGACGACCGCGGCGCCGCCGCACCGGCGGCACTTCATCCGGTTCCCGGTTGCCCCACCGCTGATCACGGGGCGGACCTCGATGGCGTCGTCCTCCCCCACCCGGTCCTCGCGAGTCAGGAGCTCGCGCTCGCGAATGACGAGCACGGTGTCGGGGTCGATCCCGAGCTCGCCGAGCACGTCGCGGACCTTGCGCCCGCCGGAGATCTCGACCTCTTTGTCGGGGTTGCGCAGCTTGACCTTCACGTGGACAGGCTACCCCACGCTCTTCCTCCGCCGGCCGCGAGGGTTCAGTCCTGGACGGGGAGCGGATTGACGCCGAGCTCGACCGTGAGCTCCACGCGATCCCCATCGCCCCGCACGACCACCACCGACACGCGGTCGCCCGGGGTGTGGGCCCGGATCGCCGCGACGAGCTCGTCGGAGGTGGCCACGGGCTCGCCGTCGAACCCGACCACGATGTCGCCGGCGACCAGGCCGGCGGCGGCGGCGGGGCCGTCGCGAACGACCTCCTGGATCAGGACCCCCTCGTCCACCGGCGGGTCGAGCTGGAACCGGACCTGCGGGTCCGAGACGTCCACCGGCCCGGCGATCCCGAGGTACGCCACCGGCGAGTCCGGGTTCTCGGCCGCCTGGGCGATCGTCGGCTTTGCGGAGTTGATCTGGATGGCGAACCCGACGTTGTCGGCCGAGGTGGTCCCGGCCGTGTTGATGCCGACCACGTTGCCGGCCATGTCCACGAGCGGACCGCCAGAGTTCCCGGGGTTGATCGCGGCGTCGGTCTGAACGACGTCCGTGTACACCCGGCGCCCGAAGTTCGGGTCGTTCACCGTGATCCGCCGCGTCAGCGAGGAGACGATGCCGGACGTGACCGACGGGCCGCCCTCCAGCGCGAGGGCGTAGCCGATCGCGACGACCGGCTGGCCGAGCCGCAGCTCGTCCGAGTCGCCCATGGGGACGGTGGCCAGCCCCTCGGCGTCGACGTCGAGCACGGCGAGGTCGGCCTGGATGTCGCCGCCGATCACGCGGGCGGGATATTCGACCGGATCCTCGTCGGAGGACAACACCCTGATCGCCGACGCTCCCTCGACCACGTGATAGTTGGTCGCGATGATGCCGTCCTCGCGGACGACGAACCCCGTACCTTCACCACCGCTGCCCTGGGACCCCTGCGTCACCACGTTGACCACCGCGGGCAGGACCGCCTCGACCACGTCTTCGACGCTCGTGAGCCCCGGCCCATCGGTCGACGAGTCCTGCGGCGAAGGGAACGACCGCGGCTCGGCGACGTCCTGCGGCACGGCCTGCGTGCAGGCGCCCAGGAGCAGCGCCGAGCCGGCCGCCAACGCCATCAACCAACGCCTCATGTCCGTCTCCAGTGTCTCGGTTCCACGGGGTGTTCGACACGCCCGCGCGCCACGTTCTGGCAGGAGGGTAAGAACTCACTGAGAGCCGGCTCAGCCGACGGGCGAGGTGACCGGGTTCGGCCTCGGCAACAGCCCGGCCTCCTCGACCACTCGGACGATGGCCTCTTCGTTTCGGATCGACATGAGGTGGATGCCCCGGACGCCGGGGATCTGCCGAACCTGTTCCACGATCTCGAGCGCCAGCCGCACACCTTCGTCCCACTGGCGCTCCGGCGCCGCGGACACCATCCGGTCCAGGATCGTCTCGGGGACGTCGATGCCCGGGACCTGGTCTCGGAGGTATCGCACGGCCTTCGCCGACCGCGGCACGAAGACGCCGGCGAGCACCCAGACGTGGTCCAGGAGACCGAGATCCCCGCAGCGGGCCATGAACAGCCGCATCTTGTCGAGGTTGAAGCAGATCTGGGTCTGCACGAACTCGGCGCCGGCCTCGATCTTCTTCCCCAGGCGCATCGGGCGGAACTCGAGCGGCGGGGCGAACGGGTTCTCCACCGCCCCGATCAGGAAGTCCGGCGGATCGGTCAGCGGCCGCCCGGACAGGTACGTGCCCTCGTCGCGCATGATGCGCGCGATCCGGAGCAGGTGCACCGAGTCGATGTCGTAGATCGGCTTGGCCTCCGGGTGGTCGCCGGCGCCGACGTCGTCGCCGGTCATGCAGACGACGTTGCGAACGCCGAGCGCCGCCGCGCCGAGCAGATCCGCCTGGAGTCCCAGCCGGTTCCGGTCCCGACAGGCCAGCTGCAGGACGGGCTCGATCCCTTCGTCGGCGACCAGGTGGGCCGCGGCCAGCGGCGACAGGTGCGTGTGTGCGGCGCTGTTGTCCGTGCAGTTCACCGCGTCGACCTTGCCCCGCAGGACGTTCGCGAGGGCGCGCACCGTGTTCGGGTTCGCTGAATCCGACGACGGGAGCTCGGCGGTGACCACGAACTTCCCGTCGAGCAGGAGACGGTGCAGCTCGCTCCGGGGCTCGACCGTCACCGAGTCCCCTCGCCGGCCCGAGCCCACCCGGCCGGGACCCGGCGGTCACGCCCCGTGAAGAGGTTCTCCCACGACGAGGTCTCCTGGAGCCGCCAGTCGGTCGGCCGCTCGACGTGTTCCATGTGGTCCCGCCACAGCGGCAGCTTCCGCGACCCCTCCCACGCCGAGACCCACACACATCTCATCTCGGGCACCACCTCGCAGCTCCCGTCCTGGAGCACGCCGCCGCAGGGGCCGTTGCGGAGGTTCTTGGGACATCGCATCGGGCACGACAATCCGGTCGAGTGCAGGATGCACTGCCCACACATCCGACAGTCCCAGACCGTCTCTTTGGTCGCCCGCTCGACCAGAAGGACCACCTTGCGAAAGCCCCGGGGGGCCGGCGCGGCCGACGGTGGTCTGCGGTCGAGGGTTCGGGCCATCGACGGCGGCACCGCCCGCGGCAGGGCCTCAACCCCGCCGCAGGTCCCGCGCCGGGACCTCCTTCCGCGGATCGACGAACGGGATCGCGGCCGTGGTCACCTCGAGGGGGCCGTGTTCGGATTCCACGTCCAAGGTGTTCCCCGCGCCGGCGAGCTCGATCGGGACCCAGGCGTAGCCGATGTTGCGCTCCAGACGAGGTGACCACACCGCGTCGGTCACCCGGCCGATCGACTCCCCGTCCCGGACGACCGGCCAGAACCACGTCAGCTCGGCCCGCAGCTCGCCCCCCGACCACTCCACGCCGACGAGCTTTCGGTCCACCCCGCGCGCCTTCAGGTCCTCGAGCGCGGCCTTGCCCAGGTAGTCCTGCGGCTGGTCCTCCACCAGGCGTTCCAGCCCCATCACGTGCAGCGGCGTGTCGTCCAGGGTCATGTCGGAGCCGTAGTTCATGATCCCGGCTTCGATCCTGCGGGCCTCCACCGGCGCCACGGCTCGGATGCCGAACTCCTCACCGGCCTCGAAGACGGCGTCCCACAGGTCGTCGCCACGGGCCGGGTCGAGCAGGTTGATCTCGAACCCCGGGACGGCGGTCCAGCCGGTGCGACTGATCAGGACGGGGATGCCCTTGATCTCGAACCAGTCGCACCAGTAATACTTCAGGTCGTAGACGGTCGCGCCGACGAGCTTCTCGAGGGTCAGGGCGGCTTTCGCCCCCTGGACCTGCATCGGATACGCGTGCGGGTAGGTGACCTCCACGTCGACGTTGCCGTTCGCGGCCGCGCCGAGCGCGTACAGCCCCGCATCCGAATCGGCCAGCTGCATCCACCAGCGGTTCTCTCCGACATGGAGCAGGACCGGGTCGTTGACGATGCCTCCGTCGGGAGCGGTCACGAGCATGTATTTGCCCTGCTTCACCGCACACTTCGTCAGGTCCCGGCAGGTGAGCGAGTCCACGAACCGGTCGGAATCGGGGCCGGAGATCTCCACGGTGCGTTCGACGGCGACGTCCCAGACCGTGACGTCGTTCAGCAGCGCCCAATATTCCGTCTCCGGGTCGTCGTAATACGCGGGCAGCAGCATGTGGTTGTACACGTCGTAGGCGGTGCAGCCGGCCCGACGCGTCGCCTCGAAGAACGGGGACCGCCGGTACCACGGTCCGAAGTAGATCGTCGCGCTCTGCTCGAGCATCTCCTGGCGCTCGTTCACCATCCGGGCGTGCTCCTCTCGAACCGACCCCGGGGCCCTCCCGGCAGGTTTTGAATCATCGTTCAAACGCCGGCGTGGGCGCAACCGGGCGGCTACGAGACCGGGATCTGCTTGGAGGGGTCCACGAACGGCATCTCGACCACCGTCGCGCTCCGTGAACCCCATTCCGACTCGACCGAGACGGTCGTCCCGAGCCCCGAACGTTCGACCGGGAGCCAGGCGAACCCGATGTTCTTCGCCAGCCGCGGCGAGTAGATGGCCGAGGTCACCTTCCCGATGCGCTCGTCGCCGTCGACCACGGGCCACTTCACGTTGTTGAGCTCGGGGAAAGGCTCGCCGTCGATCTCGACACCCAGGATCCGGCGCGAAACGCCCTCTCCGCGGATCCGGCGAAGGGCGGCGATCGAGATGCTGGCCCCGTCGGGGAGGCCCCAGTCCACCAGCCGCTCCAGACCCATCTCGAGCGGGTTGTCCTCGTACATCATGTCGGCGCCCCAGTTGAAGATGCCACCTTCGATGCGCCGGATGTCACTCGGCCCGGTCGGCCGGATGCCGAACTCCCGCCCGGCCTCCATGATTGCCTCGTAGACCTCGACGCCTCTGTTCGTGTCGGTGAGGTAGACCTCGTAGCCGACCTCGGAGGTCCAGCCCGTGCGCGTGATCACCACCGGCGCGCCCGCGATCTTCGCCTCCGTCCAGTAGTAGTACTTCAGGTCGAGGATGTCCTCGCCCAGGAGCTTCACCATCAGCGGTTTGGACTTCGGCCCCTGGACCTGGAGCGGAGCGACGTCG
>DATHVC010000131.1:0-7652 GCA_035461565.1 Actinomycetota bacterium
AAGATCACATCGGCCGTCGCCGCGACGGGGCGGTCGTTCGCGTCCGCGAGGAACCGCAGGTCGGCGCGCGCCCGCCGCGGCCGAACCGCTTCCAACTCTCGAGCGGCCGCGCCGAGCGTGAGGGATCGGAGCGCCTGCCCCCCCTCGGGTCTCGCCGCCGCGGTGAAGAGCGTCCCGAGCGAGGGGAAGGCGCCGTCGCCCCACGCCGCCGGGTCGACGAAGCCGATCGTGTAGAGCTCGGTCAGCGTCGCGACGACGGCGGCCGCGGGCCGGCGCGTGAGGCCGTTCGCCACCCGGCCGTGGACGCCCTGCGCCTGCACGTGACCGACGTCGAAAGCGAGCTCGAAGGCCGGAGGCGCCGGCGATTCCGAGGGTGAGGAGGTGGCGTCGCTCGTGGGAGGCGGCATCGGGGCATCGGTAGGCGCTGGTTGCGGAGTGGTTGTGGTGCACGCCGCCACAGCGATCGCAAGGACCACCGCGGTTGTGCGGAGCCGGAGGTCGGGTCGGATGATGGTCTTCATGCTCGGGGGCCCGCCGAAGCAAGCCCCCGGAGACTACCGGCCCGACGGGGGTGTGCACGAAGCGTGCGGGTCGGACCGGTCGTCAGGATCGTTTCGCGCCGGACTTCTTGCCGCCTCGTTTCGACGCGCCCGGCGAGTTCGCGATCTGCGCGGCCCGCTGCTTCGACATCCCCTTCTTGCGGAGCCCTTCGTATTGTTTCGGGTTCTTCACGTTGCCGTGTTTCTTCTGCGGCATGGATCTCCCCTCCTCGCGGCCGGAGGTTGAGCGGCCGTCACTCTTCCTACCGGCGATGCCCTCCGCTAGTCCGCGGTGCTGCGCTTCCCGCCGGCAACCGGCTACGTTTCTGCCCCGTCACCAGCGAGCGCCCGGCGGACGGTCACGAGATCGCTGACGAACGCCTCGCGCTCCCGCCGGCGAGCTTCGTCGTCGGGGGCCCTCAGGACCGAGCTCGGGTGCACCGTTGCGGCCACGAGCGCGTCCATGCCGTCGACCTCCAGGAGTTCGCCGCGGTGCTCCGAGAGTTTGAACGCGCGTCCGGCGATGGCCTGGGTCGCCGTGGCGCCGAGGCACACCACGATCTCCGGCCGGACCACCGACAGCTCGGAGTCGAGCCACGGACGGCAGGCGCTGATGTGCGCCATGGCGGGTTTGCGGTGGATGCGCCGTTTGCCGCGAGTGGCCTCCCACCGGAAGTGTTTCACGACGTTCGTCAGGTAGACGTCGTCGCGAGCGATCCCGGCGGCCTCGAGCGATCGATCGAGCAGTTTCCCGGCCGGTCCGACGAACGGGTGACCCTCGAGGTCCTCTCGGTCGCCGGGTTGCTCGCCCACCATCATCACGCGCGCCTTCGCGGGACCCTCGCCGAACACCGTCTGGGTTCCCAGCCGATGGAGCTCGCACGCGGTGCAGCCGGCCGCCGCGTTGCGGAGCTTCGAAAGTGTGGGCCGGTGGGGGATCAACGGCTCAGCGGTCCGGCGCGAAACGGCCACACGACGTCGATACCCGCTTCGCCGCGGTCGGGAACCAGGGAGGCCTACACCTTGGGTCGTGGACCCAGCCGGAACGCGCTCCCCAACCCGGTGTCGGCGTCGTATCCTAGGCGGCGTTTGAACGGCCATTCAGGAGGCCCGGTCCATGCAGACCCAGCGTTCCCACACGCAGCTTCGGCACGACGAACGCGACTGGCGGCCCCGCCCGACGCTGACCGGCCACGACTACACGAGCCTCGAGGTGTACGACGAGGAGCGCGAGCGCATCTGGTGGGGCGACTGGGTGGCGATCGGCCGCGCCGAGGAGGTGACGGCTCCCGGCGACTACGTGGTGAAGGACCTCGCCGGCGAGTCGATCTTCCTCGTCCGCGGTCCCGAGGGCGAGCTGAACGGCTTCTACAACGTGTGTTCGCACCGCGGGACGAAGTTCCTGGACGACGAGGCGAGGGGCAACGCGCGCAAGGCGTTCCGGTGCCCCTATCACGCGTGGACGTTCGACCTGAACGGGCGGCTCATCGGAACGCCGAACGTGAAAGAGGACGAGCTCTTCGAGCGTTCGGCGTACCCGTTGCATCGGTTCGCGGTTGGCGAATACGCCGGCTTCGTGTTCGTCAACCTCGCCCCCGACCCGCGACCCCTGATGGAGGCCCTGACCGATGGCGCCGAGTCCATCACGGCGTTCGAGCGATTCCGGATGGAGGAGCTGCGGATCGGCGTCCGGCTCGTCTACGAGGTCGCGGCGAACTGGAAGATCGTGGTCGAGAACTACAACGAGTGCCTGCATTGCCCGACGATCCATCCCGAGCTCGTCCAGGTCGTGCCGCTGTTCCGGTTCGGCGAGGTCTGGGACGAGGAGACGCGCGACGACGGCAACGCGATGATGGCGGGGGCGACGAGCTTCACCATGACCGGCCGGTCAAAGCTGCCCAAACTCCCCGACCTCGCTCCGGAGGACTACTCGATGTACTACGGGAGCTACGAGTTCCCGAACCTCATGCTGAACCTGCACCCCGATTGCGTCATGTATTACTTCGGGTTCCCGAAAGGCCCCGGGCACACCCAGGTGGTCTCGGAGTTCCTGTTCCGCCCGGAGACGATCGACGATCCCGAGGCATTCCGGCCCGAGCCGGTCGTGGAGTTCTGGGACCTGATCTCGAAGCAGGACTGGGAGGTTTGCGCGCGGGCCCAGACCGGCGTGGGATCGCGCGCGTTCACCACCGGCGTGTACCCGCGGCAGGACCGGTTCCTCTACTGGTTCAACGAGGAGTACCGCCAGGCGATGGGCCGTCCGCTCCTCGGCTAGCCGGCTCGTCCCACGAGACGCCCTCCCACGGGTCGTAGTCCACCTCCAGGGGCTCCTGCGAGGGGCGTCGCTCTTCCGGCACGTGGCGGAGGTTGAGTCGGATCCGCGTCCACGTGGTGGAGCGGCCTCGCATCGCGTCCACGAGGACGTCGGCCTCCTCCAGGTACGGCCACACGTCGGCGTGGCGCGCCCGCCACCGGTCCAGCCCGGCGAGCGCCTCCTCCTGCGTCGCCGCCCTGGCGATCTCGATGAGCGGCATGCGGGATCGCCGCCGGCCGGTCGGGCCCACCGTCTTCCCCGGAGCCGGCGGCGGGACGATCCCTTCGGGCGGCGGCGGGCCCCCACGGCGCTTGGAGGGCTGGACGCGACGCGGCTCGCCGGGAGCTTTCGCGTATTGCGGCGGCCAGGGCGCGTCTCCGAACCCGGCCTGCTCGTGTTGCTCGGCCAGCTCGAGCACGGCCTCGAGCGACCCCGCCGCCTCGTCGATGCCGGCGGCCGGGTCGCCGACCTCCGCGACCCGCTCCGGCACGGTCTCGATGGTGAAGTCCTCGGCGCGGCAGCCGGGCACCTCGTCCCACGTGAGCGGGGCCGAGACGCGCGCGTCGGGCGTGGGCCGCACCGAATAGGCCGAGGCCACGGTGCGGTCCTTCGCGTTCTGGTTGTAGTCGAGGAACACGCCGTGGCGTTCTTCCTTCCACCAGCGGCTGGTCGCGAGGTCGGGCACGCGGCGCTCGACCTCTCGCGCCAGCGTCAGCGCGGCCCGGCGGACCTCCGGGAAGGTCCATCGCCGCTCGATCCGCGCGTAGACGTGGATGCCTCGGGACCCCGACGTCTTCGGCCAGCCCGCGAGGCCGAGGTCCTCCATTGCCTCCTTCGTGACCATCGCCACGTCGCGGATCTGCGCCCAGTCGACGCCGGGGACCGGGTCCAGGTCCACCCGCAGCTCGTCGGGGTGATCGAGGTCGTCGGCGCGGACCGGATGCGGGTTGAGGTCGATGCATCCCAGGTTCACCACCCACACGAGCTGGGCGGCGTCGCGCACCACGATCTCGTCGGCGGTCCGGCCCGAGGGGAAGGCCAGCTCCACGGTCTCGACCCAGTCCGGGCGGGAGCTCGGCGCGCGCTTCTGGAAGAAGAACTCGCCGTCCGCCCCGTTCACGTACCGTTTCAGGGCCATCGGCCGCCCGGCTACACCTCGCAGGGCCCCGTCGGCCACCGACAGGTAGTAGCGGACCAGATCGAGCTTGGTGTGCCCGGTCCGAGGGAAGAACACCTTGCCGGGGTTGGTCACGGACACCTCGCGTCCGGCGACCTCCAGGACCTCGGGACGGGGCGGCATGCCGACCACCATACGTGGCCGATCGGCGGAAGCCGCCCCCGCACCCGGCCGTCATGCGGGGGTCCGGGACGATGGGGAGTCCCTGTCCTTCCGGACTCGAGTACTCCAGCCTGACCGGCCCCGCCGCCGCCGCCGACATCCATCTCGGACAGGTCGGGGTCGCCGGCGGGGTGATCGCGGCGGTGGCGGCCAGGCCGACTGTCCCGGCGCGTCGGGCACCGTGACCGGCACGATCACGGCCGACAACGTGGTCGGTCCCGCCGAGCCGGGGATCGAGCCCGGAGAGTTCGACGAGCTGGTGGCGGCCCTGGGGGCCGGGGCCACCTACGTGAACGTCCACACGGAGGCGTTCCCGCCCGGAGAGATCCGCGGCCAGATCCGGTAACGACCTCAGGCCGCCGGAGCGGCGTCGAGCGCGGCGCGCAGGCGCCGGACGGGTCCGCGGAGACCCAGCTCCTCCGCGAGGCCCTCGAGCCCTGCGTCGTCGCGTTCGCCGCCCCAGCGGTCCAGTGGGGCCTCGGCGTTGACCGGGACCAGGCGCTGCATCGTCGCCACGTAGTCCGCGGCCTCGATCAGCCGGGCCCGTAGCGCCGGCTTCCCCTTCAGCGGGCCGTTGCGCGGGGTGGGCGCCGCGGCGTCGTCCAGCAGCTCGTCCAGCGACGCGTACGTCTGGATGAGCGCCCGGGCGGTCTTCTCGCCGACCCCGCGAACCCCCGGGAGCGCGTCGCTGGGGTCTCCCCGCAGGATGGCGAACTCTGCGTACCGGTCGGCCGGCACGCCGTACCGCTCGAATACGGCGGCCTCGTCGAGCTCCAACAGCTCGGTCACGCCCCGGAGCGTGAACAACAGTCGGACCACGGGGTCCCGGACGAGCTGGATGAGGTCGCGATCGCCGCTCACGATCTCGATCCGGTCGTCGGGAGCGGCCTCGGCGCAGATCGCCCCGATCGCGTCCTCCGCCTCCCATCCGCGCGTCTGCGCCTGGACCATCCCGGACAGGTCGAGCACCTGCCGGAGCATCGTGAACTGCTCGGGCAACCCGTCGGGATCGGGCGGCCGGTTGGCCTTGTAGCCGGCGTAGAGATCGGTGCGGGCGACCGGCCGCCACTCGTGGTCGTAGGCGTGCACGACCTCGTCGGGGCGGCGGGAGACCAGCAGCCGGGCCGTCATGTCGAGGTACCCGTACACGGCGCCCACGGGCCGCCCGGAGGGCGACGAGACGGTGTCGCCCATGGCGAAGAACGAGCGGTACATCAGGCTGGACACGTCGAGAACCAGGCGATGGGTCACCCCCGCAGCGTACGACCTGGGTCCTTTGGCGGAGGCGCGGGATCGATGGCCGTCCGCGCAACCTCAGCGCTTCTGCCGGATCGCCTCGATCAGCTCCCACTTGCCCATCCGAGACCGTCCCGGGATGTTCATCCGCTGCGCGGTCTCATAAAGCTGCTGCCGGTTCCGGTCCTCCAGCGCCCGGCCGGGCCTGCCGCCCCGGCGTCGTCCCGCCGCCGCCTGCTTGCCGAGCTCACGGCGGGTGCTCTTCGGGAGCCGGCTGATCGTCCGTTTCTGCGTGGCGGCCGCGATGGCCTTCTTGACGTTGCGTCGCGCGGCTTGCCGCTGTTTGGTCGTCGCCATGCCGGCATCACCTCCGAACCATCACCTACCCGGTGCGACCGGGATCGATGCCCCGGGCGGAGTGGTTCAGAACGGCTTGGTGACCATCAGGAGCAGCACGACGGCCACCACCACGAGCTCGTAGGTGCGGGCGATGGCCACCAGCGGATCGCGGAACGCCCCGGAGAGCTCCGGCGTCACGCGACCGACCTCGATCGCCCGGGCCAGGGCCGCCTCGAACGTTCGTCCCTTCGGCAGGAAGACCAACGGCACGAGCGGAACCAGCGTGACGAACAGCAGGAGCGATACCGTGACCCATCTCGTGCCCTGCCCCCACACCGGCAGCTCCTGGGCCCACCACGTGGCCACGCCGAAGGCCAACACGGCGAACGAGCCCGGGACCACCATCAGCCGTTCGAACGGCGTGGAGACGGCCAGGAGCTCACGCACCTGCCGGAGGTCCTCGCTCCGCCGGGCGCGCGACAGGACGACGTCGCGGCCGACCAGGCCGGCCACGAACCAGAACGCCGCGGCCACGTGCAAGAGCTGCAGGACGTCAGCCCCGGTCACGCCGGGAACCCCTCCGCATAGTCCGCGACCTCCATCCCCACGTCCTCCTTCACCGAAGGCGTGAGCGTACCGGCCGACGGACGGCTCGGCGCCGGATAAGGTCCGGCGATGGAGTTCCGCGAGGTGGTCCGCCGCCGCCGGATGGTCCGCCGCTTCGATCGGCGGCCGGTCCCGCGCGAGACGGTGGACCGTGTCGTGGACGTGGGGCGGCGCGCCCCCTCGGCCGGGTTCGCCCAGGGCCTGGAGCTCCTCGTGCTCGACGAGCCGGCGACCGTTGCCGAGTTCTGGGAGATCACCCGCCACCCGGAGCACGGCTGGGACCCGGACGTCGTGGCCGCCGGCCCGACCGTGCTCGTGCTCCCCCTGCCCGACCCGGCCCGGTACCTGGCCCGGTACTCCGAGCCGGACAAGATCGCGTTCGCCATGGACCGGGAGGAGGGGTGGCCGGTCCGGTACTGGGACGTGGACGCCGCGATGGCCACGATGTCGATGCTCCTGGCCGCCGTCGACGAGGGTCTCGGGGCGTGGTTCTTCGGGATCTCCCATGGCGAGCGGGAGCTGCTCGAGCGGTTCGGCGTCCCGGCCGGCCTGCGCCCGATCGGCGTGCTGGGCCTGGGGTACCGGGCCGCCGACGAGCGCCCGAGCGGCTCGGGGGTCCGCCGGCCTCGCCGGCCCCTGTCCGACCAGCTCCACCGAAACGGCTGGTAGTGGCGTTTGCGGCGCGGGCGATACCCGATCTTTGGGAGCCCGCGGGCTCTCAAAACCACCCGCGGTGGGTAGCCCCGTCGTGGCCGTTTTCGCTGGTCCGAGCGGCCTTTCCGGCCGATACAGACATCGCCATGACGATCATCAGGACGAAATGCCCAACCTGCGGGGACATCGACATGGGCGCCGCCGCCATCTCCCTGGTCCTGGAGAACGGGACCGGGCAGGGGGCCTTCGCGTTCACCTGCCCCGGGTGTTTCGCCGAGGTGAGCAAGCCGGCCAGCCCCAAGACCGTGGCCCTGCTCATCGCCGCCGGCGTCGAGCCCGCCGACACCGTCGATCCGGATGGTGACGGCGGCTACCCCGAGCTCCCCCTGGAGTGGATCCTCGCCAGCGAGGACCGCAGCCCGGACCCCGAGGCGCCGCCCCTCACCCTCGACGACCTGATCGGCTTTCACTTCTTGCTCGACGACGACGTCGCCGTCGCCGAGCTCCTGCGTGGGGATCACGCCGGTCGCTGACCGGCGCGATCACCCCTCAGCCTTCGGTCGGATCCGACTCGACGATGTGGTCTGGCGTGTGGTGCGCGGCCGGGATCGTGCCCAGCCGCCCC
>DATHVC010000132.1:0-3966 GCA_035461565.1 Actinomycetota bacterium
AGGTAGTCGATCCGTTCGGTCAGCCCCTCGAAATCGCCGATGCCGTCGCCGTTCGAATCGGCGAACGTCTCCACGTCGAGGCAGTAGATGACGTGGTTCTTCCACCACAGGTCGGCGGTTCGGGCCGTGCTCACTTGGACACCTCCGGGATGACGTGTTCGCCGAACGCCTCGATGAACCGCTCCTGCTCCTGCCCGACGTGGTGCAGGGACAGGGTCTGTACGCCGACCGCCGCGATCTCGCCGAGCCGGGCGGCGTGCCAGTCGAGATCCGAGGACACCAGCACCGGCTCCCGGACGTCGTCGGGGCGGACGAACCGGGCGGCCTCGTCGAACTGGGACGGCAGCTCGAGGTTCCACGCCAGGTCGGAGCCGAAGACGTTGGTGCGCCACTGGTCGTGGGCGATCGCCTCGGCCTCCGCCTCGTCTTCCGCCCACGACAGGTGGACCTGGACGGAGACGGGTTTGCCTTCGCCGCCGCCCTCGCGGAACGCCTCGACCACGGCGCGAAGGTCCTCGATCGGCTGGTTGATCGTGATCATCCCGTCGGCCCAGCCGCCGACCGTGCGGGCGGTCTCCGCGGAGACCGCGGCGCCGATCAGCGCTGGGGGTTGGTCGGGCAGGCTCCACACCTTCGCCCGGTCGACCCGGACGAGCCCGTCGTAGGTCACCTCGTCTCCTCGCAGCAGGCCCCGGATGATCTGGGCGCACTCGAGCAGGCGGTCGTCGCGCTCGGTCTTGTCCGGCCACCGTTCGCCGGTGACGTGTTCGTTCAGGGCCTCCCCCGAGCCGAGGGCGGCCCAGAACCTGCCTGGGAACATCTCCGCCAACGTGGCCATGGCCTGGGCGAGCACGGCCGGGTGGTACCGGTATCCGGGGGCGGTCACGACCCCGAAGGGCAGGGAGGTCGCCTGGAGCGCCGCGCCGAGCCAGCTCCACGCGTGCCCGGAATGACCCTGGCGCTCCCCCCAGGGAGCCAGGTGGTCCGAACACGTCGCCGTCCGGAACCCGGCGTCCTCGGCGGCCCGGACGCACTCCAGCAGCCGGGACGGCGGGAGTTGCTCGTGGGACGCGTGGAAGCCGATGGTCACCATCGTCGCTCTCCGGGGACGTGGCTGAGGCGCTCAGGCAGGTCCATGCGCTCGTCTGTACCCTCGGGCAGCCGCGCCGAACCGAGCGAGCCGGCCGCGCGTAATGAATGCGAAAGGACGATCCGGCAAGCTGGACGGATGAAGCGGACGAGTCCCGTGATGGCCGGCGCGACGATCGGGCTCGCCGTCGCGGCGCTCGGGGTCGGGGTGGCGCATCTGGTGGCCGGCCTCACGGATCCGGGGGCGTCTCCCGTCCTGGCGGTCGGGCAGGTGGCCATCGACGCGTCCCCCGAGCCCGTGAAGGCCTGGGCCATCCGCGCCTTCGGCGAGAGCAACAAGGCGGTCCTGCTCGCCGGGATCGGAGTCGTGCTTGCCGGCGCCGCGGCGGCCTTCGGAGCGGCCTTGACCAGACGGCCCTCGATCGCGACCACGGCCCTGGTGGGGTTCGCCGTGGTGGGAGTGGGCGCGGCGCTGGTGCGTCGGGGCGCCGGCCCGGCGGACGCCGTGCCGACCCTGGCCGGCGCGCTCGCTGCCTGGCTGGCCTTGATCGCACTCCGCGGGTGGATCCCGGTCCCCGAGCGGGAGGGCCATCCCGGCCCCGAGACGGCGTCGATCGACCGGCGACGGGTGCTGATCGCGGGGGGCGGCGTGGCCGTTACCGCGGCCCTGTCGGGGTGGCTCGGAGGGCTCCTCGCCCGCCGCGCACGCGCCGACGCCTCTCGAGCCGACGTCCGGATCCCGGTTCCGGGGTCGCCGGCGGTCCCGACGACCGGCGCCGATCTTGCGATGCCCGGCCTGGAGCCGTTCCACACGCCGAACGACGCCTTCTATCGAGTGGACACGGCGTTGGTGATCCCCGCGATCGAGGCCGAGCAGTGGCGTTTGCGGATCCACGGCATGGTCGAGCGAGCGCTCTCGCTCGACTACGAGACCTTGCTCGCCCGGCCGCTGGTTGAACGGGACATCACGCTCGCGTGTGTCTCGAACCCGGTGGGCGGCCAGTACGTCGGAAACGCTCGCTGGCTCGGCGCGCCGCTGCGACCGCTGCTCGAGGAGGTGGGGGTCGTCCCGGGAGCGGATCAGGTCGTCACGCGGTCGCAAGACGGGTTCACGATCGGGACGCCGACCGAGGTCGTGATTGACGGCCGCGACGCCATGCTCGCCGTCGCGATGAACGGCGAAGCGCTGCCGCTCGAGCACGGATTCCCCGTGCGGATGCTGGTTCCGGGCCTCTACGGCTACGTGTCGGCGATGAAGTGGATCGTCGAGATGGAGCTCACGACGTTCGGCGCCTACGACGCGTATTGGGTGCAGCGCGGGTGGGCGGAACGGGCTCCGGTCAAGACGATGTCGCGGATCGACACCCCCCGGGCGAACGCGGGCCTCGCGCCCGGACCGGTGACGGTCGCCGGGGTCGCGTGGGCCCAGCACCGCGGGATCGGGCGGGTCGAGGTCCGGATCGACGACGGGCCGTGGGTGGAGGCCGAGCTCGCGGCGGAGCCGACCATCGACGCCTGGCGGCAGTGGCGCCACTCATGGACCGCATCCAGGGGGGAGCACACGCTCCGCGTTCGCGCCACCGATGGCGAAGGTGTGGTCCAGGCCTCGGAGCCGGCCGAGCCGTTCCCGGACGGTGCGACCGGTTACCACACCGTGGTCGTCTCGGTTCGCTGACGGGCGGACGTTCGGAACCGAGACGTGCGGGTACGGTGGGATGACGCCCGAACGCCGAGAGGAAGGAGAACCGAGATGCTCCAGGTCACGCAATCGGCGGCGTTCGCGTTCCGAACGATCCTTCAACGGGAGGACGTCCCCGGCAGCGCGATCCGCCTCGCGCCAGCGATGGAGCGTGAAGGTGAGGTCGGGATCCGCCTCCAGGCCGTCGACCGGCCGGCGCCCGAAGACGCGGAGACCGACGCCGAGGGCGTCGACGTGGTCGTCGCGCCCGAACTCGCCGAGGCGCTCCAGGACTCGATCCTTGACGCCCGACAGTCCGACCAAGGGATGACCGAGTTCTTCCTCCGATCCCAGGGGGAGACGCCCGGCTGACCGGCCGCACGTTTCGCCCGGCCGCCGGGCGGTGGGATGGGTCGACGCCATGGCCTACACTTGGTCCCTGGCGGCCTCGGCCGCCTCCGGCGCCGGTAGCTCAATGGACAGAGCATCTGACTACGGATCAGAAGGTTGGGGGTTCGACTCCCTCCCGGCGCGCTAGCAGGGGAACTACACGCCTGTATGGACGCACAGCGTTAGCACAGCGCATGATGCGGGCATGGGATCACCCTGGGAAAGCATGTTCGAGGACATCTTTGGCCCGCGTCTCCCTGAGGGCATTGAGTACGGGAGCCGGGAGCACCACGCCTGGGACATGGACCGGGCGCGCCAGTGGCTCATCGAGACGCTCGAGGAGGCCCGTGCGAAGCGGGAGGAGATCGACGAGGGGATTGCCACGGCCGAAGGGATGATGGCCAAGGAACCAGAGGCTTCGACGAGTGGCAGAAACGCATCCTCGAGGAGCGGAAGGCGAGGGACGACGGGTTCAACGCCCGCAGGAGGGCAGAGCGGGAGAAGCGGGAGGAGCGCCTCCTCCTCATCGCTGAGTACCGCGAGACGGGTAGCGCCGTCGCCGCCCCCGCGCCGCCAGCATCCGTAACGACCGTGAAGGAACTATGAAGGAACTAGCGGAGTGGACCCATGGGCTGCCCCCAGAGAACAAGTCCAGGCTGGGGCGATTCCTCCACGCGATGGCCTGGTTCGAGGGTGGGAAGGACTACCAGCCCACCGACGAGCAGCGGGCCGCCGGCTGCGGCTACTGCAACGGGCAGGCTTCCTACTACTCCGCCACGATGTGTCTCGAACACGCCTGGCAGTACGTC
>DATHVC010000133.1:0-7340 GCA_035461565.1 Actinomycetota bacterium
GGACAGTGAAGACAAGGGAGATTGGACCGGAGATTGGACGTCCGCAGGGGTCGGGTGGACCCCTCACGTGTTCATGAAGGAGGTCGGTTATGCAAGCCAGCCGGATCGACGCCGGGGGGGCGGGACGGGCTTCGAGCTCGACGGTCCGCGCGGGCCTGTGCGTGTGTGGGCTGGCGGCGGCTACCCTGCTGGCCTGGGTCGCCGGGTGGGGCTGGCTCGCCACGGTGACGGGGTTTGCCCTGTTCGCCGTGGGCGCCGCTGCGGCTGGCGCCGACTCCAGGCGCCCCGGCGACTGGACGCGCGTGCAAAGACGGTGACCGCGGAGGCCGCCATCGAGACGAAGGGATATCGCCACGGGGCGCGGGCCGTGGCGCCGCTGGCGGTCGCCGTGGCCGGCTTCGGCATCTCGTTCGGGGTGTTGTCCCGCACCGCCGGGTTCGGTCCCCTGTCGCCGATCGTTATGTCGGCGACCACGTTCGCCGGATCCGCGCAGTTCGCGGCGATCTCGGTCCTGACCGAAGGAGGAACGGTCGCCGCCGCCGTTGCCGCGGCGCTGCTGCTCAACGCGCGCTACGGTCCGATCGGGATCTCCGTGGCCCCGTACCTGGTCGGCGGGCTCGCGTCCCGGTTCGTACGCGCCCAGCTGGTGGTGGACGAGTCGTGGGCCGTCGCGGCCGAAGGGGACGGACGCTTCGACCCGCGGGTGTTGGTGGGCGCCGGCCTCGTTCTGTACGCGACCTGGGTCGCCGGGACGGCGATCGGCGCCCTGGGCGGCGAGGGGATCGGCGACCCGGCGTCGTTGGGCCTGGACGCGGCGTTTCCCGCGTTGTTCCTCGCGTTGCTCGTGCCGCAGCTCCGAGGCAGGCGGGCGGTGCGAGCGGCGGTCCTCGGGGGTGCCATCGCGCTCGCGCTCACGCCGGTCGCGCCCGCCGGGATCCCGATCGTCGCCTCGAGCGCGGCCTGTCTCCTGGGAGCGCGCCGGTGAGCGCCGCCTGGCTCGTGGTGGCCCTGGTCGGGGCCGGAACCGTCGCCATCAAGGCCGCCGGGCCGGTGCTCCTGGGCGGCCGACCGCTCCCGCCCCGACTGGCCGGCGTGGTCGAGTTGCTGGCACCGGCGGTCCTGTCCGCGCTCGTGGTCGTGCAGACGTTCGGGGCGGGTCAGACGTTGACCGTCGACGAACGCCTCGTCGGCGTCGCGGCCGCGGCGGTCGCCTTGTGGCGGAAGGCTCCCCTCCTGCTGGTGGTCGTCGTGGCCGCCGGGACGACCGCCCTGGTTCGCCTGGTCACCTAAGGACCCCGCGCCCCGAGAAGAGCGGGCGACGGGAATCGAACCCGCACCACCAGCTTGGAAGGCTGGAGCTCTGCCATTGAGCTACGCCCGCGCGACTCGAAGCCTAACAGCGGCCGGGTGCCGATCCGGCGAGTGCCTACGTGGACTTCTGACCCGTGCGGAGGTCCATCCAGTTGGTCTCGATGGCCGCATACCGCGCCCAGGCGCTCGCCCATCCCTCGTCCGTGCGGGGGAACCGCTCGACGGCCTGCTGCGGGGCGTTGCGGTCCCAGATCCCGAAGTAGTCGCCGCCGTAGCCGAGGAGGTACCGGGTCCCGGTGTGGGTGAACTCGATCTTGGCGTCGGCCGGGGCCGCCTCGGGCGCGCCCTCGGCCGTGGCCATCGACTCGGTCACCGTCGGTCCGGCAGGTTCGGGTTCGGTCATCGCGGCGGCCGGGGTCGGCTCTTCCGTCACCGCCGGCTCCGTCACCGCGGCGTCCTGCGTCATCGCCGGTTCCTCCGTCATCGCGGCGGCCGGTTCGGGTTCGGTGATCGCGGGTTCCTCCGTCATCGCGGCGGCCGGTTCGGGTTCGGTCATCGCCACGCTCTCGGCCGCGGCCATCGGGGGTTTGCTCTCCGCCCCGGCCGGGATCTCGTCCACGAGCCAGGTGAGGCACCACCGGCAGCGGATGGCAGCGTCCTTGATCTCCTCGGCGCAATACGGGCAGGTCTTCATCGAGCGCTCCTTTGCAGGCGACTCCGAAAGACTACCCCTCGTCCTCGGGCCCACGCGACTCCGCCCCGCGATCGTCCCTGACGACCTCGCCGCCCTTGACCACGAGGGGGACGTCGGTCAGGGCGGCGACAGCGCGGATCGGGTCCTCCCGAACGGCGATCAGGTCGGCGAACCGGCCCGGTTCCAGCGAGCCGACGCGATCTCGCCACCCGATGAGCTCCGCGGCGACGACCGTCGCGCTCTGAAGCGCCTGCATCGGCGTCATTCCGTGTTCCACCATGGTCGCGAACTGGCGAGCGTTCATGCCGTGTGGGTAGACCCCACTGTCGGTTCCGAACGCGAGCTTCACGCCCGCCTCGACGCACTTGCGAAACCCGACCCGCTGCGCTTCGGTCGTCTCGTCGTTCTTCCGCAGGACCTCCTCGGACCAGCCGGCGCGCCGTCCCTGCTCCGCGATCCAGTCTCCTTCCCACACGTCCGCCACGAGGTAGGTGTCCGACGCGGCCAACATCTCGACCGTCTCGTCATCCATCAGCGACCCGTGTTCGATCGAACGCACGCCGGCCCGGATGGCTCGTTTCATGCCTTCGGCCCCGTGCGCATGGGCCGCCACGTGTGCCCCGTAGAGCGCCGCTTCCTCCACGGCGGCCCGGAGCTCGTCCTCAGAGTATTCGGGGGCGCCGGGGATCGTTCCCTCCGTCAGGACCGCCCCCGTCGCGATCACCTTGATGTGGTCGGCACCGGCATGCAGGAGGCGGCGAACCGCCGCCCGGACCTCGTCCGGCGAGTCCGCCACGCCGAAACGGAGCTCCCGAGGGACGACCGCGTCGATGTCGGGGGCCAGCCCGGTGACGTCGCCCCCGCCGCTCGAACACGTGACGTAAGCGCCAGCACACCGCATCCGGGGTCCGAGCACGTCGCCCGCCTCGATCGCGTCTCGGAGCGCCACGTCCACCAGCGCTCGGAACGTGCCGACGTCTCGTACGGTGGTGAACCCGGCCCGGAGCGTGTCCCGGGCGTTCCGGACGCCGGCGAGCGCCTCCTGCGCCCCGGTCCGCAGGATCAACGAGGCGTAGCCGTGGCCGGTCTCGATCTCGCCGGCCAGGTGCGTGTGGCAGTCGATCAGGCCCGGCAGGACCGTGGAGCCGGACAGGTCGAGGACGCGGGCGCCGTCGGGGACCGAGCCGTCGTCGGGACCGACCGACTCGACCCGGTCGCCCCGCACCACCACGACCTGCGAGTGGCGGACATCGCCGGCGACGACGTCGACCAGCCGCCCGGCCCGGATCACCAACGGCACCTCGGAGGCCATCCGGCGGAGCATAAACGGGCGCCGCGATGGGTCGACGATCCGCGGGTCAGTCCTCGGGCAGACGGAACGAGGGGTCGGCCGCGACGTCGAGCACGTCCATCTGCGCCTTCTGAAGCCGCCCGCTGTAGTCCCAGTTCATGGCCTGCCACCGCGTGAACTGCTCGAGCACCCACACCCCGGACTGGCGGGATCCGTTGCCGCTCCGGCCGTTGCCCCCGAAGGGCAGGTGCGCTTCGGCCCCGGAGGTGGAGTTGTTCACGCTCACCATCCCGGCCGAGATGCCCTCCCGGAACCGGAACACCGCCTTGGGGTCGTTCGTGTAGATCGACGACGAGAGCCCGTAGCCGTGGCCGTTCGCGAGCTCGAGCGCGTCCTCGAGCGTCTCGAACGTGGCCACACCGACGATCGGCCCGAACGTCTCCTGTTTGTACAGGTCGTCGTCCATCGTGATGCCGTCGACGATCGTCGGGTGACAATACAGGCCGGCGTCGGGATCTCCGACGAACCCGGCGCGTGGGTTGTCCGACGTGATCCGGCCGGTGCCGGACGATCCGAGGACCCGGTGATGCGGCCGGATCCAGTCGAGCCATCCGAGGAAGCGGTCGCAGAACCGCGAGCCGATCATCGGGCCGTACAGGACGTCCTCGAAAGGATCCCCGACCGCGGCCTCCTCGACCGCGTGCCCGAACCGCCCCACGAACTCGTCGTGGATCGAGGCGTGCACGATCACCGTCCCGAGCGACGTGCACCGCTGGCCGGCCGTGCCGAACCCGCTGAACACCGCCCCCTCGATCGCCAGGTCGAGATCGGCGTCCGGCATCACGACGAGCGGGTTCTTTCCTCCGAGCTCCAAGCAGGCCGACTGGAGGTGCCGGCCGCACAACTCGCCGATCCGCCGGCCCACCTCCGTGGAGCCGGTGAACCCCACTTTGTCGATCACGCCTTCGGCCAGCCCGCGCTCCAGCCCGTCGAACGTGGCCGGGCCCTCGGCGAGCAGGAGATTGAACACGCCCGGCGGGAACCCCGCGTGTTCGAACAGCCGGGCCAGCGCCTCCGAGGTGGCGGGGGCGTATTCGGCCGGTTTCCAGACCACCGCATTGCCACATAGGAGCGCCGGGACGAGATACCAGGACGGCACCGCTACCGGGAAGTTGCCGGCGGTCACGATCGCGGCGACCCCGACCGGGTTGCGGAACGTGAACAGGTGTTTGTCGGGCAGCTCGCTCGGCACCGTCATGCCGTACAGACGCCGACCCTCGGACACGAAGAAGTTGCAGGTGTCCACGACCTCCTGCACCGACCCTCGCGCCTCTCGGATCGGCTTGCCGATCTCACGGGTGATCGTCCGCGCGAGCGCCTCGGCGTTGTCCTCGACCAGCCGGCCGAGCTGCTGGATGGCGCGGCCCCGGACCGGGGCCGGCACGCGCGCCCACTCGCGCTGCGCCTCGCGGGCGTCGCGGCACGCCTCGACGAACGTGGTGGCGTCGCCGAGCCGGGCCACGGCGACCGTCTCGTCCAGCCGAGCCGGGTTCGGGACCTCGAGCTCGCCTCCGGGCGCGTCGTCGCGCCACGCCCCGCGGACGTAGGAGGACACGGACCGCACGAGCACCATCCTACGAGGGCTCCTCCAGACGCAGGAGCAGGAACGAGTGCGCCACGAGGTTCACGGTGGCGCCGCGAACGGCTCGGGCCGCCCCGGGCTGGGCCGTGTTGATCAGCATCGTCCACGACCCCGTATCGTCCCCCACCCTGGGAACGGTGAACGGCTTGGACCTGCCCCCGCCGTTGAACACCATCAGGATGGTCTTGCCGAAGATCGGCCGGCCGCGTTCGTCCACCTCGTCCGTGGCCCGCCCGTGGAGCAACATCCCGAGGATGTGGTTCCCGTCGTCGCGCCAGTCTTCGTCGGTCATCTCGCGGCCGTCCGGGCGCAGCCACGACAGGTCCTTCGCGCCGCCGTCGCCGATGGTCTTCCCGGTCAGGAACGTTCGGCGGCGCAGGACCGCGTTGGACCGGAAGATCTCGAGCACCTCCCGCGTGAACCGAAGCAGCTGCCGGTCCCCCGGCGCGAGGTTCCAGTCCACCCAGGAGACCTCGTTGTCCTGGCAGTAAGCGTTGTTGTTCCCGCCCTGGGTCCTGCCCATCTCGTCGCCGCCCAGGAGCATCGACACCCCCTGCGACAGGATCAACGTGGCGAGGAAGTTGCGCTTCATGCGCTCGCGTAGCGCGTTGACGCGCGTGGACTCCGTCGGGCCCTCGGCTCCCCAGTTGCGGCTGAGGTTCTGATCGGTGCCGTCGCTGTTCCCGTGTCCGTTGGCCTCGTTGTGTTTACGTTCGTACGAGACGAGATCGTGCAGGGTGAACCCGTCGTGCGCCGTGACGAAGTTGACGCTGGCGTACGTTCGTCGGCCGCTGGCCTCGTACAGGTCGCTCGAACCCGACAGGCGCGAGGCGAGCTCGGGCACCTGACCCGGGTCGCCTCGCCAGAACCGGCGAACGCAGTCCCGGTACTTGCCGTTCCACTCGGCCCAACCGGTCGGGAAGTTGCCGACCTGGTACCCGCCTTGGCCGAGGTCCCACGGCTCGGCGATGAGTTTGGCCTGGCTGATCACCGGGTCCTGCTGGATGATGTCGAAGAACGTGCCGAGCCGGTTCACCTCGTACAGCTCTCGAGCGAGCACCGGCGCCAGGTCGAACCGGAAGCCGTCCACGTGCATCTCGGTGATCCAGTACCGGAGGCTGTCCATGATCAGCTGCATGGTCCGGGGATGGATCATGTTCAGACTGTTGCCGGTCCCGGTGAAGTCCATGTAGTAGCGCCGGTCGTCCGGGTCCAGCCGGTAATACGAGGCGTTGTCGATGCCGCGAAGCGACAACGTGGGGCCGAAGTGATTCCCCTCGCCCGTGTGGTTGTAGACGACGTCGAGGATGACCTCGATCCCCGCCTTGTGCAGCGCCTTGACCATCGACTTGAACTCATCGACCTGCTGCCCGCCCCATCCCGTGGCGTACGCGACGTGCGGCGCGAAGAAGCCGATCGAGTTGTACCCCCAGTAGTTGCGGAGACCCCGGTCCACCAGATCGCGTTCGTCCACGTATTGGTGGACGGGCAGAAGCTCGACGGCGGTCACGCCGAGCGACAGCACGTGGTCGAGGATGGGATCCGACGTCATGCCGAGATAGGTGCCGCGGAGCTCGGGAGGGACTCCCGGGTGGCGCCTGGTCAGCCCCTTGACGTGACATTCGTAGATGACCGTCCGGTTCCACGGCGTCGCGGGCGGTTGGTCGTCTCCCCACGTGAACGCGGTATCCACGACGACGGCCTTCGGCACGCTCCGGGCGCTGTTGCGCTCGTCGAACGAGAGGTCCTGCTCCGGATGGCCGATCTTGAAGCCGTACACCTCGTCGCTCCACTCGAGCGTTCCGGTGACGGCTTTGGCGTAGGGGTCCAGGAGGACCTTGTTCGGGTTGAACCGGTGGCCCTCCCGCGGCGCGTAGGGCCCGTGGACGCGGTAGCCGTACCGCGCCCCCGGCCGGACGTCGGGCAGGTAGACGTGCCACACGAGGTCGGTGCGTTCGCGCAGGGGGATGCGGTGGACCTCGCGCGCGCCGTTGGGGCCCTCGAACAGGCACAGGTCCACGCCGGTGGCGTGTTCGGAGAACAGGGCGAAGTTCACGCCTTCGCCGTCCCAGGACGCGCCGAGCGGATGGGGCGATCCCGGCCAGACCCGCATCCGACGATCAGCCCGCCTCGGGGGTCAGCAACACGGCAGCCAGCGGCGGCAGGACGAGCGCGAGCGACCGATCGCGTCCGTGGATCGGGGCCTCGTCCGCCTCGACGCCGCCGTAGTTGCCCTGGCCGCTGCCCCCGTAGACCTCGGCGTCGGTGTTCAGCAGCTCGACCCAGCGGCCGCCGACCGGCACCCCGATCCGGTAGCGGTGGCGCGGCACCGGCGTGAAGTTCGCGGCGAACAGGACCGGCCGCCCGGACCGACCCAGCCGCAGGAACGAGATCACGCTGGC
>DATHVC010000134.1:0-4058 GCA_035461565.1 Actinomycetota bacterium
CACGAGGGTGAGGAGTTGTTCTCGGCGTGGGGGGCCAAAGGTGTCGAGCACTTCGCCTCGTTCGGGGTTGCGGCGGAGGTGCTTCCCCTCCGCACGCGCGACGATGCCTACCGCGACGACGTGGTGGCCCGGCTGGACGACGCCGCGCTCGTGTACTTTTCGGGCGGGAACCCGGCCCGGCTGACGGAGGTGCTGGCAGGTTCGGCGTTCTGGGACCGGTTGTGCCGGGGGCTGGCCGTGGGGCTGCCGTACGCCGGGTGCAGCGCGGGCGTGGCGTGTCTCACCGAGGTCACCTACGACTCCGACACTCAGAGCCTCGAATCCGTGTGGCGCCCCGGGATGGGGTTCGTGCGCGGGACGTTGTTCGGCCCGCACTGGGACATCGTGGATTCGTGGGTGCCGGGCGCGCGCGACTTCATCGTGGGGTCGGTCCGGGACGGGCAGCTGTTCGTCGGGCTGGACGAGGACACCGCGATGGCCGGCGACGGGCGTTCGTGGAACGTTCTCGGCAGACAGGGGATCCACGTGCTCCGCCACGGGTCGTGGTCGACGTTCCGCGAGGGCGAGGCGTTCGAGCTCGAGCTGCCGTTCGACGGCAGGGCGTGACGTGCCGAAAGGCCGGTTGACCCGGGACGACCCCGTCGAGCGGCGAGCGCCCGAGATCGTCCGCCTCCTGTCCCGGGCCTATCCCGACGCGAAGGTGGCCCTGAGCTTCACGACCCCGCTCGAGATGCTCGTGGCGACGATCCTGTCCGCCCAGTGCACGGACGAGAAGGTCAACGAGGTCACGGCCGCGTTGTTCGTGAAGTACCGATCCGCCGAGGACTACCTTCGGGTCCCGGAGGACGAGCTGAAAGCCGACATCAAGCCGACGGGGTTCTTCAACCAGAAGGCCGCGGCGATCCGCGGGGCGTGCCAGCGGATCGTCGAGGAATACGGCGGCGAGGTCCCCAACACGATGGAGGACCTCGTGACGTTGCGGGGGGTCGCCCGCAAGACCGCCAACATCGTCCTCGGCAACGCGTTCGACACGGTGGAGGGGATCGCGGTCGACACCCACGTCAAGCGGCTGTCCAACCGGCTCGGGTTCAGCGCGCAGTCAGACCCGGACAAGATCGAGCGCGACCTGATGGCGCTGATCCCTCCGGAGAGGTGGTTCTCGTTCACCTACGTCTTGATCGACCACGGACGGGCCGTCTGCGTGGCGCGCCGGCCCCGGTGCGAGCAATGCGTCGTCAACCACCTGTGCCCGAGCAGCCTGGTGTGACCGCATCCGGATCGAGGCGATCGCGGCCGATGGGTGATCGCCGGTTCCCCGCCGATGCGTTCCCGGCGATCGTGGCGCACCGCGGCGCCTCGTCGACGAGGCCGGAGAACACCATCGCCGCGTTCGAGGAGGCGATGCGGCTGGGGGCGAGGGTGATCGAGCTCGACGTCCGGCTGTCGCGGGACGGGGTCGCCGTGGTCGTGCACGACCCCACCGTCGAACGCACGACCGACGGCACGGGCGCCGTACACGAGCTGACGGCGGCCGAGCTCCGCGCGCTCGACGCCGGGACGTCCGATCACCCCGCCTCCGTGCCGACGCTCGCCGACGTGCTCGACCTGCTCAGCGGGCAGGCCGCAGCCGCCCTCGAGATCAAGAACCTCCCCGGCGAACCGGCGTACGAACCCGATGGCGAGTCCATCGTCGAGGCCGCGCACGCCGAGCTCGATCGGGTCGGGTTCGACGGGCCCGTTCTGGTCATCTCGTTCAATCCGTCCTCGATCTCGGCCTCGAAGGCGTTGGACCCGACCGTGCCGACCGGGCTCCTGGCCGCCGATCCGCTTCCCATCCGTGACGCCCTGTCGCTCGCGGCGGCAGGGGCCCACGACATGGTGCTGCCGGGGACCCGCACGTTGCTGCCCGCCGGGCAGGGGTTCGTGGCCACGGCGCACGAGGCCGGGCTGCGTGTCGGGACGTGGACGGTGGACGAGCCCGATCTGGTACGTCGGTTGCTCGACTGGGGAGTGGACGCCATCGCGTCGAACGACCCGGAGGCCGCGCTCGGCGTGCTGGCGGGGAGATGACCGTGTTGCGCCGCCGCCGTCTTCCGCCGGAGCTCGAGGAGCGCCGCCGCGCGTTGGAGGCGCTCGCTCCGACGTTGGAGTCGGCCAAGGCCGCGCTCCTGGACGCGGTCCCGGGCACCCGTCGCCCCGGCCGCCCGCTGGCCGAGGCGCTGCTGGAGTTCGAGGAAGGGCTCCGGGCCGTGAGGTCGCGTATGGGGAGCTGGCGTGCGCCGGAGGTCGAGGAGGCGTGGCGATCGGCCGCCGCCGGGCTCGAGTCGGCGCTGGCCGGGGCGGAGCGCCTGCGTGTCCAGGCGCCGGAGCCGGCCGGGTTCGAGGGCCTGATCGGCCTGGTGGGCGACCTGCTCGAGCCGCTGGAGGCGTTCCCCGACGCGGCGGAACGTTTCCGCCGGCTCCGCGTTCGATAGGCCCGTGGGTCCGGCGGGCTCCGGGGCCCGGCTCGTTACGGCGTCGGTGACCCCGACGGTGATGGTGAGGCCGTGGGCGACGGCGTCGGGAACGGCATGGGGGCCACGACGGTCAGCGGCAACGATGCTGGCCGCGCGACCCCGCCGCCGGGCGCCTCGGCGGCGACCTGGACCGCGTACGTGCCCGGGATCGTGGGCTGCGGCGGGCCGGTCTTCGGCCACCCGAGCGCCAGCCGCGCGCCGCGCTGGGTCCCGAGGTCCGCGACCAGAGCGCCGTCCGGACCCAGGAGCGTGACCGACCACCGCAACTCGGTCGAGCCGCGCGCCAGGATCCGGAGGTTCGCGGGCGCCCCCGCCACGAGCTGTTCCACCGTCAATCGCGGTTTCCAGATCTTCGGCAATCCGCGGGCGGCGACCTTCTGACGGATCGACGGCAACAGCCGGTAGAGCCGCTCGCCCGGACACGCCGTGAACCCGGTGTCCCGGTGACCCGCGATCGCCGGCAGCCGGACGACGCGACCCGCTTCGTACCGGGTGTTCGAGCCCCCCGCCGAGACCATGGTGGCTCTCGAGGAGGGGTTGACGTGCGCCACGTCCAGCCGCCAGGCCAACAGCCGCACGAGCGCCCGCTGCACCGCGGTCGGCACGGTGGCGCTCACGAAGTTCCCCATCACGGAGACCGAGAACGCGCGGGTGTTGAAGCCCATCTGCGCGGCGCCGATGACGGGTTCGGTGACGCCGCCCGTCCGGCCCTCGTACACGGTGCCGAAGCGGTCGACCAGGAAGTTGTAGCCGATGTCGCACCAGCCCCGGCCGGTCGTGTGGAACGCGTAGACGCCCCGGACCACGTCGTCGGCCTGCTCGCGCGAGTACGCGTTCGTTCCGGCCGTATGGTGGACGAACCCCATCAGCACGCGATCCGCGACCGATGGCGTGCAGTTCATGAGCTTCGGATCCGCACCCCACGCCTCCCGCGTCACGATCTTCGGCTGCTTCGCGAGCGCCTGGGCGGCCGGGAGGAAGCCCCCGCTCGACGGCACCTCCCCGGAGGAGTCGGTGAACACGACGGCGACGTCGGAGACGCGCACCCGGCGGGCGAGCTCCATCGCGAGCCGGACACACCGTCCTCCGCCCGTCCAGAGGAACGCCGATCCGCGGCGTGAGTTTGCGTCCGGGGTTCCCGGGTCCGCGTCGTCTTCGGATCCGAGGTGCACGGCGGGGCTCAGGCGGCCGTCGCGCTCGGCCCGGATCTCGACGTGGACGTCGCCCGGCGCCGCTTGTTCCCACGTCACCCCGAGCCCGGTGGCGTCGATGGGCGAGCAGACGCGGGTGGTCGCGGTTTCGGTCCGGGCGATCGCGTGGAGCTCGCCGTCCGCGAGTCGGAGGTCGCCGGCGAACCCGACCGCCGGATGCGCCGCCGCCGGCACGAGCTGGGCGAGCGGGACGGGCACGATCCGGACGTCGGTGTCCGGGGCCGCGCCGCTCGGGATCGGCAGCGCGCCCGTGAGCAGGAGGGCGGCGAGGGCCACGACGACGGCGGCGCGCCGCCCACGGCGGGCGTTCGTCTTCGGTTCGGCCATGGGG
>DATHVC010000135.1:0-2194 GCA_035461565.1 Actinomycetota bacterium
GGGCCGTAGCCAGGCGGCGCGGGGCGCGGTCCCCCCCAACAGTTCCACGCGGTCGAGGAGCCGGGGGTACAGGTAGGCGACACCGACCGCGAGAACCGCGAACCCCGCGTAGAGGATCAGCTCCGAAGGCCCTCCAAGGCGATACGTGGCACCTTGCAGGATCTCGCTCTCGGGCACCAACGAACGGAAGGTCACCGCGGCGGCGATGGAGGCGAGCACCACCGCCGACATGTGCCGGACGGCGAACGACCCGAGGACGACTTCCAGGCCGAACAGCATGCCGGCGATCGGCGCATTGAACGATGCCCCGATCGCCGCCGCCGCACCGGCGGCCACGAGGCTTCGGACATAGTCCTCACCCAGCCCGAAACGGCGCGCCACCGAGGACCCGATCGCCCCGCCGATCTGGACCATCGGACCTTCACGGCCGGCAGACCCCCCGCCGCCGAGCGTGAGCGCCGTTGCGAGGATCTTGAGCGGGATCGACTTCGTCGAGAGGTACCCGGCATTGACGGCGAGGGCCGCGGACACCTCCGGGACGCCGTCGCCGGCCACCTCGGGGGCGAACCGTCTGGCCATCCACCAGGCGCCCAGGATCCCGAGCGGGACCGACGCGAACACGATCCACTCGCCCGGACCGAGGTCGGCCGCCCAGACGAACGCGTGCTGCACGGCTTCCAAGACCCAGATCAGCAGCGCGGCGGCGAGACCCACGACCACCCCGACGAGCAGCGAGACGACCAGGAAGCCGGTGTCCGCCCGTTGGCGGACCATTTCGAGAAGTCGTCTCATCACTTGCGGACCGACTTGATGCGAGCTGCCGCCAGGTCGATCTGACTGGTGGACTCCGTGGTCACGAGGGCCTCCGGATTGAGAGCCGCGATCTCCCGATAGACGTCCTTGAGGCGCCGGCGCGGTACCACGACGAGGCTCACCCGCACCTCGTCGCCGGAGCTGTCGCCCGCCAGCACCGTAACCTGATACCCCAGCCTGCGCAGGCCCTCGGCGGCACGGGGACTGGACGACGGCGCGACGATCCGCACGAGCGCCGTACCCACCGCCAACCACCGCTCCATGGTCACGCCGAGAGCGGTGCCGGCTCCGTAACCCGCAGCGAAGGCCGCCATCCGCCAGATGTCGTCGAGACCGCCGAGCACCCGGGCGGCGGCCAAGACCCACACGAACGCCTCCACCGCCCCGAGCGCCGCCGCCCGCCACCGGCTCCCGCGGCCCAGCAGGACGATTCGTACCGTCCCGATCGACACGTCGACCAGCCGCAGCAGAAAGATCAGGACGAGATCGACCAGGGGCTCCATCGGGGCCAGGATACGAGCGTCGCCCCCGATTCCCCGATACCTTGGGCCCGATGCGTATCCATCCGGACATCGCCCCCCTCGAGTTTCTGTTCGGCACGTGGACGGGAACGGGCAAGGGCGAGTACCCCACCATCTCGGACTTCTCCTACGGCGAGGAGATTCGCTTCGCGCCCGGTCCTGGCAAGCCTTTCGTGACCTATGCCCAGCGCACATGGCGGGCGGGGACGGCCGATCCGCTCCATGCCGAGACGGGATACCTGCGCGGGCTCGGGTCCGACCGTCTGGAGTTGGTCATCGCGCAGCCCACCGGGGTGGTCGAGGTGCATTCCGGTGTCCTGGACGGACGATCCCTGGTCTTCGAGGGTCTGGCCTACACCACCCCATCGGCCCGTCAGGTCTCCGCCACCCGCCGCCAGATCGTGGTTGACGGCGACCGGCTCGAGTACCGGCTGGCGATGGAGGCTGTCGGCCAGCCGTTGCTGCACCACCTGGCAGCGGTCCTCACACGCGCCGCCGACTGACGAGATCCTCGGCCCCCGGTCGCCCCACGTAGGGACAGTGCCGGCACCCGGTGTCGCAGCAGAACCCGCGTTCCCACAGGTACGAGGCCGAGAAGACGAGCAGGCCGGTCAGCGGATCCCGATAGCCATAGGTCCCCAGTTCGACGGAGCGGTCGTGCGCGGCCATCACCTCGTCGAAACGGGGGTGGTCGGGGGACAGCCGGCCGGGAGCCGGAACCCGGCGCTCGGAGGGGAGCGGTTCGATCATGACTCTGGTGGAGCCCCTCCCGCCGCCGTCCGGCGCCCGATGAAGTCGTCGAGCGCGGCAAGTGCATCCGGATCGAGGTCCGGCGGCTCGAATTCGGAGACCACCCGCTT
>DATHVC010000136.1:0-2594 GCA_035461565.1 Actinomycetota bacterium
GGGCCTGCACGTGGGGATCCGCGCTGGTCACGACCGCAGCCGCGGTGCTGGCGGCGCGGCGTTTCGTCCAGATGTCCACGGCCGCCTCCGCGACGCCGCGGATGGCCGCGGGCAGCGCGGGCATGCCCAGTCGCGCCAGCAGCTCGCTGGCGGCGCCAGCCATGGCCGCCCCGTCGTGAGCGCGGCCCGCGGCGAAGATCTCGGTCAGCGTGGCCGAATATCCGGCGATGGCGCGCGCCGCCTCGACCCGGGGCTCGAACAGGCGCGCGAAGCACTCGTCCAGCGCGAGCGCCTGGCCGTCGCCGCCGCCGTCGCCGTCGTCGCCCCCGCAGGACGTCGCCGTGAGGACGAGCACGACCAGCAGCCACCACCAGCGCGTCCGAACCTTCATCCTTGGCCTCCTCGATCCCCTACCTGCACATCTTCCGACACCGGGAGCGGCCTGGCTTCCACCATCCTCCTCCTCCGCCATTCCCGCGCGCTCGTCCGGGTCCGCCACGGCGTGGCCAGCCGCTCCAGCAGCGACATCAGGAGGAAGCCCCCGAGCCCGATCGCGGTGAGGAGCAGCACCGCCGCGTACACCGCATCCGTATCGAGCTGGGAGTTCTTGATCCCGAGATAGTTTCCGAGCCCGGGCGTCAGGCTGGCGAACATGTCCCCGATGACCGCACCCGTTGCCGAATAGGCGGCGCCGAGCTTCAACGCCGAGAACAGCGGGGTCACCGTCGCCGGAAGCTCGATCAAGGCGAACACCCGCAGGGGGCGCCCGTCCATCGTTCGGGCCAGGCTCAACAGGTCACGGTCCACCGACGCCAAGCCCCCCAGCACGTTGACGACCACCGGGAAGAACACCCACAACGCGATGACGGCGATCTTCGGGGCCAGGCCGAACCCCAGGATGATGACGAGCGGAGCCGCCATGGCGGGCGGCGGGATGGCCTGAGACGCGATCAGCACCGGGTACAACACCCGGCGAACCAACGGCCACCGGGACATCAGCACCGCCAGGACGAACCCCACGGCCGACCCGAGTGAGAACCCGACCGCCGCCGCGGTCATCGTCACCCGCGTCCGAGGCCACAGGACCTCCCAATCCTCGATGATGGCGCGGAACACGTCGCCGGGCGGCGGGACCGTGGAGGGCCGGACGTCGAACGCCCGAACCGTGAGGTCCCATAGGACGACGACGGCGACGATCCCGATCACCGGCACGAGGATGCGGGCGGCGCGTGACATCACACGGCAGCCCCATACAGGAGACCGAGAACGCGCCGCTTCCGGTCGATGAACTCGCTCGAGGTCAACGTCTCGAGCCGCCGGGGACGCGGGATGGGGACGGGGATCTCGGTCTCGATCTTCCCCGGTCTCGGCGTCATGACGACGACGCGGTCGGCCAGGAACACCGCCTCGTCCACGTCGTGCGTGACGAACAGGACCGTCCGCCCCAACTCGGACCACACCTCGAGCAGCCACCGCTGCATCTCGAGCCGGGTCTGGGAGTCCAGCGCGCCGAACGGCTCGTCCAGCAGCAGCACGTCCCGGTGGACGGCGAGGGTGCGCATCAGCGCCACCCGCTGACGCATCCCGCCCGACAGGGTGTGCGGGTAGTGGTGGACGAAGTCGCCGAGCCCGTAGCGGGCGGCGAGGTCCAGGGCGTCCTGTCGATCGGTCGCCGTGACGCCGCGGGTGAGGGCGGCCCCGAGGACGATGTTGCCCAGGACGGTTCGCCACGGCACGAGCAGGTCCTTCTGGAGCATGTACCCCACGTGGCCCGTCGACCCCGTCACGTCTTCGCCGTCCAGCAGGACCCGGCCGGACGAGGGCGAGATCAGGCCTGAGATCACGTTGAACAGGGTGCTCTTGCCGCACCCGGATGGCCCGACGATCGAGACGAACTCTCCCGCCGAGACCTCCAGTGAGGCGTCGGCCAGCGCGATCGTCTCCCCGAACCCGACGGTCACGTCTTCGACCAGGAGATCCCCGACACCCGCCACGGCGCGAGTCTAGAACCCGTCCGGCCGGCTCAGGCCGCGGCGGCTTCGAGCAGGGCGAGGGTGGAGGGATCGCTCGCGAACAACACCCGGACCTCGACGCCCTCCGGCGCCAACACGGCGGCGTCCTGGGAACCCTCGCCCAGCCACTCCTCCATGGCCGTCGCGAACTCGCTCGCGTCCTCCTCCGAGTCCCACACGGTCGCGAGCACGAGCGCCACGCGGCCGTCGTGGGTCCACGCTCGGTAGGTTCCGCCGTCCCATCCGGCCGCGGCAGCGGCGGCGGCCGAACCGTCCAGCCGGAGGGCCAGCGCCAGGCGCAGCCACATCTCGCCCACGAACTGGACGTCGAGATCGGCCCAGCCCCTGCCGAGCGCCGGCGCCAGGTCGGGAACGTCCACCGGGACCGGGAGGTCATTCGGGTACCGCTCGGGATGCATGATCTGCTCGGTCGAGACCGGCAGGTCACGGAACGCGCCGTCCACCGCCTCGAGCCCGCCGTCGCGCTCGAGCGTCGTGATGAACCGAAGGCCCTCCGTGTACGGCCACCCCTGGACGGCGCTGATGAACGGCTCGATGTCGCTCGTCGGCGCGGACTGGCGG
>DATHVC010000137.1:0-21701 GCA_035461565.1 Actinomycetota bacterium
GCATTACCGCTCGATGGGGAACCAGGGCGAGCTGGAGGAGGAGCGCCGGCTGATGTACGTCGGGGTGACGCGAGCGCGCGAGCGCCTGTATCTCACCCACGCGTGGAGCCGGACGTTGTTCGGCGCGACCTCGTACAACCCGCCCTCCCGGTTCCTCGCCGAGATCCCGAGTGACCTCGTCCGGGCCATCGAGGACGAGGAGAGCGTGATCGGAGGGAGCGGCTCGGCCGTGTCCCCGATCCGGGCCGCGGTCGAGGGCCGCCGCGAACCCCTCCTGGTGGCCGCCGGCGATACCGTCATGCACGAGCGCTGGGGCGAGGGCGTCGTGATCACGGTCAGCGGCGTGGGCACCGACGCCGAGGCCACCGTGCGGTTCGAGGACGCCGGGGAGAAGCGCCTGCTCCTGGCCTACGCGCCGCTGACCCGTCTGGCCCGACCGTAGAGTTCCCCTGTCGAACCCAAAGGGGTAGCATTCGCGACAGCGCGCGCGTCACCGGGACGGCGCGGAGGTCGGGGGTCGCCCGCGCCCGGGGAGGGAATCCATGATGGCGCGTGCGTTCCGAACGATCCTGGTCGTCGCCCTGCTCGTGCCGTTCGCCGGAACGAGCGCCCACGCGGATCGATCGACGACCGACGAACGGAAGCCGAGGACGGCGATCCAGCGTCATGCGGCCTTCCGGACGGAATCCCGCGCGGCTGGGTCCCTCGGCCGGTCCCGGCCCGCGGCGCCGACCCTCGAGAACTTCACGCTGGTCTCGCGTCTGAGGTTCCCCGGCCGTCCGCCGCAGGGCGACGTCGCGGTGTTCGACCACGGTGGGGACGTCGGGACCTTCGCCTACGTGGCGACGTGCGAGCGATGTGGGCCGTATGAGGAGACGATCGGCGTCAACGTCGTGGACATCAACCGGCCGCGCCGGCCCGAGCTCGTCGCCGTCGCGAAGGCCGCCCGGCGCCGAACCGCCAACGAAGACGTCGATGTGGAGCGGATCGGCGCCCGCGACATCATGGCCGTCGGCGTCCAGAGCAACTTCTCCGCCGAACGCCCGGGCCCGGGTGGGTTCGCGCTGTACGATGTCACCAACCCCGCCCGCCCTCGTCTCCTGAGCTTCACGCGAACGCCCGCCGGTGGCGTGCACGAGATCGACATCGTCGCCCGGCCGGATGGAACGGCGCTGGCGCTCCTCGCGGTCCCGTTCGTCGAGTTCGAGGCCGAGTGGTTCGAGGGTGAGCCGGGTGGCGATTTCATGATCGTCGACATCACGGACCCCCGGGATCCGGTGAAGCTGAGCCACTGGGGGGTGCTCGCCGACTCCAACCTCCCCGGGCCGGACGGGTTCGTATTCACCTCCCAGTTCGGCGGCACCGGCGGGTTCGCCTCCGCCTACGGCCACAGCGTCCGCGCGGCCGATGAGGGGATGACCGCGTACGTCTCGTACTGGGACGCGGGGGTGTTGAAGTTCGACCTCGCCGACCCGGCCGACCCCGTGCTGGTCGGACGCACGGTCTTCCCCGAGGGGGCCGCCGCCGACGGCGACGCTCACTCGCTGGGGATCCTCGACCTGAGCGGACAGCGGTACCTGTTCCAGAACGACGAGGACTGGGACCTCTTCGGCCCGATCGTGGTCACCTCGAGCGCGACCGGATCGACGGAGTTCAGCGGCGTGGACGAATGGTGGATGCCGGAGCCGCTCACCGTGCAGGGCCAGGTGGCCGGGGCCGTCTTCGACGCTGGCGACGGCTGTCAAGCCGAGGATTTCGTCGGGGCGGAGGGCGCGGTCGCCCTGTTCGACACCGTCGACCCATTCTACGCCGGCCTCGATCCGGACTTCCCCGAAGAAGCGCCGTGCCGGCTCGGCGCGCAGATCCGGCGCGCCGCGGACGCCGGCGCGATCGCCGCCCTGTCGAATCTCATCAGCAACGACGACGCGTACCCGTTCCCCTTCTCCACCCCGCGGGCGGTGGACGGCGTCACCATCCCGGCCGTCCAGGTCTCGGGCACCGAGCCGTTCGCGTCGCAGGTTCGAGCGGCGCCCGGCGAGGTGACGGTCATCCTGCGGCCCACGACTCCGACCTGGGGGTTCGTCCGCGTGTTCCGCGAGGGCACCTCGGATGCCGATGGCGACGGAGTGTTCGACTTCGCGCAGGTTGGCTCGTTCTCGGACCTGCCCTACGTGTCGGGGTCCGTGGAGACCCCGCCGGGGTTCTGGTCCGTGCACAACACCGAGGTCTTCGGGGACCGTGCGTATTCGTCGTGGTACTCGCACGGGATCGTCGCGCTCGACGTCAGTGACCCGACGGATCCGGCGATGGTCGGCCTGGCGACCCCCACGGCGAGCGGGAAGAAGAAGGCGGCGTTCGGGCCGGACAGGTTCGCCATGGTCTGGGGGGTTGCGATCGACGCGGAACGGGGGCTCGTGCTGGCGAGCGACATGCGGACCGGGCTGTGGATCTTCCGACCGACCGGGAACGCCGCGCCCTCGGGCTAGAAGCGACGTCCACGTAGGCGAGGTCCGGCGCGCCCGCGGCGAGCGGGCGGACCGCCCGATGGTCACCCCGGGTGGGGGAGGTGACGGAGGCCTTTCTTCGGGTCCCATGCCAGGGCGAGCGGCTCGTCGCCGAAGCGGATGAACCCCGCCGACTCCACGTCGAGCGAGAAGCAGTGGTAGTCCGGCTCATCGGGGGCCCAGTCGATCCGCGCCTTGATGGCCTCCCGGAACGCCGTCCGGATCTCGGGGTCCTGCTCGTCCACGACCCGGCCGTGCAGCTTCACGTCGCCGTCGGTACCCATCCGGTTCGCGGTCACGCTGTGGAGGACGATCCGCGGGTCGCGGAGCAGGTCCTGCGCCTTGCGCGAACGCCACATCATGGAGACGAACAGGCGTCCGGCGGCGAAGTCCACCTCGTTCGGGCTGATCCGCGGTGATCCGTCCGCCCGGATCGTCCCGACCAGGACGAGTTCATCCCGGGTGAACCGCTCGCGCGCCATCGAGGCGATCTCGGGACAGGCGCGCCCGAACTCGTCCCACCGCATGTGGCTGCCCCCGACAATCGTGGGCCATCCATCGTACGAGCCCGGTGACCGGTCGCGAGAGGTCCCGAAGCGGGATAGGCCTCCCGGCGTCAGGTTCGGGAGGGGGGCGAGCCGCCGCAGATCGACCCGAGAAACGGGCGACATCTCGGCAACTTCCCCCAGGCCTTCACCCACCTGGCTCTCATCAATGCGGTGATGCGGGTGATCAGAGCCGAGGCCTAGCCGTTCTCGGCAACTCCCGACAAACGCTCCAGGATGTTGTGGGTGATCCGGCCTACGACCGGATCGCCGAGCCCGAGGGCCCAGTCGATCACCCCGACGTTGACCACCGTCCCTCCTCCGGGGCGCGTGAACACGCCGAAGGCACATCGGCCGTCCGCGAGCTCGGCCAGATGCCCGGGATCGGTGCTGCCGAACACCGCCTTCGCGGCGAACTCGAGGTCGCCGGGGTCGTCCGCGTAACGTGAGGGCTGCTCGTGTTGTGCCCACAGGTGGGCCGGAGCGGTGGCGAGGATCTCCAGGCCCTCAGGTGCGCCGTCGGCGTGGGTCGGGACGGGGAAGCCGTGGGGGTCGGTCCGGAGGGCACATCCGTCGCATTCGTAGGCCACGATGGCGTCCCGCTCGCCGAACCGCCCGCCGCGTTGGAGGCCGGTGCCCTCGAACACCCAATGTTCGGGCCGGTGGACCTCGTAGGCGGCCGCGCTGTCGGGTGCGCCGAGGCCGTACCGGGAATACCCCGCACGCGTGAACGTGAGGCCGATCGACTCGGTCTCGGGCCGGCCGACCCGCCGGTCGGCCCAGGCGCCGGACAGGAGGTGCTGCCGGTCCGTGCCCAGCACGGGATCGTCGTCCGCCCGGTACTTGTAGCTCGTCATCGCCCGGTGGTCGTCCTCGAACCGGACCTGCCAGCAGCAGGTGTTCCCCGAGAAGATGGCCGCGTGGCCGCCGCCCCGGACGAACGCGTCGAGCGCGTCGCGCATACCCCACGACCAGTACTCGTCGTGCCCGACGCACACGAACAGCTTCTTGCCGTCGAGCACCTCGGGATGGTGCTCGAGATCCCAGCTCACCGCGACGTCCATCCGGTACCCGAGCGCCTCGGCCCACCGCGTGAACGGGCGCTCCCAGTTCCACCAGCCCGAGGCGCCGCTCCAGTCCGAGAGCCCGAGCGGCCGGGCCCAGTTGCGGTACCCCATGGCCTCGCGATCGGGCTCGGTCTGCATCATCCGACCCGCCGGCTCCGGCTTGTCGAGGAACCCCCTGGCCACGGGGCGTTCGAACGAGACACGCGTCCCGCCCGTGTAGAGCGAGGGGCCGCCCCAGTCGTTGTAGGCGTGGTACGTCGTCGTCGCCAACACGAGCAGGATCGGCGAGGCGTCCGCCGGCCGCGGGCGGATCGCGAAGAACGCGTCCGCGCGTTCGGCGCCGGCGCGCACCGTCACAGCGTGGTACCCCGATCGCCAGTCCGCACCGACGGGGATCTCGCTCGCGACCGGCCAGCGGCACCCGTAGGCCGACGCGTCGGGCGGCGTCTCGATGAGCCGTCCGAGCACGCCGGACGCGTGCCACATCACCGCTCGATCCGCGCCCTCGCGGGCGACCTCGACTTCGACGTGCCCGGCGTCGGTCGAGACGTGGAGGGCGACCGGTTCCCCCGCCGCCACCGAGAGCGGCCAGCAGTACGCCTCGAGGGTCACCGCAGGGCGAAGAACCCGGCGACCAGGATCAGGACCCCGGCCACGATCGGCGCGATCACCCAGGCCAGCCCGAGCCGTCCCCGGTAGGGGCCGAGGGTCCCGACCTTCGTGGTGGGTTTGAGGCCGGGCGGTCGGAACCGGAGGCGTTTGGGCATCACCATCCGAGTATAGGGAGCCCTCGGCCCTCGTTAGACTGGCCGCGCATGCCCGGCAAACATCGAATCGTCGTCGCCAAACCGGGTCTGGACGGCCACGACCGTGGGGCGAAGGTGGTGGCTCGTGCCCTTCGTGACGCCGGGTTCGAGGTGATCTATACGGGGCTGCATCAGACCCCGGAGCAGATCGCCGAGGCCGCGATCCAGGAGGACGCCGACGCGGTCGGGTTGTCCTGCCACTCCGGGGCGCACATGACGCTGTTCCCGCGCGTGGTCTCGCTCCTGCGCGAGCGCGGCGCGGGCGAGGTCCTCGTGTTCGGCGGCGGGATCATCCCCAAGGACGACATCCCCAGATTGGCCGAAGCCGGGGTCGAGCGGATCTTCACCCCCGGCGCCTCGACCGGCGAGATCGTGAGCTGGCTGAACGAACGCCTCTCGGCGGAGCGGGCCGGCTAGTGGATCTCTACGAGTACCAAGGCAAGGACCTCTTCGCGCGTCACGGCGTCCCCCTTGCCGAGCGCGAGGTGGCCTCGACCCCCCAGCAGGCGGCCGAGGCGGCCGCGCGGCTCGGCGGCCGGGTGGCGGTCAAGGTCCAGGTCCAGGCGGGTGGCCGCGGCAAAGGCGGCGGAGTTGCCCTCGTGCATTCGGCCGAGGAGGCGGAACTCGAGGCACGGCGCATGTTCGGCTCCGGCTTCAAGGGGATGCGCGTCACCCGGGTGTTGGTGGAGCGGCTGGTGGACATCGCCGCCCAGTACTACGCGGCGATCTCGCTCGACCGGAGCGCCGGCACGTACCTCGTCATGGTCTCCAACGAAGGAGGCGTGGACATCGAGACCGTCGCGAGGGAGAACCCGGCCGCGATCCGGCGACTGCACATCGACGCGATCCTTGGCCTTCGCCCGTACCAGGTGCGACGCCTGGTCGGTCACCTGCCGGCGGAAGCGCGGGAAGGCGCCGGCGAGCTCCTGCGGAAGCTGGCCAACGTGTTGGCGGACGTGGACGCCACGCTGGTCGAGGTGAACCCCTTCGTTCAGCTCACCGACGGCACGGTCATGGCGCTCGACGCCAAGGTCACGGTGGACGACAACGCGTTGTTCCGCCAGCCGGAGATCGCCCGGCTCGAGGAGTCGTTCCCGATCGATCCGGTGGAGCGCCGGGCTCGCACCGCCGGGCTGCAATACGTGAAGCTCGACGGAGAGGTCGGCATCATCGGCAACGGCGCCGGCCTGGTGATGTCCACGCTCGACGTGGTGGACCAGGCCGGGGCCCGTTCCGCCAACTTCCTCGACGTGGGCGGCGGCGCGCGCGCCGACCTGATCGCCACCGCCCTCGAGGTCATCTTGTCGGACCCGGCCGTGAAGAGCGTGTTGATCAACATCTTCGGGGGCATCACGCGGTGCGACCTCGTGGCGAAGGGAGTGCTCGAGGCGCTGCAGCGAGTCACGCCCGAGGTGCCGATCGTGGTCCGGCTCGACGGCACCAACGCGGACGAGGGCCGCGCGATCCTGGACGCGGCGAACCATCCGCGGATCGTGCCCGCCGCGACGATGCTCGACGCCGCCCGCCGGGCGTCCGAGCTCGCCCACGGGGCGGCGGGCTGATGGCGATCCTGATCGACGAGCGGACCCGCGTGGTCGTCGCCGGGCTCACGGGGTCGGAGGGGACGTTCCACTCGCTGCGCAACCGGGCCTACGGCACGAAGGTGGTGGCCGGGGTGACGCCGGGAAAAGGCGGCCAGGACGTCGACGGCATCCCGGTGTTCGACACGGTGGCCGACGCGGTGGAGGGCACCTCGGCGAACACGTCGCTGATCTTCGTGCCGGCGCGGTTCGCCGCCGACGCGATCTACGAGGCGGCGGACAGTGACGTGGAACTCGTGGTGTGCATCACCGAGGGGATCCCGGTCCGGGACATGGCGCAGGTGGCCTCGTACCTGCGGGGGCGCCGGGCCGAGCTCGTAGGGCCGAACTGCCCCGGCGTCATCTCGCCGGGCACGGCCAACGTCGGGATCATCCCTGGCGAGATCTGCGCGGCCGGCCGGGTGGGCCTGGTGAGCCGCTCGGGGACGCTCACCTACCAGATCGTGCACGAGCTCACGCAGCGGGGCATCGGCCAGTCCACGTGTGTGGGGATGGGCGGGGATCCGGTCCACGGCATCGGCTTCCTCGAATCCCTGGAGCGCTTCGAGGCCGACGACGGCACCGATCTCGTGGTCATGATCGGCGAGATCGGCGGCGACGACGAAGAACGGGCCGCCGCGTTCGTCCGCGAGCGCATGACCAAGCCGGTGGTCGGCTACATCGCCGGGTTCACCGCGCCGCCCGGCAAACGGATGGGGCACGCGGGGGCGATCATCACGGGCTCGAGCGGAACGGCCCGGGCCAAAGCCGAGGCGCTCGAGGCCGCGGGGGTCCGGGTGGGCCGGACGCCGACCGAGGTCGCGGAGCTCGTTCAGGCCACGTTGCCGTGAACCGGCCGGCGGCCGCCGGCTGGCGAGAGGCACTGCGCCGAGGGTTCGTCGCCTTCCTCGTCGTGGCCGGCATCGGCCAGCTGCTGGCGCTCGTCGGTCTGGTGCTGGCGGGCACGCGGGCGTCGGTCGGCACGTTCGTCCGGCTGGGTCTGGGGTACCTCGGCACGTTCCATCACGTCGCCCTCCAGCTCGAGGCGCCGGAGCTCGAGGGGCCGGGCCTCGCCCCGGGGGCGGCCTCGCTCTCGATCGGCGTCGCGATGTTGTCCGTCACCGCCGTCGCCGTCTGGCTCCTGTTCCGGGGAGGTCGAGCCGCCGCCGAACGCGGCGGGGGCGGCCGCGGCCGGAGGTTCGGGCTGGGCGCGGCCGTGGCGCTCGGGTACGCCGTCCCCGCATCCGGGCTGATGATGCTGGCGAGGACGACGACCTCGATCCGGTTCGGCGCGTTCGCGTCCGGCGAGGTGCACATCGGTCTGTCGATCTGGCAGGCCACCGTCTTTCCGCTCGCGATCGCGGCGGTCGCTGGGGCCGCCGGCGGGATGTCCTCGGCGGTTTCCCACCCCCTCGTTTCCGGCGCCGCGGCCGGCGGGTGGCGGATGTTCGTGCTGGCGGTGGCGCTCTCGCTCGCGGGGCTGTTCGCGGCGGGCGTCGTCCAGCCCGACGGGCCGGCGGCGCTGCTCACGCCGTCGACGGCCCGGTATCTGCGAGCGGTGTTCGACCGTCCGAGCGCCGGGGTCGCGGTCCTCGGCCACCACGTGGCGGTGGCGCCGAACGAGGCGATATGGGCCCTCACCCCGGCGATGGGAGGGTGCCTGGTCGCACGGGGGAGCGTCGCCGTCGATCTGTTGTGTTACGGCCGGTTCCCGACGCGGGTGGAGACGGTCCCGGTCCCCATCTCCGGCGACGACGTCGTGTTGCTTCCGTTCGGCGACGCCGACTTCGGACCCGCCCCACGAGCCTACCTGCTCTTCCTGCTCGTTCCCGCGCTGTCGGCGTGGTTCGGCGGCCGCCGGGCCGCCCAACGATCGGGCGAGCACGGCCGCCGAGCGGCGCTCGCCGGCGCCGGCGCCGGCGTGGTTTTCGCCGGCCTGGTGGGAGCGACCTCGGTTCTCTCGACCGTGACGATCGGGTACGGAGCGCCATTCGGCGCGGAGGGAACCTCGGGTTGGCTGTTTCTCGGACCGGACGTGACCGCGGCCACCCTCCTGGCCCTGGCGTGGGGCGTCGCCGGGGGAGCGCTCGGAGGTGGGAGCGTCAGATCGACGTGGCCGAGGTGGTGGCCACCAGCAGCGCGAAGAGCCCCACGCTGATCGCGATCCCGGTGATCAGCATGGCTCGGGCCCGCGCCGGGTCGACGTCTTTGGTGACCAGGAACGCGATCAGGCCCCCGAGCCAGCCCATCAGGATCGGCAGCAGCCACCAGGCGCCGCTGACGCGCCCCGAGGGAGCGGCCGAGGCCGCGGCCGTCGGCGACACCAGCGAGACCTCGACGTTGTCGGGCTCCCGCTCGGCGAACTCCAGCCAGGCCGCGCGCCACCCCTCGTTCGTGCGCGGGAATCTCGACACCGGCACGTCGGGGCGCTCGCGATCCCAGATCCCGAAGAAGTCCGCGGCGTAGCCGAGCAAGAGGCGGCGGCCCGAGTGTGTGTACTGGAGGGGCAGGTCGCGTCCGGCCCCGGGTGGTGGCGGCAAGGCGGCGGAAGCGACGAGCAGGCTCCCGCAGTACCGGCATTTGATGGCCTCGTCCTGGATCTGCTCGGCGCAGAAGGGGCACGCCTTCACGTGGATCCCATCGTAACGATGGAGCCCGAAGCGGGGGGAGAACGCGAGAGGCCCGGCCGGAACGACCGGGCCTCGACGCGAGATGAGATCAGCCGCTGAAGCCGCCGGGAGCCGGAGGCGGAGGAACGGCCCCGCTGTCGCCCCTGGGGGCCTCGGCGGGCTGGCTGTACATCATGTAGGCCCCGTACGTCCAGACGGCCGCGATCGCGATGCCCACGAACAGGGCCCACCCGATGCCGAAACCGGTGGGCTTGATCAGCAGCCCGAGCAGCGTCAACACGAGCGCGGCGCCCGCGATGGCAAGGTGGAGCACCCCCGGTTTCCATGGAAGGTTCACGGTGGTCGTGGTGAACTTCCGCAACACGAGCTCCGCAATGGCAGCGATCGCCAGGAGCCAGGCGAGGATCATCGGGAACCGGAACCCGTTGGCCGTCACGCTCACGATGCCTTCGATGCCGGCCGAATACCAGCCGGGGACGAACACCCAGATGAAGTAGGCGGCGGCACCTCCCAACACGATCTTGTCTGCGCTCGTGAGCTTGGTCATGTCGAACCCGCTGGTCTGGGACATGTGTTCCTTCCCCCTTCTTCCTGGCAGGTCCTGGGCGCTCGTGCCTGGGATCGACCAATGGAACACCCAGGTTCCACCCGAGTCAACTACGCACGGTGGTCGTTCGCGCCGCCGCTCGCCACTCCACGATGGACGCGAACGTGGCCACGGCCCCGGCGGTCAGGGCGACCCACGGTCCGAGCCATGGGGATGTGAACGCCGGAGGCCGGAGCATCGCCAGAGTCGCCCCGGCGACCACGAACGCTCCGGCCGCGGCGGCCGTGATGTCCCAGGCCCGGAGGAGCCCGGGGCGCACGCGCGCGAGGATGCATACGCCGAGCCCGACGATCGCCGCGAGCGCGGCCAGCAGCGACCACGACGGCGCGCTTCCCCAGGCGCCGACGGGCTGGCCTCCCTGCCCGAACCGGCTCCACGGCAACAAGGTCGCCATCACGGCGATCCCGAACGCGACGGCCGCCACCCGGCGGGGCACCGCCCCCGGGCGCCCCTCGACTGGGGGGACGGGGGCGTCTTCGCCCAGGGCCGACACCAGGCATTCCGCGCCCAGCGTTCGCCCGCGCACCGGGATCGCGCAGGCCAGGCACAGTGCGCGGCCGCATCCGTCGCACGTGGCGACGGCGGGAGCGCCGACGTGGAGGCTGCAACGTTCGGCGCCGCGCAGGCGTTCCTCGCCGGGCACCGCTGACGGAGCTGGCACAACGGAAGCGTACCGCCCTCGTGTTTGACGTCCGGGCGCCTCGTCCCTACGGTGCGGGCCGTGGTCGAGGCTCGGCTGGCGGTGCTCGCGTCCGGCGGCGGCACGAACCTTCAGGCCCTCCTGGACGATCCGGTCGTCGGTCCCTGGGTGGTCGTGGCCGTCAGCGACCGGCCGGAGGCCTTCGCCCTCGAACGCGCGCGGCGCCGGGGGGTGGACGCCGTGGTCGTGGACCCGGCGGCGCATCCGGACCGCGCCGCGTTGGACCGGGCGGTGCTGGCGCTCCTCCGTGAGCGGGAGGTGGACGTCGTGGCGCTGGCCGGCTACATGCGGATCGTCGGCCCCGAGCTCGTCCGGGCGTTCGAGGGCCGCCTGCTGAACGTCCACCCCGCCCTGCTGCCGGCGTTTCCCGGCACCTCATCCGTCGCGGACGCCCTGGCGTGGGGCGTCAAGGTCACCGGCGTCACGGTTCACCTCGTGGACGAAGAGGTGGACCACGGGCCGATCGTGTTCCAGGAGGCGATCGAGGTGTTGCCCGACGACGACTGGGACTCCCTGGAGGCCCGGGTGCACGAGGTCGAGCACCGGCTCCTTCCGGCCGCGGTTCGAGCGCTGGTCGAGGGACGGCTCGCGGTGGAGGGCCGCCACGTTCGCGTGATGGCGGAGGCCCCGACATGAGCGGCCCGCGACCGGTCCGCCGGGCCCTGCTCGCCGTCTGGGACAAGGCCGGCGTGGTCGAGCTCGCCCGCGGCCTGGCCGAGCTCGGTGTGGCCCTCGTTTCTTCGGGCGGCACGGCGGCGACCCTGCGCGAGGCGGGCCTGGAGGTGACCTCGGTCGAGGAGGTCACCGGGTCTCCCGAGATGCTGGACGGCCGGGTGAAGACCTTGCACCCCCACATCCATGCCGGGATCCTGGCCGACCGCCGCCGGCCCGAACACGCCGAGGAGCTCGAACGACACGGGATCGAGCCCTTCGACCTGGTCGTCGTGAACCTGTACCCGTTCCGCGAGGCGGTCGCCGGCGGGGCGAGCCCGGAGGAAGCCATCGAACAGATCGACATCGGCGGTCCTGCCATGGTGCGTGCGGCGGCGAAGAACCACGCGTGCGTGGCGGTGGTGGTGAACCCCGCCCGGTACGGCGAGGTGCTCGGCGAGCTCCAGCGCCAGGGGGGCCTGTCGGACGACCGGCGCCGCGAGCTCGCCGCCGAGGCGTTCGCGCACACCGCCGCGTACGACGCCGCCGTGGCGTCGTGGTTCGCGCGAGCCGAGACGCTCCCGTCGTTCGTCGGCCTCGCGTTCGACAAGGTGACGGACCTTCGCTACGGCGAGAATCCGCATCAGCGCGGTGCGCTCTACGCCGAGACGGCAGGTCCCGGAGTGCTCGGTGGTGCCCGGGTGCTCCTGGAAGGCAAAGACCTGTCGTTCAACAACTGGCTCGACGTGGAGGCCGCGATCGGCCTGGTCGACCTGCTCCCGGAGTGTGGGTGCGTCATCGTGAAGCACAACAACCCCTGTGGTGCGGCGGTGCGGTCCGAGGCCGCCGAGGCCTACCGGATGGCGTTCGAATCCGACTCCGTCTCGGCGTTCGGTGGCATCGTGGCGTTCAACGTCGAATGCGGCGGCGCCGCGGCCGAGGCCATGCGTGAGGTCTTCACGGAGGTCGTCGTGGCGCCTTCGTTCTCCGAGGAGGCACTGGCGGCGTTCGCCGCCCGCAAGGGGCTGCGGGTGATCGAGGCGCCGCTCCCCGAGGGCTCCGGCCTCGACGTCCGCCCGATCCCCGGCGGTGCGCTCGTCCAGGACCGGGACCAGGTGCGGCGGCCCCACGACGCCCTCGTGATGTCCGTTCGGGAGCCGTCCGACGAGGAGTGGTCGGACCTGCTGCTGGCGTGGACGGTGGCGGCCAGGGTGCGGTCGAACGCGATCGTCTTCGCGCGGGAGGGCGCGACGGTCGGGATCGGCGCCGGCCAGATGTCGCGGGTGGACGCCTCGTGGCTGGCCGTACGCAAGGCCGGCGACCGGGCCAAAGGGGCCGCCATGGCCAGCGACGCCTTCTTCCCGTTCCCCGACGCCGTCGAGGTGGCCGCGGATGCCGGCGTGACCGCGGTCATCCACCCGGGCGGCTCGATCCGCGACGACGACGTGCTGGCCGTGGCCGATGCGCGCGGCATGGCCGTCGTCGTGACCGGCCGGCGTCACTTCCGCCACTGACCCCGAACCCCGCTTCGGTGGGTTACCGCTCGCGCGTCCGCGCTCGTTTCTTCAGCCCCCAACCCCCTTCGGGGATCGCCGCCGGGTGGTCGGCTAGGATGAGCCGGCCGTGACCGCGACCATCCTCGACGGCAAGGCAATCGCCGCCCAGATCCGCTCCGAGATCGCCGAGCGCGTGAAGGCGTTGGTGGATCGCGGCGTCCAGCCCGGCCTGGCCGCGGTGCTCGTCGGCGACGACGAGGGATCGCGGATGTACCTGGGCTCGAAACACAAGGCCTGCGCGGACGTGGGGATGCGATCGGAGCAGCTCGACCTGCCCGGGTACGTCACCGAAGGTGAGCTCCTGGCGACGGTGCGCCGGCTGAACCGCGATCCCGAGATCCACGGGATCATCGTGCAGCTCCCCATCCCGAAACACATCAGCGAGCTCGCGGTCCAGACCACGATCGATCCCCGCAAGGACGTCGACGGCCTGCATCCGTTCAACGTCGGGCTGATGGTTCGCGGCGACCCGTCGTTCCCGCCGGCGACGCCCTACGGCATCGTGGAGCTGCTGCTCCGCAGCGGCGTCGAGCTCGAAGGGGCAGAGGTGGTGGTGGTCGGCTACGGCGAGCTCGTCGGTGCCCCGCTGTCGATCATGCTGGCGCAGGATTCCATGCGCGGGAACGCCACGGTCACGATCTGCCACGTCAAGACCCGCGACCTGTCCACGCACACCCGCGGCGCCGACATCCTCGTCGCCGCCGCCGGACAGTCCGAGTTGATCACGGCCGACATGGTCAAGCCGGGAGCGGTGGTGATCGACGTGGGCGTCCACCGCACCGAGCGCGGGCTGGTCGGCGACGTGCGGTTCGACGACGTGCGGGAGGTCGCCGGCGCCATCACGCCCGTGCCGGGCGGGGTCGGGCCGATGACCACCGCGATGCTCCTGCTCAACACGGTCAGCGCCGCCGAGGCGCAGATCGACGGGCCTTGACCGGCTCGGCGGGCCGGCTCGAGACGATCGTCCGGTCCGGACGGTTCGTCGTCACCTCGGAGGTCGTCCCCCCGCGCTCGGCGGATCCCGCGACCGTGGCCGCGCAGGCCCGCGACCTCGTCGGGTACGCCGACGCGGTCAACGTCACCGACAACCCCACCGCCACCGTCCACATGTCGCCGCTGGCCGGCGCGGCGGTGGTGGCTCGGGCCGGCCTCGAACCGACGCTCCAGATCACGGTGCGCGACCGGAACCGTCTGGCGCTCGCCGCCGATCTCCTCGGCGCGTGGGCGCTCGGCGCGAGGAACCTCCTGTGCCTCACCGGCGACCCGATCGGGATCGGCGACCATCCCGACGCCGCCCCGGCGAACGATCTGGATGTCGCCGGCCTGATCCGGATGGCCGCCAGGCTCCGGGACGAGGGCCGGCTTCCGTCCGGCGCCGAGATCGGGGAGCCGCCCCGGTACTTCGTGGGCGTCACGGACAGCCCGCTGGCGCCGGCCTACGACCCGGCCCGGCTCGAGGCCAAGCTCGACGCCGGCGCCCGGTTCGTGATGACGCAGATCGTGTTCGACGCCGACGCCTTGTCCGACTGGGCGGACCTGCTTCGATCGCGGGGCGTCTTCGAACGGACGGCGATGATCGTCGGGGTCGCTCCCGCTCGGAGCGCTCGGCACGCCCGGTACCTGGGAGAACACCTGCCGGGCGTCCACGTGCCGGAATGGCTGATCCGGGCGCTCGAGGGTGCGAGCGAGGAGGCCGAGGCCGTGGGCATCGCCGCCTGTGTGGACCTCGTGGGGAGACTGCGCGCGATCCACGGCGTCTCCGGGGTGCACGTCGTGGGGCTGGGACGCGAGCGGGTCGTTCGGCGGGTCGTGGAGGGGGCCGGGTTGCTCCCACGACCCGCAGTGCGCACCGCGTAGACTCGCGGCGCGCACCGCGGGAAGGAGGCCATGATGGCCGAAACCGTCACGATCAACGGACAGCCGTACCTGAAGCGGAACCCACTCGGAGTGCTCGGGCTGACCATCATCACCCTCGGGATCTACGGGCTGTACTGGTACTACAAGGTGAACGAGGAGATCCGCCGCTATACGGGCGACCAGACCATCAGCCCCGGGCGGTCGCTGCTCGCGGTCATCCCGGGCTTCCTCCTGATCGTTCCGCCCTTCATCGCCTACTACAACACCGCCAACCACGTCGTCCGGATGGAGCAGGACCGCGGGATCGCGTCGGAGATCTCCCCGGCCCTCGTCGTGGTGATCGCCCTCGTCGTGTGGATCGGCATGGCGGCGTACGTTCAGGAGCACCTGAACCGGGTCTGGGACTCGGCCTCGATGCCGGCCCGGGCCGGGAGCGCTCCGGCGCCGCCGCCCCCTCCTCCGCCCCTGCCGGGGTGACTCAGCCGCGCTGCTCGATCGGGACCCAGCGCTGGTTGCGCGGACCGACGTAGTCGGAGTCGGGGCGGATGATGCGGTTGTCCGCGTATTGCTCTCGGACGTGTGCGGTCCAGCCGGCCATCCGAGCGATGGCGAAGATCGGGGTCATCAGGTCGGTGGGGATCCCGAGCACGTGGTACACGCTCGCGGCGTAGAAGTCCACGTTCGGGTTCAGTCCTTTCTCGTTGAACGCGACCTCCTCGATCCGCTCGGAGATCTCGTACCACTTCAGGTTGTCGTGCCGAGCGCCGACCTCGCGCGAGAGCACCTTCAGGATCCGGGCCCGCGGGTCCATCGTCCGGTAGACGGCGTGGCCGAACCCCATGATCTTCTGCCGGCGAGCGAGCCGGTCCCTCACGTACACCTCGGCGTTCTCCGGCGCCCCGACCTCCTCGAGCATCTTCATCGCCTCTTCGTTCGCGCCGCCGTGCAGGGGGCCCTTCAGCGCCGCGATGGCGCCGGTGATCGCCGAGTGGATGTCGGCGAGCGTCGAGGCGATGATCCGAGCCGTGAACGTGGATGCGTTCATCGTGTGGTCGGCGTACAGCACGAACGTCGTGTCGAGAACGCCGGCGTCTTCGGGTGACGGCTCGACGCCCGTCAGCATGTAGAGGAGGTTCGCCGCGTGCGCGAGCTTCCGGTTCGGCTCCACGACCTCCTGTCCGGTGCGCATCCGGTGGTACATCGCCAGGAACGACGGGGTCCGGGCGATCAGCCGAAGGGCCTTGCGTTCGTTGGCCTCGGGGGAGTTGTCCCAGCCGTCCGGGTCGTAGGCCGAGGCGGCCGAGACGCTGGTCCGCAGCATCGACATGGGCGAGGTCTGCTGGGCCAGCGTCGGCATGAGGTTCTTGATGAACGTCGTCGGACCCCGCTGCTCCACCATGAAGTCCGTCAGCTCGTCCAGCTGGCGCTGCGTCGGCAGCCGGAGCTTGTGGAGCAGGTGGACGACCTCCTCGTAGGAGCAGTGCTCGGCGACCTCCTCGATGGGATGGCCGACGTACCAGAGGCGGCCGTTCACGCCGTCGATGTCGGACACGCTAGTCTGCGCCGCAACGACGTCGCGCATCCCTTTCTCGGCCACCGGTCGCTCGCTCCTCGGGTCGGTGGAACCGTGCCCGGCTCACTATCCTGACGGGGCCGCACGATCCTCGCGGCCCGGCGGAGCCGTTCCGGGGCGTCCGGCCCCGGCATCCGAGGAAAGGAAACCATCTGGGCACCCATGCCGTCACCTTGATCCCCGGCGACGGGGTGGGACCCGAGCTCGTGGACGCGGCCCGGCGCGCGGTCGAGGCGACCGGTGTCGGGATCGAGTGGCACGTGCAGGAGGCCGGTGCCGCGGTGGCCGAACGCGAGGGGACCGCGCTCCCGGAGCGGGTCCTCGAGTCCATCCGGGACACCGGCGTCGCCCTCAAGGGACCGCTCGCCACGCCGATCGACGGCTCGTACCGGAGCCCGAACGTCGCGCTTCGCGTCGCCTTGGACCTGTTCGCAGGTGTCCGCCCCTGCCGCTCCTATCCGGGCGTGCCGTCGCCCTACGACGACGTGGACCTCGTCGTCGTGCGCGAGTCCACGGAGGGCTCCTACACCGGGATCGAGTTCGAGCAGGGCGCGACCGAGACCGCCCAGTTGCTCGAGTTCATCGAACGTTCGACCGGGACGCGGGTCCGCGACGACTCCGGGCTGAGCATCAAGGCCATCAGCGACGGCGCCAGCGAACGGATCGTGCGGTTCGCCTTCGACTACAGCGAACGCCACGGCCGGCGGAAGGTCACGGCCGGCCACAAGGCCAACATCATGAAGTTCTCCGACGGCGTGTTCCTCGAGACCGCCCGCCGGGTGGCGGCACAACACCCCGGAGTCGAGTTCGAGGACCGGATCATCGACAACCTCACGATGCAGCTCGTGCAGCGGCCCGAGGAGTTCGACGTGTTGGTGCTCCCGAACGAATACGGGGATCTCGTGTCCGACCTGTGCGCCGGCCTCGTGGGCGGATTGGGCCTGGCCCCCGGGGTGAACATCGGCGACGGGCTCGCGGTGTTCGAGGCGACGCACGGCAGCGCTCCGAAGCTCCGAGGGACGGGCCGCGCCAACCCGATGGCGCTGATGCTCTGCGGGGCGATGCTCCTGCGGCACATCGGACAGGTGGAGGCCGGTGACCGGCTGGAAGCGGTGGTGGCGGACGTGGTCGCGGACGGGCGAACGCTCACCTACGACCTTCGCTCTCGCGACGAGCCTGCGGATGCGGCAACGACGGCTCAGGTGGTCGCCGCCGTGCTCGAGCGCCTCATGCCCTGACCCCCCAGGGGGGCCCGACTCGGCCGATTAGGATGTGCCGGCCACCGGACGGAGGAGCTCGGCTGATGCGGGTCACGGTCGTGGGAAGCGGCTTCGTCGGACAGAGCACCGCCATGCGGATCGTCCAGCGGGGGCTGGCGGAGGTCGTGTTGATCGACATCGTGGCCGGGCTCCCGCAGGCGCTCGCTCTGGACATCAAGCAGTCGGCGCCGATCGTCGGGTTCGAGCCGAACATCGTGGGGACGAACGACTACGCGGATACGGCGGGGTCGGACGTCGTCGTGATCACCGCCGGCTTCCCCCGGCAGCCGGGTATGAGCCGGATGGATCTCCTGGAGAAGAACGCCGGCATCGTCCGCGACGTGGTCGAGCGCATCGCCCCCGGGTCTCCCGACGCGGCGATCATCGTGGTGACGAATCCGCTCGACGAGATGACGTTCCTCGCGTCGGAGGTCTCGGGCTTCCCGAAGGAGCGCGTCATGGGTATGGCCGGGGTGCTGGACTCCGGCCGTCTGCGGTACTTCATCGCGGAGGAGCTGGGGGTGTCCCCTCTGGTCGTGGAGGCGATGACGCTGGGCTCACACGGCGAGGCCATGGTGCCGCTGCCCCGCCAGGCCTCGGTGGGGGGGAGGCCGCTGACCGAGCTCGTCGACGAGGAGACGCTCGATCGGCTCTACGCGCGCACGCGGGACGCCGGGGCGGAGATCGTCGCGCTCCTCAAGAAGGGGAGCGCGTATTACGCGCCGTCCGCGTCCATCGCGAAGATGGTGGGTGTGATGGCCCGGGGGCTCGACGAGGTGCTCCCCGTGTGCGCCTGGTGCACCGGCCAGTACGGGATCGACGGCGTCTACGTGGGTGTGCCGGTCCGGCTCTCGGCGTCCGGCGTCCACGAGATCGTCGAGCTCGAGCTGGACGAGCGGGAGCTCGCCGCGCTGCGTACGGCCGCGGAGGGCATCCGCGAGAAGTGTGCCGACCTGCCCGGGCTCTGATCCTCAGATCGCGCGGGCATCGGGCGTCCGCCTCCCCTGCCCGGCCCAGACCAGGCTCGCCGCGCCGCCCGCGGCCAGGAGGAGCCCGCCGACGGCCGTGAGCCACAGGCCCGGCTCGACGTCGATCCGCAGCTCCCGCTGGAGCGCCTCTCGGAGCTGCTCCCGGACCACCTCCTCGGGGAGTCGGAGCTGCCCCGCGAGGCGCTCCACCATCCGGTCGGTTCCTTCCACGCCGCCGAACCGTTCCTCCGCCCGCACCGCGTCGGCCACCGCCAGCCCCGCCGCCGCCAGGCCGATGGCGATCATCAGGACCGCGAGGGCCCGACGCACCCCGGGGGATCGGGTCAGCCGCATCGCCACCAAGCCCAGCAGCGCCACCACGGCGCCGAACAGGATCACCTTTCCCTCCCACAGGTCCGTGCCGTGGACGGGAACGTCGGCCGCTCCGAGCTCGTCGGCCGAGAACCCGGTGGTCACCCAGGCTCGAGTCGCCCCGATCCCCGCCAAGGCGGCGCCGCCGGCCGCCGCCAGGAAGCCGGCCAGCCGCAGGGCCGTGGGTCGAGCCATGGAGAACGCCTCCGACCGCATCGCCGCATCCTCTCACCCGCAGCCCGGGCGGCGGTGGAACCGACGCGGCCGCGGGTAGCATCGGATCGGATGGACGGACGCCGCTTCTTCGGCGAGATCCGCCGGCATGTGGGGCAGTTCTTCACGAACTGGCGTGACTACGACGCCCCGTGGGGAACGAAGCTCCGGCTCGGCGTCCGGAACCGCCTGAAGGCGACGTTCTCGCCGCGGCAGTGTTGCGGCAACCTCGGTCAGCCCGGTTGTTGACAGGTCGACCACGGGCCCGGTCGGGCCCCGAACCCCGGTCGGGACGGCGGTTAGCGGTTCGCGGCCTGCTTCGGGACGATCCGCGCGGCCCCGCCGCTCGGCGTGAACACGCTTTCGTGGCCGTCCTGCCAGCGGACGCGGTAGCGGAGCCCGATCTCGCCCTCGATCACCTCGAGGATCTCGCCTTCTCGGGTCGGGGTCCCGACGGATTCGGACTCGACGACGATCCGGTCACCAGCGTGTGCGTTCATCGTGGCACCTCCGCGGAAACGAGCTGCTGGCTTCTTTTCTACCGGGTTGTGCGCCGGTCGGCCAGTCCGGCCGCTCGCGGGCCCGCGACCAGCGCCGATACGATCGCGTCGGCGACCTCGGCGGTGGTCGAGGTCCCGCCGAGGTCCGGGGTTCGAACCGTCCCCTCGGCCAGAACGTGGTCCACCGCGGCTTCGACCGCGGCGGCTCGAGCTCGTTCGCCGAGGTGTCGAAGGAGCATCGCGCCGGACGTGATCATGGCCATCGGGTTGGCGATCCCACGCCCGGCGATGTCGGGGGCGCTCCCGTGCACGGGCTCGAAGACGGCATATTCCCAGCCCAGGTTCGCTCCGGCGGCGAGCCCCAGCCCGCCGACCAGGCCGGCGCATAGGTCCGAGAGGATGTCGCCGTAGAGATTCGGTAGCAGCAGGACGTCGAACCGCTCGGGCTCGCGGGTCAGCCGCATCGAGAGCTGGTCGATCTGGAGGTCCTCGAACTCGACGTCGCGGTTGCGTTCGGCCTCCTTCCGGGCGATCGAGAGGAACAGGCCGTCGGAGAACCGCATGATGTTCGCCTTGTGCCCCAGCGTGATGCGACGGCGCCCATTCGCCCGGACGAACTCGTAGGCGAACCGGACGATCCGGCGTGCTCCGGTCACGCTGATCGGCTTCACGGTGATGCCGGCGTCGTCCCGGACCCGGCGGCCCGTCAGGCGCTCGAGCTGGTCGCGCAGCTCCGCCGCCTGCGGCGAGCCGCGCTCGAACTCGATCCCGCGGTACAGGTCCTCGGTGTTCTCGCGGATCACCACGAGGTCGACTCCCGGATGCCGGGTGGGCACGCCCGGACGCGAGCGGGAGGGGCGAACGGCGGCGAACAGGTCGAGCTCGTGGCGAAGGGCAACGTTCACGCTCCGGAAGCCGCTGCCGACCGGGGTGGTGATCGGGCCCTTGATCGCGACGCGGGTCCGGCGGATGCGGTCGAGGACCCGCTCGGGGAGCGTGGTGCCTTCGCGCTCCAGGACCGCGGCCCCGGCCTCCTCGACCACCCAATCGATCCGGGCGCCGGTGGCCCCGAGGACCTGCCGCGTGGCCTCTGACACCTCGGGGCCGATGCCGTCGCCGGGGATGAGTGTCACCAGATGCGCCACGCGTTGCACGTTACCCGACGGTCGGTGCCACCCGTCCGGTAGGGTTCGGGCCATGACCACGCCGGCCGCGATGCTTCGGACGATGTTCGACCATCACCTGTGGGCGACCGGCGCCCTGATCGACCATCTCGAGAACCTGCCGTCCGAACGATTGGACGCGAGCGTCCCCGGCACGTACGGGTCGATGATCGCCACGCTCACGCACCTGCTGGACGCGGACAACCGCTACCTGCTCCGCATCGACGACCCGAATCCTCCTCGGCACGATCGCGAGCCGGTCCCGCTCTCGACGCTCCGGGAGGAGCTCGCGGATCACGTGCGCCGGTGGGACCAGATCCTCGCTCGGCTCGAGCGGGGTGAGCTCCACGCGTCGATCCGCAACCACGCGGACTACCCCGACACGGACGACGCCGAGGGCCTGCTCCTGCTCCAGGCCATCCATCACGGCAACGACCATCGCACGCAGATCTGCTCCACGCTCGGGGCGCTTGGCGAGGAGGTTCCGGACTTGGACGGCTGGCAGTTCTGGCTGGCGCGCCGGTCCAACTAGCGATCTCAGAACCGCTCGAACAGGATCGAGCGTTTGACCTCCTGGATCGCCTTGGTCACCTCGATGCCACGCGGGCAGGCGTCGGTACAGTTGAAGGTGGTGCGGCAGCGGAACACGCCGGTCTTGTCGGCCAGGATGCGCAGCCGGTCGTCGGCGGCCTCGTCGCGCGAGTCGTAGATGAACCGGTGGGCGTTCACGATGGCCGCCGGGCCCACGTATTCCTCGTCGCCCCAGAAGATCGGGCACGAGGTCGTGCAGGCCGCGCACAGGATGCACTTCGTCGTATCGTCGAACCGGTGTCGCTCCTCCGGCGACTGCCGGCGCTCCGTGGTGGGCTCGCCGGAGTCGTTGATCAGGTACGGCAGCACCGACCGATAGCCGGCGAAGAACGGCTCCATGTCCACGATGAGGTCCTTCAACACCGCCAGGCCGCGGATCGGTTCGACGGTCACGTGCGGCACCAGGTCTCGCACGATGACCTTGCACGCGAGGGCGTTCCGGCCGTTGATCATCATCGCGTCTGAGCCGCAGATCCCGTGCGCACACGACCGGCGCAGGGCAAGCGTGCCGTCGTGGTACCACTTGACCTGGTGGAGGGCATCGAGCAGCCGGTCGTCC
>DATHVC010000138.1:0-17338 GCA_035461565.1 Actinomycetota bacterium
ACGCCCCCACCTCGGGCAGCGTCTTCATCGGGGACGTCGACCTGACGGCGCTCTCGGAGAAGCAGCTGACGCTCCTGCGTCGGAAGAAGGTCGGGTTCGTCTTCCAGACGTTCAACCTCGTGCCGACGTTGTCGGCCGCCGAGAACATCACCCTGCCGCTCGACATCGCCGGGACCAAACCCGACCGAACGTGGTTCGACACGGTCGTCGACACGGTGGGGCTGCGGGACCGGCTGACGCATCGGCCGGCGGAGCTCTCCGGCGGCCAGCAGCAGCGCGTGGCCGGAGCCCGGGCCCTGGTCAGCCGGCCGGACATCGTGTTCGCGGACGAACCGACCGGCAACCTCGACTCGAAGTCGGGCCACGAGCTGTTGGAGTTCCTGCGCGCCGCGGTGAACGACCACGGCCAGACCATCGTGATGGTCACGCACGATGCCGCCGCCGCCTCCTTCTCGGACCGGATCGTGTTCCTACAGGACGGCCGGATCGTGGACGAGATGTTCGACCCGACGACCGAGCGGGTCCTGGACCGCCTGAAGTCGCTGGAGGCCTAGGTGTTCCGGGCGGCGCTGCGAAGCCTGCTGGCCCACAAGGTCCGTCTCCTGCTCACCGGGATCTCCATCGTGCTCGGCGTCGGGTTCATGGCGGGCACGTACGTCCTGACCGACACCATGACCGCCTCGTTCAACGACTTGATCGAGGGCGGGACCGCCCAGATCGACCTGGTCGTCCGCAGCGAGAACGCGTTCACCGGCCAGATGGCCAACGGCGGGGCCGAGGAGCGCCGGCCACTGCCCGAGAGCGTCATCGCCGACGTCGAGGCCGTGCCCGGCGTGGCGCAGGCCGTCGGGGACGTGCTCGGGTTCGCGCAGATCGTCGATCCCGAGACCGGCAAGGTGATCGGGACGTTCGGGCCGCCCACGGCGGCCTCGTCGTGGAACGACCTCAGCGGGTTCACCGTCGCGGCGGGCGGCCGGCCGCCGGCGGGACCGGACGAGGTGGTCCTCGACGCGAACACGGCGGAGGGACACGACATCGCCGTCGGCACGCGCGTGCGCATCCTGTTCGAAGGTGCCCCCGGGGAGTTCGAGATGGTCGGGGTCGCCACCTACGGCGAGGGCGGCTCGCTGATGGGAGCGACGTGGGCACTGTTCGACCTCCCGACCGCGCAGCGGGTGCTCGGGCGCGAAGGCGAGGTCGACTCCATCTCGATCGTGGCCGAAGAGGGGGTCTCCCTCGTGTCCTTGCAGCGCAGCGTCGAGGAGGTCCTCCCGGACGGGGCCGAGGTCATCACCGGCGCCACGCTGGCGAACGAGGCTCAGCAGCAGGTGTCCGAGGGCCTGGGGTTCTTCCGCACCGCGCTCCTGGTGTTCGCGTTCGTCGCCTTGTTCGTCGGCGCCTTCATCATCTTCAACACGTTCGCGATCATCGTGGCGCAGCGGACGCGAGAGCTCGCGTTGTTCCGGGCGCTCGGGGCCACGGCGCGGCAGGTCGTGACGTCGGTGGTGGTCGAGGCGGTCGTGGTGGGCCTCGTGTCCTCGGCGGTCGGCGTCCTGGCCGGGATCGGCATCGCGATGGCCCTTCGCGCCCTGCTGAACGCGACGGGCTTCGATCTCCCCGCGTCGGGCACCGTGATCCTTCCCCGGACGATCGTCGTCTCGATCGTCGTGGGAACGATCGTCACGCTGGTGGCCGCGATCGTCCCCGCCCGGCGCGCCGCTCGCGTTGCGCCGGTCGAGGCGCTGCGCGAGGCGCAGGACCGGCCGGGCCGCTCGCTGCGGTTCCGGCTCGTCAGCGGGGCCGCCGTGTTGGCGCTCGGACTGGCGCCGCTGCTGTACGGCCTGTTCGGCACGCCGGAGAACGCCCTCCAGTTCGTCGGGGTCGGCGTCGCCTTCACGTTCATCGGAGTGGCGATGCTCACGCCCATGATCGCCCGGCCGGTGGCCCGGGTCCTCGGCGCGCCCATCCAACGAACGGGCGTCCCGGGCAAGCTCGGCCGTGAGAACGCCATGCGCAACCCCCGCCGCACGGCGGCCACGGCGTCGGCGCTGATGATCGGGCTGGGACTCGTGGTGTTCGTGGCGGTGTTCGGCGAGTCGGCCAAGGCCTCGGTTACGGAGACGCTCGACCGGACCCTTCGCGCGGACTTCATGTTGACCTCGCCGACCTTCAGCGGCTTCAGCACGGCCGCGGCCGACGACGTGCGTTCGGTGGACGGCGTGGCAGCCGTCTCGGCGATCCGGTTCACCGAAGCTCGCCTCAGCGGGAGCTCGGTCTTCGTCGACGGCGTCGACATCGAACCGTTCGGATCGGTCGCCGACGTGGGCGACGTGGTGGGATCGTTCGACGCCCTGGCCGAACCCAACACGGTGGCGGTCTTGAAGCGTGAGGCCGACGACCGGGGGATCTCGGTGGGTCAGACCCTCGAGGTCGAGTTCGCCGCGACGGGGACGACCGAGCTGGAGGTCGTGGCGATCTTCCCCGAGCAGGGGATCCTCGACCAGCTCGTGGTGTCGATGCCGACGTTCCAGGAGAACGTCACGCAGCAGCTGGACATGTTCGTCATGGTGAAGGCCACGGAGGGCGTCGACCTCGGAACGTTGGAGTCGCGGCTGAGCGAGACGCTGGAGCCGTATCCGAACGTTCAGGTGCAGGACCAGGGGGCGTTCCGAGACCAGTTCGCCCAGTTCCTGAACCAGATCCTGAACCTGCTCACCGGCCTGCTTCTGATGGCGGTCATCATCGCCGCCTTCGGGATCGTGAACACGCTGAGCCTGTCGATCTACGAACGGACGCGAGAGCTCGGGCTCCTGCGGGCAGTCGGGCTCACCCGGCGGCAGACCAAGCGGATGGTCCGGTGGGAAGCCGTGATCATCTCGGTGATGGGCGCTCTGTTCGGAGTGGTCATCGGGATCGCCTTCGGGTGGGCCTTGCAGCAGGCGCTCGCGCCGCAGGGGTTCGACCGGCTCGGCATCCCGGGCGGCCAGCTCACCATCTACGTGGTGCTGTCCGCACTCCTCGGGGTGGCGGCCGCGATCTTCCCCGCGCGCCGCGCGGCCAAACTCAACATCCTCGAATCCATCGCGTACGAGTAGCGGGGGTGTGGGGGCTCAAGGAGCGAGCCGTCAGGCGAGCGGTAGCCCCCACGACGAGTAGCATGGCCGTCCCATGCCGAGGATCGAGCTCGACGGCCGGGTGATGGAGCTCCCCGAGGGGGAGCCGGTCGGCTCCGTCCTGCCGCCGCAGGCCATCGCGGCGCGGTTCCGCGGCGAGCTCGTGGACCTCTCGTTCATCCCGGCTGCCGACGGCGAGGTCGAGGCCGTGGTGCCGAACGAGCCGGACGGTCTGCACGTGCTGCGGCACTCGACGGCGCATGTCATGGCGCAGGCCGTGTGCGATCTGTGGCCGGGAGCGCGGTATGCGATCGGGCCGCCGGTGGAGGACGGCTTCTACTACGACCTCGAGCTCCCCGGGCCGATCTCGCAGGGCGATCTTGAGGCGATCGAGGACCGGATGCGGGTCATCGTCGCCGCCGATCAGCCCTTCGTCCGCGACGAGCTGGCACGGGCCGAGGCCCTCGAACGGTTCGCCGACCAGCCGTACAAGAAGGAGATCATCGAGACCCTCGAGGAGGGGGAGGTCGGCGCGGGCGAGTCGGTCACCGTCTACCGGAACGACGGGTGGGCCGACCTGTGCCTGGGGCCGCACGTGCCCTCGACCGGCCGGCTCGGGGCGTTCAAGCTCATGAAGCTGGCCGGCGCCTACTGGCGCGGAGACGAATCGCGACCCATGCTCCAGCGGATCTACGGCACGGCGTGGGCGAGCGAGGAGGACCTCGCGGCTTACCTGCGCCGTCTGGAGGAGGCCGAGAAACGCGACCACCGGCGGCTGGGGCGGGAACTCGACCTGTTCTCCTCCCCCGAGGAGCTCGGGCCGGGTCTGTGGCTCTGGCACGCGAAGGGTGGGATCTTCCGGAAGGAACTCGAGGACTACGTCCGCGACCTTCATCTCGCGCGCGGCTACGACCTGGTCGTCACCCCGCATATCGCCCGCTCGGTTCTCTGGGAGACCTCGGGGCACCTGGCGAAGTACGCCGAGAACATGTACCCCCCGATGCGCGACGAGCAGGTCGACTACTACGTGAAACCGATGAACTGCCCATTCCACGTGCTGATCTACAAGTCGCAGATCCGTTCGTACCGAGACCTCCCCATGCGCCTGTCGGAGCTCGGCACCATCTACCGCCACGAACGGATGGGCACGCTCCATGGTCTCCTTCGGATCCGCGGTGGGACCATGGATGATTCTCACATCATCTGCACACCGGACCAGCTGATCGACGAGATCCTTGGGGTGTTCGACTTCACGCTGGAGATCCTGGGGACCTTCGGGTTCACCGAACCGGTGATCAAGCTCTCGACGTTGCCGGGCCAATCGATCGTAACCCCGGAGATGGCGGCGAAGGCGACGGAGGCTCTGACGAATGCCCTGGACAAGAGCGGGTTGGCCTACGAGCTCGCGGAAGGAGAGGGAGCCTTCTACGGGCCGAAGGTCGACTTCGACTTCAGAGACGCGATTGGTCGGCTCTGGCAGCTCACCACGGTGCAATGCGACTTCGGCCTGCCGGAGCGCTTCCAGATGGAGTACGTGGGCGAGGACAATCAACGCCATCGCCCCGTGATGATCCATCGAGCCATCCTTGGGACCATCGAACGCTTCAGCGGCGTGTTGATCGAGCACTACGCGGGCGCCTTCCCGCTGTGGCTCTCGCCGGAACAGGTGCGCCTGGTCCCGGTGGCCGACCGCCACCTCGGGTTCGCGCAGGAGCTGGCGGAGCGCCTCCGCGAGTCCCGGCTGCGTCCCGCGGTGGACCGGTCCGGCGAAACCGTCGGGAAGAAGGTTCGCGCGGCGCAGCTCGACAAGGCGCCCTACGTCTTGGTGATCGGCGACCGTGAGGTGGAGTCCGGAGCGTTGACCGTTCGCGACCGGGAGGGGACCGAGACCAGGGGCGTGCCGTTCGAGGAGTTCGTGGCGGCACTCGTCGACGAGGCGTCCACTCGGCGCCTCACGCAGTCGCGATTCGCGCCCGCCGCGAGCTGATGGACCGGTTGTGGTCGCCGTGGCGGATGGAGTACATCGAGGCCGCCCGCGACGACGAGGAGGAGGTGGGATGCGTCTTCTGTCGCCTCCTCGAGGGTGATCATCCCGGCGACGAGCGGATCCTGGCCCGCGACGAGCTGGCCTTCGTGACGCTGGCGAAGTACCCCTACAACCCGGGCCACCTGCTGATCCTGCCGGTCCGGCACACGGCCGACCTCGAGGACCTGAGCGATCCCGAACAGGCGGCCATCGACCGGATGGTGACCCGAGGGGTCCGGGCTCTCCGCGAGGTGGCCGATCCCCAGGGGTTCAACGTGGGGATCAACCTCGGCCGGGTGGCCGGCGCGGGGATCCCCGAACATCTCCACTGGCACGTGGTCCCCCGGTGGGGCGGGGACACGAACTACATGCCGGTGGTCGGCAAGACCCGAGTCCTGCCCGAGCTTCTTCACGAGACGTACGTCAAGCTTCGGCCCAGATTCGTCGAGACATAGAGGTATGGCCGATGGCTACGTGGACGTCCCCGGCGCGCGCCTGTGGTACGAGCGCGCGGGCGAGGGGTTCCCGGTGGTGCTGGTGCACCCCGAGTTCTGGGACGCGCGCATCTGGGACCAGCAGTTCGAACGGTTCTCGCAGTTCCACGACACCATTCGGTACGACCTGCGGGGGTACGGGCGCTCGGACCCGCCGATGGGACCGTATTCGGAGCTCGGCGATCTCTGGGCGCTGTTGCACGCGCTGAAGGTCGACCGGTGTGCCCTCGTCGGGTGCGGCAACGGCGCGCGGCTGGCCATCGACGCGGCGCTGGCCCGCCCGGAGACGGTGGAGGCGATCGTCCCGGTGGCTCCCGTGCTCTCCGGCTACTCCTGGCAGGACCCCGGGCTCCAGGAGCTCGTGCGCGAGGTGGACTCGGCCGTTCGGGAGGGTGACCTTCGCCGGGCCATGGACATCGAGCTCGCGGTGTGGGCGCCGCTGTCGGCGGCCGATCCCGCCACCCCCGCGCGAGAGATCGCGATGGACAACACGTCGGCCCTCCTGCTGGACGACGTGCTGCTCGAAGAGCCGCCCCCCGCCCTTCCCCATCTCCGCGAGGTCCGAGCGGCCACGCTGGTGGTGGTTGGGGACGAGGACCTGCGGGAGATCCACGCCATCGCCGACCTGATCGCCGAGTGCATCCCGGGGGCGCAGAAACGGGTGGTGGCCGAGGCGGACCTCCTCGTGAACGTCCGCAAGCCCGAGAAGTTCAACCGCCTCGTCCTGGACTTCTTGTCGTTCCGCTTCTGAGTGTGATCGACTCCGCCGCGTGATCGGCACGGTCGACCTCGGTGGCGGCACACTCGAATACGAGGTTGCCGGGTCCGGCCCGTCCGTGGTGTTCCTGCATCCGGGGTTGTGGGACCGGAGGACGTGGGACGACCAGTTCGAGGTGTTCGCCCGGGAATACCGGGTGCTCCGCTACGACGCGCGCGGCTACGGGCGATCGAGCCGCCCGGTGCCGGGCGTGCCCTACTCCCACGTGGAGGATCTCGTCGCCGTGATGGACGCGACCGATGTCGGTCGCGCCGCCCTGATCGGGTGTTCGATGGGCGGGGGGACGGCCCTGGAGGCCACGCTCGAACATCCCCAACGCATCGCGGCGCTGGTGCTCGTGGCGCCGGGGGTGCCCGGGTTCGAGTCCAGCCCCGAAGAGGACGCGGCGTACGGAGATCTGGAGGAGCGGTTCGAGCGGGCGGTCGCCGAGGGTGATCTCGAGCGGGCGATGGAGCTCGAGCTCGAACCCTGGCTGACCCTGGGGACCGACGACGAGGCCGGTCGGCGGATCCGCGAGATCGCGTTCGACAACGTCCACGAGGTGACGATGGACGAAAGCGGCGCCCGGCGGCTCGACCCGCCACCCGCGACGCGGCTCGAGGAGGTCGCCGTTCCCACCCTGGTCCTTCCCGCGGACCACGATCCGCCCGACATGGCCCGGCTGTCGCGGGTCCTCGCGGACGGCATCCCGAACGCACGACTCGTCGAGATCCCCGAAACCGACCACGTCCTCAACGTGCGGCGACCGGAGGAGTTCAACCGCGTCGTGCTCGAGTTCCTGCGAGAGGTCCTCGAGTAGTCCTTATTTCTTCTGGGCCTCTTCCTTCTCGCGGGTGGCCTCGGCGATGATCTTCTCGGCGAGGTGGGACGGGACCTCCTCGTAGTGCGAGAAGCGCATCGTGAACGCGGCCCGCCCTCCCGTCATCGAGCGCAGGTCGATCGAGTAGCGGGCCACCTCGGCCTGTGGCACGAGCGCCTTCACGCGCTGTTTGCCGGCGCCGGCCGACTCCATGCCCTGGATCTTGGCGCGTTTGGAGTTGAGGTCGCCCATGATGTCGCCCGTGTAGGCCTCGGGCACGACCACCTCGACCTCGACGATCGGCTCGAGCAGGATCACCCCCGCGTCGGCCGCCGCCTCCTTCAGGGCAAGCGACCCGGCGAGCTGGAACGCCATGTCCGACGAGTCCACGGTGTGGAACTTGCCGTCCACGAGCCTGCATCGGATGTCCACCATCCGGTTCCCGCTGATGACGCCCTGCTGCATCGTCTTGACGACGCCTTTCTCCACCGACGGTATGAACTGGCTGGGGATGGCCCCACCGAAGATCTTGTCCACGAACTCGAACCCCTCGCCGCGGGGAAGGGGCTCGATCTCGATGTTGCAGATGGCGTATTGCCCGTGGCCGCCGGTCTGCTTCACGTGCCGGCCCAGGCCTTTGCCGGGTCCGCGGATCGTCTCGCGGTAGGCGATGCGTGCCGGGGAGGTGGCGACCTCGACCCCGAACTTGCGCTTCATGCGTTCGATCTGGACGTCCAGGTGCGCCTCGCCCATCCCGTACATCACGGTCTCGTGGGTCTCCTCGGAGCGTTCGATGCGCAGCGTCGGGTCCTCCTCGCGGAGCCGGGACAGCGCCGTGGACAGCTTCTCCTCGTCCCCTTTGGTCTTCGGGAAGATGGCCAGCGCCAGCAGCGGCTCGGGCATCTCGGCCGCGGGGACGGTGATGGGATCGTCTTTGGTGGAGAAGGTGTCCCCCGTCGTGGTGTGACCGAGCTTCGCCACGGCGCCGATGTCACCCGCCGGGACCTCCGAGACGGTGTCGTGCTCCTTGCCGCGGAGCGCGAACACTTGGCCCACGCGTTCGTCGGTGCCCTTCGTGGCGTTGTAGACCTGCGAGTCCGGACGCAGTCGACCCGAGAAGACTCGGAACATCGTGATGTGGCCGACGTACGGGTCGGACACGGTCTTGAAGACGTACGCGGTGAGCGGCCCGTTGGGGTCGCAGGCACGTTCCCGCTCTTCGCCGGCCTTGGTGGTCACGGTGATCGGGCCGCGGTCGGCGGGGGAGGGGAACTCCTCGGCGATGTATTGCAGGACGCGATCCACGCCGATCGGCTTTGCCGCCGCGGCGCACAGCACCGGCGCGATGCGCGCCTCGGCGAATCCTCTCTTGACACCGTGCAGGATCTCCTGCTCGGAGAGCTCGCCTTCGTCCAGGTACTTCTCGATGAGCACGTCGTCGGACTCGGCCACCGCCTCCATCAGCTTCTCGCGATACGGATCGGCCTTGCCGGAGATGTCGTCTGGCCAGTCACCTTCGGCGGCCGTGGGTCCGGACCCGTAGCGATAGGCCTTGCGCGACAACAGGTCCGCGACGCCTTCGAAGTCGTGCTCTTCGCCCAGGGGCAGCTCCAGCGGCGCCACCTGGGTGCCGAACGCCTGAACGAGCTCGCCGAGCGTGCGCTCGAACGACGCCCGTTCGCGGTCGAGCTTGTTGATGAGGATGGCTCGCGGGAGGCCCGCCTCGAGGGCCAGCTCCCAGGCCACCTCCGTCTGGACCTCGACTCCGTCCACGGCCGAGACGACCAGCAGCACCGCGTCCGCCGCGCGAATGGCCGAACGGACGTCGCCCACGAAGTCCGCGTAGCCGGGGGCGTCCAAGACGTTGATCTTGACGCCGTTCCACTCCACGGGGGCCATCGCCAACGACACGCTGATGTTCTTCTTCGTCTCCTCCGGTTCGAAGTCGCTCACGGTGTTGCCGTCTTCGATCGCTCCCATCCGCGTGAGGGCTCCGGAGGTGAAGAGCATCGCTTCCAGCAACGTCGTCTTCCCGGATCCGCCGTGACCGACCAGCAGGACGTTGCGGATGTCGTTGGCTTCGTAGGTCTTCATCGGTCTCCTCGGGCTCTTCGAGCGGGAGTGGCATCCTACCGCGGGCCTCCGAGCCACCATCCGGGCGGAGCGGGAGGCGAAAGCCCCGGTGATAGGCTCGCGCGGGTCATGAACGGCCAGGTCGGGGAGCGCGCCGCGGTCCCGGCGCTGTGTCTCGTCGCCGCCGCGGGCATCGCGTTGTCGGCCTGGCGCCTGCTGAACCGAGATGCCGTGGCGGCCGGGTGGGCGGCGATCGCGGCGGGCGCGTGTCTCGTCGCCGCCGGCATGCTGCTGCGTCCGGGCGATCGCCGGTCGCGAGTCATCCTGTCCTTCACGGATCGGGCCTTCGACGGGGCCATCCTCGGCGCGCTGGCGTGGGTCAGCCGAACCACCGAACCGGGGGTGGCCGGGGCGGCCCTGGTCGCCCTGGCCGCGGGGTTCGTGGCTTCGTACATCCGGGCCCGGGGGGGATCGCTCGGCTACGGGATCGAGGAGGGGGTCGTGACGCCGGTTCTCCGGTACGGGCTGGTGGCGATCGCGCTGATCCTGGACTGGACGCGTTGGGCGATCTGGGTGGTGGCCGGGGTGATGTTGCTGGCGGCAGCGGTGCGGGCGAGCCAGGTGGCGAAAGAGGAGCGGCTGTGAGCCGCGAAACCCCCAGGGAGCGCCTGGCCTACTGGACCTACCGGGGGTTGGAGGCCGTCGCCATGGGGCTGCCGGAGCGGGGTGGCCGGCGCGTGTTTGCCACGGCGGGCGCCCTGGCCTACCGGCGCCTGCACGGGGTGCGAGCGACGGTCCGGGCGAACCAGGCCCGGGTGCTCGGCCTGGATCCGAACGACGAGCGGGTCCAGGCGTCGACCCGGGAGGCCTTCGACCTCTACGCCCGGTACTGGTACGACACGTTCCGGGTGCGACGGATGCCGGCCCCCGAGGTCCACGAACGCGCCGAGATGGTCAACCTGGAACGGATCGACCAGGCACTCGCCGCGGGGCACGGCTGCATCGCCGCGCTCCCGCACATGGGGAACTGGGACATTGGCGGCCACTACCTCGCGGTCAATGGGTACGCGATCGCCGCGGTCGCCGAGGAGCTCCGCCCCGCCCGGCTCTCCGAGTTGTTCCTGCGGCACCGGGAGGAGCTCGGCATGCGCATCATCCCCCTGTCGAAGAACGGCCACGTCGGGCAGCAGCTCAAGCAGTTGCTCGAGCGGAACTGGGTGGTCGCGCTGGTCGCCGACCGGGATCTCACCGGACGGGGCATCGAGGTGGAGATGTTCGGCGCGACGCGGCGAGTCCCGGCCGGCCCTGCGTTGCTCTCCCTGAGCACGGGCGCGCCCCTGCTGGTCTGCCCGGTGTACACGACGACGTCGGGATGGCGGATCGAGATCGGCGAGCCGCTCGCGATCGAGCCGACCGGCAGCACCCGGGGCGACGTAACCGCGCTCTCGCGGAGGATGGCCGCCGAGTTCGAACGCGCCATCGCGGCCCGGCCCTCGGACTGGCACCTGTTCCAGGCGGGCTGGGACTGACCCCGTGAACGTCCTCCTGGCCTGCCCGTACGCCGTGGACGTGCCGGGCGGGGTGCAGGTCCACGTCGAACGACTCGCCGCCGCCCTGGAGGGGCGAGGCCACGAAGCCCTGGTGGTGGCACCGGCCACGACGGCGACCACCGCGGACTCGAAGGTCCGGGTGGTGGGCCGAGCCGTCCGCGTCCCCTACGGGGGAACGGTCGCTCCCATCTGCTTCTCCCGCCGGTCGTTCGGGAAGATCCGTCGCCTGATGGAGGTGTTCGAACCGGACGTCGTCCACGTGCACGAGCCGTTCTCGCCCAGCACGTCGATGTTGGCCACGATGGCCGCGACGGCGCCGGTGGTGGCCACGTTCCATGCGTACGCGGACCGTTCACGGCTGCTCGAGCTCTCCGCCCCCGCCCTGCGCCAGGTCCATCGGCGCCTTGCCGCGTCGATCGCCGTGTCGGACGCCGCCGCGGAATACCTGGGACGCGTGGTCCGCGGCGCCGTCGAGATCGTTCCCAACGGGGTGGACGTCGAGCGGTTCGCCGGGGGCCACGTTCGGCCGCCGGAGCTGCCGCCCGGTCGGATCGTCCTGTGGGTGAACCGGCTGGATCCCCAGAAGGGGTTCGCCGTGGCCGTACGGGCCTTCGGGCGTTTGGCGAGCGAGCTCGGGGACGTGTCGTTCGTCGTGGCCGGCCGGGGCCGGGACCGCGGAGCGGTGGGCCTCCTGTCCGAGCACGACCGGCGACGGGTTGTGATGCTCGGATCCGTCCCGAACCAGGAACTTCCCGCCTATTACGGCGCCGCGGACGTCTTCGTGTCGCCGGCCCTGGACCAGGAGAGCTTCGGCATCGTCCTGGTCGAGGCGATGGCGGCGGGCGTGCCGGTGGTGGCCACCGATATCCCCGGCTATCGCGAGGTGGTCCGCCACGGGATCGACGGACTGCTCGTCCCGCGGGACGACCCGGCGGCGCTCGCGGCGGCGATCCGGCGCGTGCTCGAAGACGCCGTCCTGGCCGCGACGCTCGCTCGTGCCGGCCGCGAGCGCGCTTCGGAGTTCTCGTGGGACGTCGTGGCGCCGCGCGTGGAAGCCGTGTACCGCCGCGTGGTCGGGGCCGGGCGCCGCTCGTAATATCCCGCCGTGCCGGTCTGGGTGTGGGTGCTCATCGGCGCCGGGGCGGTCGTCGTCCTCGCCGCGGTCCTCGTTTACAACCGGCTCGTGTCGCTGCGCGCCCGAGTGGACAACGGCTGGTCGCAGATCGACGTCCAGCTCCGGCGCCGATACGACCTGATCCCCAACGTCGTCCGGACCGTGCAGGGATACGCGGCGCACGAGCGAGAGCTGTTCGAACGGGTCACCGAGGCCCGCGCCCGCGCCATCGACGCCCATGGGATCACGGATCAGGCCGATGCCGAGAACCAGATCACGCGCGGCCTTCGCCAGCTCCTGGCCGTGGTCGAGGCCTACCCGGACGTCAAGGCGAACCAGAACTTCCTCGCGCTCCAAGAGGAGCTGACCGGGACCGAGTCGAAGATCGCCTACGCCCGGCAGTTCTACAACGACCAGGTGATGCGCCTGAACACGCTGATCGGTTCGTTCCCCTCGAACCTGGTCGCCCGGGCGTTCGGGTTCGGGCCGCGCGAGTTCTTCGACATCGAGGACCCCGTCCGCGGTCCGGCACAGGTGGGCTTCTAAGCCCGTGTACGAGCAGATCGCCGCCAACCGACGCCGCACCTGGCTCCTGATCGCCGGTGCGGTGCTGCTGCTCGGGGCGCTGGGATTCGCGCTCGGGCTGTGGTTCGACTCGCCGGTGGCCGGGCTGGTCGTCGCCCTGGTGATCGCCGCCGCCATGGCGTTCGGCTCGTATCGGTACGGGGACCGGGTGGTCCTGGCCTCCACCCGCGCGCGGGAGGTCACCCCGCAAGACGAGCCTCGCCTGCACAACATCGTGGAGGGGCTCGCCATCGCGGCCGGCATCCCGAAACCGCGCGTCTACGTGGTCCCGGAGCGGGCGCTGAACGCCTTCGCCACCGGCCGCGACCCCGAACACTCGTCGATCGCGGTCACGCAGGGGCTGCTCGAGTCGCTGAACCGGGTGGAGCTCGAAGGGGTCGTGGGCCACGAGCTGGCGCACGTGGTGGGGCGCGACATCCTGGTCGGCACGGTGGTGGCCACGCTCGCCGGCTCGGTGATCCTGCTCTCGGAGTTCTTCACGCGAGCGTTCTGGTGGGGCGGGATGCGCGGGCGGCGCGGCTCGGACCGGGGCGGACCGGCGGGCGCGATCCTGCTCGCCGTGGGACTCGTGCTGCTGATCCTGGCTCCGCTGTTCGCGCAGGTGATCCGGTTCTCCGTCTCGCGCCAGCGCGAATACCTCGCCGACGCGCAGGGCGCGCTGCTCACGCGGTACCCCCCGGGCCTGGTGAGCGCGCTGCGCAAGATCGGCCAGGCGAGCGGGATCCCCATGCATTCGGCCAACAACGCGACGGCGCACCTGTGGCTGAACCAACCATCGCGCCTGGAGGGCGAACGCATCGGGCCGCTGGAGCGGCTGTTCAGCACCCATCCGCCGATCGAGGAGCGCATCCGCCGGCTGGAGGAGATGTAGCGGAGAAGTCGTGGAGTTCGCCGTCGCGTCGTTGAGGCGTCAGCGATGCCCCGGTAACATCCTGGCCCGGCACGGGCTGCCGGCGCGCCGCCCGGCCTGCCAATACGCCCGCATGCAGGAGGTTCCCCCCGAACATGTCCGGTTCCCACCGCACGCCCCCCCGCCGACGGTTCTCGCTCTCGCGTCGCGGGAAGATCGTGGCGGTCGCGACGACGGCCGCGATCGCCGGAGCCACGATCGGATTCTTCGCGTTGTTCCCGCGCCAGGCTCCCGCGTTCGTCCGGAGCGCCGTTCGCGGCGCCATGGAGTCCGTCGGCATCATGGAGGAGCCGCCGCCGCCCCCCGAGGTCTGCCCGCTCACCGGCGAGGAGGTCCCGGACGAGCCGCCCGCCCGGCCCGCGCTGGCGGTGAAGATCGACAACGCGCCCTCCGCGCGGCCGCAGGCCGCGCTGAACCAGGCCGATGTCGTCGTCGAAGAGCCGGTCGAGGGCGGATACACGCGGTTCATCGCGATCTTCCACTGCGGGAAGTCCGATCGGGTCGGGCCCGTCCGGAGCGTGCGGACCACCGATCCCAACTTCCTGCGCCAGCTCGGCTCGCCGCTGTTCGCCTACTCCGGCGGCGTGAGCTCGATCGTGCAGCAGCTGCGGGAGGCCGGGCTCACGGACGTGGGGATCGATGCCGCCTCGGAGGTGTACACGTTCGACTCCAGCCGCGCCGCGCCGCACAACGCCTTTGCCTCCACCACCGATCTGTGGAAGGCGGGTCGGAAGACGCCGGGGCCCCCGCGTCCATTGTTCGCGTACGCGGACGAGTGGGAGGGCCGGTCCCGGCGTGTCGCCACCATCCAGGTGCCCTTCTCGTCGGCGTCCAACGTGGTGTGGACGTGGGATCGCGGTGCCGGCGCCTGGATGCGTTCGTACGGGGGGGTGCCCGACACCCTCGAGGACGGGGCGCCGGTCGCGGCCACGAACCTCGTCGTGCAGGTCGTGGAGGTCACGGACAGCAACATCGTCGACGCCGCCGGCAACCCGTCACCCGAGGTCGAGCTCACGGGATCGGGGCGGGCCTACCTGTTCCGCGACGGCCGGGTGATCCTGGGGCGCTGGGAGCGGGAGGATCTCGAGGACGTGACCCGGTTCGTGACGAACGACGGCGACGAGATCACGCTCGCGCCCGGCCGGACCTGGGTCCAGCTCGTCCCGAGCTTCGTGAAGGTCTCCTTCGCCAAACCCGGCGCCTGAGCGGTCCGTCCAGGGTCCAACTGGACCGGGAATGGCCGTCCCGGCGGGCGGTAGACTCGATGAGCAGGGCATTTCGCCCCGTGCGGGAGCGTGAGGAGGGGATTCCCGTGGAGCGCGAGACCGGCACCTTCCGCGTCAAGTCCGGGCTGGCCGAGATGTTGAAGGGCGGCGTCATCATGGACGTCACCACGGCCGAACAGGCGAAGATCGCCGAAGACGCCGGGGCCGTGGCCGTCATGGCGCTCGAGCGCGTGCCGGCGGACATCCGCGCGGAGGGCGGCGTGGCGCGGATGGCCGACGCCACCAAGGTCGAGGACATCATGCAGGTCGTCTCGATCCCGGTGATGGCCAAGGCCCGGATCGGACACTTCGTCGAGGCCCAGATCCTCCAGGCGCTGGGAGTGGACTACGTGGACGAGTCGGAGGTGTTGACCCCGGCGGACGAGGAGCACCACATCGACAAGTGGGCGTTCACCGTCCCGTTCGTGTGTGGCGCCCGGAACCTCGGCGAGGCGCTTCGGCGGCTCGGCGAAGGCGCCGCCATGATCCGGACCAAGGGGGAGGCCGGGACCGGAAACGTCGTGGAGGCCGTGCGGCACCAGCGGACGATGCTCCGCGAGATCGGCTGGCTCACGACGCTCCGTCCCGAGCAGCACGTCGGGGCGGCCAAAGAGCTCGGCGCCCCGGTCGAGCTCGTCCGGTTGGTGGCGCAGAGCGGGACGTTGCCCGTGGTCAACTTCGCGGCCGGCGGCATCGCCACGCCGGCCGACGCCGCGTTGATGATGCAGCTCGGCGTGGACGGCGTGTTCGTCGGATCCGGCATCTTCAAGTCGGAGGACCCGGCGCCGAGGGCGCGGGCCATCGTGGAGGCCACCACGCACTTCCAGGATCCCGACGCGCTGGCCAAGGTCTCCCGCGGCCTGGGTGAGCCGATTCCGGGCCTCGACATCAAGGACCTCGGCGAGGAGGGTCTGCTCCAGACCCGCGGGTGGTGATGAAGGCCGGAGTCCTCGCCCTGCAGGGCGACTTCCGGGAGCACGCGCGGGTGTTCGCGGACGCCGGAGCCACGCCGATCGAGGTGCGGACGCCGGAGGACCTCGCACGCGTCGAGTGTTTGGCCATCCCCGGCGGCGAGTCCACGACGATCAGCACGCTCGCCCGCAGGGCCGAGCTGGTGGACCCGATCGTGGAGCGCGCGCACGCGGGAATGCCGATCCTGGGCACGTGCGCCGGGATGATCGTGATGGCCCGGCGGGTCGAGGGGCTGGAGCCGCTGTTCGGGCTGGTGGACATCGGGGTCCGCCGCAACGCCTACGGCCGGCAGGTGGACTCCTTCGAAGCCGACCTGAAGGTGGACGGCGTCGACCACCCGGTCCGGGGGGTCTTCATCCGCGCTCCGGTGGTCGAGGACGTGGGGCCGGACGTCCGGGTCCTGGCCGAATACGAGGGCCATCCGGTCGTCCTGGAGCAGGGCCGGCTGGTCGTGGCATCCTTCCATCCGGAGCTCGTCGGGGAGACCGGGCTGCACGAGTACCTCCTGGGGAGGGTGTGAGGCGATGTCGGGCCACTCCAAGTGGGCGACGATCAAACGGAAGAAGGGCGCCGCCGACGCCAGACGCAGCAACGAGTTCGCCAAGCTGCTGCGCGCGGTCGAGGTCGCCGCGCGCGAGGGGGGCAGCGGCGACCCGAAGGCCAACATGACCCTCGCCTCCGCGATCGAGAAGGCCCGGGCCTCGTCCGTCCCCGTCGACACCATCGACCGGGCCATCAAACGCGGGACCGGCGAGCTCGAGGGGGGCGCCAGGTACGAAGAGGTCACGTACGAGGGGTACGGCCCCGGCGGCGTGGCCGTGTTCGTCGAGTGCCTCACGGACAACCGCAATCGAACGGCCCAGGAGGTCCGGCACGCGTTCACCCGCAACGGCGGCAACCTCGGCGAGTCCGGCAGCACGGCGTGGATGTTCCAGCGCAAGGGCCTGATCCAGATCGAGAAAGACGCCGCGCCCGACGAGGAGGGGCTGCTCGAGATCGCGCTGGAGGCCGGCGCCGACGACCTCCGCGACGCCGAGAGCACGTGGGAGATCGCGACCGAACCCACCGCGTTCGCCGGGGTCCGCGACGCGATCTCGGCCGCCGGCGTCCCCATGCTCTCGGCCGAGCTCACGATGGTGCCGCAGAACACCGTGCCGGTTGACGGCACGCAGGCAAAACAGGTGCTCGCGCTGCTCGAGGCGCTCGAGGACCTGGACGACACGCAGAACGTCTACGCGAACTTCGACATCCCCGAGTCGGTGATGGCCGAGCTCACCGGGTGACGTCCTCCCCGCCGGGTCGGGTCACCGAGATGCTTGCACTGGGCCGGCCCCTCCCCGAGACTGAACACGTGTTCGATTCCTGCGTCCTCGGGGTCGACCCTGGGATGTCCGCGCTCGGCCTGGCGGCGGTGGGCCGGCGGGGCCGCCGGCCGGAGCTGCGGTTCGCCGCCACGGTCCGAACGCCGGTCGACCTGGCCGAGGAGGCCCGCCTGCGGCTGATCCACGAGGCCGTTCGCGACGCCATCGCGCGGCATCGTCCGGAGGCCGTCGCCGTTGAGCGCGTGGCCTGGAACCGCAACCAGCGCACCGCCATGCCGGTCGCCCGCGCCACCGGGGTCGTCCTTCTGGCGGCGTCGCAGGCCGGGTTGCCCGTCGA
>DATHVC010000139.1:0-4194 GCA_035461565.1 Actinomycetota bacterium
ACGGGGCCTACGGCACCGCGATCCAGGAGCGGGGCCTCACCGACGCCGACTACCGAGGGGAGCGCTTCCACCACCACCCGAACGACGTCACGGGAGACCCCGATCTCCTGAACCTCACTCGCCCCGACGTCGTCGAGTCCATCCACCGGGCCTACCTCGAGGCGGGCGCCGACGTGGTCACGACGAACACCTTCACCGCCACATCGGTGTCGCAGGCCGACTACGGGCTCGAGGACTTCGTCTACGAGATGAACCGGGCCGGCGCCCAGATCGCCCGTCGGGCGGTGGACGCGGTGGGCGGGGTGCGGTTCGTGGCGGGCTCGGTGGGGCCGACCAACCAGACGTTGTCGCTGTCGCCGCGGGTCAACGAGCCGGCCTACCGGGCGTTGACGTTCGACGAGCTGTGCGCCTCCTACGCCGAGCAGATCCGGGGCCTCGTGGACGGGGGCGTCGACGTGTTGCTCCTCGAGACGATCTTCGACACGCTCAACGCCAAGGCGGCCCTCGCCGCGGCTCGAGACGTCGCGCCGGACGTGCCGCTCATGGTCTCGGTGACGATCACCGACCGGAGCGGCCGGACCTTGTCCGGCCAGACGATCGACGCCTTCTGGCTCTCGATCCGCCACGCGGAGCCCTTCAGCGTCGGCGTGAACTGCTCGCTCGGCGCGGCCGACATGCGTCCGTACCTCGAGGCGCTGGCCCGGGTCGCGCCGATCTGGACCACGTGTTATCCGAACGCCGGACTGCCGAACGCGTTCGGCGGCTACGACGAGCGGCCCGAGATCACCGCTCGTTACCTGCGTGAATACGCCGAGAGCGGGCTGGCCAACGTCCTGGGCGGCTGTTGCGGAACCGGCCCCGAACACATCCGCGCCATCGCCGCCGCGACGGAGGGGCTGGCGCCACGGCGACCGCCCGAACCGCGACGCCTCACGGGGTTCAGCGGCCTGGAGCCGTTCGAGATCACCCCCGACACGGGGTTCGTGGTGGTCGGCGAGCGGCAGAACGTCACCGGGTCCGCCCGGTTCCGGCGTCTGATCGAAGCCGGCGACTTCCAGGGCGCGGTCGAGATCGCCGCCGATCAGGTCCGCAGCGGCGCGAACATGCTCGACGTCAACATGGATGCGGACCTGCTCGACGGGCCGAAGGCCATGACGACCTTCCTCAACCTGATCGCCACCGAGCCGGAGATCGCCCGGGTCCCGGTGATGGTGGACTCGTCGAAGTGGGAGGTCATCGAGGCGGGCTTGAAGTGCCTCCAGGGACGGGGCGTCGTGAACTCGATCAGCCTCAAGGAAGGCGATCTCGACTTCCTGGCGAAGGCGTCGCTGATCCGCCGCTACGGCGCGGCGGTCGTGGTCATGGCCTTCGACGAGCGGGGGCAGGGCGACACCGTCGAGCGCAAGGTCCAGATCCTGGACCGCGCGTACCGCCTGATCACCGAACGGGCGGGCTTCGATCCCGAAGACGTGATCTTCGATCCCTGCATCCTGGCGATCGGAACGGGCATCGACGAACACGCCGACTACGGCGTGGCGTTCATCGAGTCCACGCGGATCCTGAAGGAGCGGTACCCCGGCGTGAAGGTCTCCGGCGGCGTCTCCAACCTCTCATTCAGCTTCCGCGGGAACGACCCGGTGCGCGAGGCCATTCACTCGGCGTTCCTGTACCACGCCATCGCCGCGGGTCTCGACATGGCCATCGTGAACGCCGGCCAGATCGGCCTGTACGAGGACATCCCACCGGACCTGCTCGAACACGTGGAGGACCTGATCTTCAACCGCCGGCCCGACGCCACCGAACGCATGGTGGCGTTCGCCGAGACCGTGAAGGGCGAGGCCCGGAAGACCACCGTGGACCTCTCGTGGCGCGAATCCCCGGTCGAGGACCGGCTGGCCCACGCGCTCGTGCACGGGATCGACGACTTCATCGAGGCCGACGCCGAGGAGGCTCGCCAAGCCTACGAGCGCCCGCTCGAGGTGATCGAAGGCCCGCTGATGGCCGGCATGCGGATCGTGGGAGACCTGTTCGGCGCCGGCAAGATGTTCCTGCCGCAGGTCGTGAAGAGCGCCCGGGCCATGAAGAAGGCCGTGGCCTACCTCGAGCCGTTCATGGAGGAGGAGAAGCTTCGCCTCGGCCCGTCCGGCGACCGCGCCAACGGCAAGGTGATCCTGTGCACGGTCAAAGGAGACGTCCACGACATCGGCAAGAACATCGTGGGAGTCGTCTTGGGCTGCAACAACTACGAGGTGATCGATCTCGGCGTCATGGTCCCCGCCGACGTGTTGCTCGACACGGCGGTGGCCGAGGGTTGCGACATCGTGGGCTGTTCGGGACTGATCACACCGTCGCTCGGCGAGATGCAGAACGTCGCGGCCGAGATGGAGCGCCGGGGGCTCGACCTGCCCCTGTTGATCGGCGGGGCCACCACCTCGCGGCAACACACCGCCGTGAGGATCGCCCCCGAATACACGCCGCCGGTCGTCCACGTGCTCGATGCGTCGCGGGTGGTGGGCGTGGTCTCGGACCTGCTCGACCCCGAGCGGCGCGAGAAGCTCGATCGCGAGAACCGCCAGGAGCAGGATCGGCTCCGGCGCCTGCACGCCGAACGCGAGTCCCAGCCCCTGCTCCCCTACCGCGTCGCCGTCGAGCGCCGCGCGCCCATCACCTGGCGAGCCGAGGACCTCGCCGCGCCGCCGTTCACCGGCTCGAGGGTGGTGGACGCGGACCTCGCGACCCTGCGCGACTACATCGACTGGACGTTCTTCTTCACGGCGTGGGAGCTCAAGGGGCGGTTCCCCCAGATCCTGGAACACCCCCGGCACGGTTCCGCCGCCCGGGAGCTCTACGACCACGCCAACGAGCTGCTCGACTCCATCGTCCGGGACGGGTCGCTGACGGCCCGAGGGGTGTACGGATACTGGCGAGCCTGGAGCGAGGGCGACGACGTGGTGCTCGAGGACCGTCGTCGTTTCCCCATGTTGCGGCAGCAGGCCGATCACGGGGACGATCGTCCGAGCCGCTCCCTGGCCGACTTCGTGGCGCCGGCCGACACTGGGCTCGCCGACCACATCGGCGCCTTCGCCGTCACGGCCGGGCTCGGCGCGGACGACCTCGCGGCGTCGTTCGAGCGCGCACACGACGACTACGCCGCGATCATGGTCAAGGCGCTGGCCGACCGGCTGGCCGAGGCCACCGCCGAGTGGCTTCACGAGGTGGTCCGCGGCGAGTGGTACGAGACCGGCCCGAAGCTGAGCAACGAGGAGCTCATCGAGGAGCGGTATCGGGGCATCCGTCCCGCGTTCGGCTACCCCGCGTGTCCCGACCATTCGCGCAAGCGGACCTTGTTCGAGCTGCTGGACGTCGATCGGATCGGCATGGGTCTGACCGAGACGTTCGCGATGACGCCCGCCGCGAGCGTCTCCGGCCTGTATCTCGCCCACCCCGCGTCCCGGTACTTCAACGTCGGCCGGCTCGGCCGGGACCAGGTCGAGGACTACTCGGCTCGGTGCGGGATGGATCGACGGGAGGCCGAGAGCTGGCTCCGGCCCAACCTCGCGTACGACCCGTCGTAGGGCGACCGGCGGGTTGACGGCCGGGCCCCGACCGTGCGAAACCTTGAGGTTGCGGCTCGCGAACGATCCCCATGGCCAGCGTCCGCAACGACGTCGAGCACGGCGCGCCCGTCCCGGCTTCCGGCCGGGTCGGTGCCACGTTGCACCGTGCCCGCCGCGGGCGAGGAGCCCAGCTGTCCCAGGCGGCCAGCGCGACCCGGATCCCATCCGTGTTCCTGAGCGCCCTCGAGAAAGACGCCCCGATCGAGGACTACCCCGCCCCGGTCTACGCTCGCCACTTCCTCCGCGAATACGCGCAGTTCCTCGGCTTGGAGACCGAACCCCTCGTCGAGGCCTTCGACCGCCAGCACGATCTCGAGGCGGAGCCCGCCGACCCGACGCTGCTGCCGGTCGAGCCCCGGCCGCGGCGGTGGCCGGTCGTCCTGGTGACCGTGCTGTCCATCGCGGCCGCTGCCGCCCTGTTCGTCACCGGACAGCGCCCGCGAGAGGTCGAAGCCCCCGCCCCACCGCCGGCCACCGCGGCGTCGCCCTCCCCGGCGATCGGGACGGCGCCGGTCGTGCCGCCCTCTCCGACCACGCCGCCGGGCGAGGTCGACGGCGTCCGCGCGGTCCTCGTCGT
>DATHVC010000140.1:0-11386 GCA_035461565.1 Actinomycetota bacterium
CCACGTCAACGGCGTGACCTACGACGACGACCGGTTCGAGCCCGTCTGGGAGGCGGCCGAGGGCCTCGGCGTGTTCCTGCTGTTCCACCAGTACGCGCCGACGACGGTGGCGCTCCGGATCAACCGGTATTTCCTGGACAACTCGATCGGCAACCTGACCGACCGGACGATCTCCTTCGCCTCCCTGATCTACGGCGGTGTGCTGGACCGGCATCCCGGCCTCACGGTGTGCCTGTGTCACGGCGGCGGCTATGTCCCCTACGCGCTCGATCGGCTCGACAAGGGCTGGGACGTCTGGCCGGAGTTGCGCGGCCGGTCGCAGGACCGGCCGAGCGCCTACGCGCGCCGCTTCTACTACGACACTGTCGTGTACACCGCGCGCAACCTCCGATTCCTGATCGACGTGGTGGGGGCGGACCGAGTGGTGTTCGGCACGGACTGGCCGGCGCCGATGACGTTCGACGATCCGGTGGGGAGGCTCGAGACGATGACGGAACTCACCGACGACGAACGCGAGCAGGTGCTGCGCGGGACCGCGGCGTCGATCTTTGAGCGCGCGCCGGTCGCGTAGGCCACCACGCGGAACGACCAGGAGGACCGATGACGAGACCCAGGGTGTTCGTCGTGCAACCGATCATGGACGCGGGCCGGCGCGCGCTCGAGGAGATCGCGAACGTCGAGGTGCACGAGTCCGAGCGGATGATCTCACGCGACGCCCTGCTGGCCGGGGTCGCCGACTGCGACTACCTGTGGATGCTCGGCGACACCCCGATCGACGATGGGGTGATGGCAGCGGCGCCGCGGCTGAAAGGCATCGCGACGATGGCGTTGTTCCCGAACGTCGTCGACGTCGAGGCCGCGACCCGCCGCGGGCTCCCGGTGACGGTCGTCCCGCACGTGATCACGAAGACGACGTGCGACCTGACGTGCGCGCTCGTGCTCGGCCTCGCATGGCGGCTCGTCGAAGCCGACCGATTCGTACGCGAGGGCCGGTTCCACCAGGAGCAGTCGACGACCTTCCTCACGACGGAGCTGTCCGGCAAGACCGTCGGGATGGTCGGGCTCGGCGAGATCGGCACCGAGATCGTGCGGCGCCTCCGCGCGTTCGAGATGGAGATCCTCTACACGAAGCGGACGCGTCTGCCCGATGAGCGTGAGCGCGAGCTCGGAGTCGGATGGGCCCCCTCGCTCCACGAGCTGCTGCCGCTCGTCGACTTCGTCGTGGTGATGACGACGTACAACCCGACGACCCACCGGATGTTCGGGTCACGGGAGTTCGGGCTCATGAAGCCGAGCGCGTTCTTCGTCAACACGGCTCGTGGTCGGATCGTCGACGAGTCGGCGCTCGTGGAGGCGCTGGGCTCGAAGAGGATCGCCGGGGCCGGCCTGGACGTCTACTGGCAGGAGCCGCCGGTCGGTGAGCCGCGTCCCAGCCCAGAGCTCCTCGAGCTCCCGAACGTGATCCTCACGCCGCACATCGGCAGCGCCACCGTCGAGGCGCGCGATGCCATGAGCCTCGCCGTCGTCGAGAACCTGCGCGCGATGATCGAGGACAGGCGGCCCCCGGGCCTGTTCAATCCGGAGGTTTATGGCGAGGAGCCGGGGCCACGACCGGACCGAACGGGGTAGGGCCGGTCGCCTCCGACCCTCGTCGGGGTCCCGTCAGGGGCTCGAGCCCGTCGCCGTCCCAGGCGCGAGCAGCGAGATGAGCTCGTATGCGACGTTGGCCGCGGCGATGGACGTGATCTCGGCGTGGTCGTATGCGGGAGCCACCTCGACGATGTCCGCGCCCACCAAGTGGAGCCCGCGGAGGCCCCGAAGGATGCCGAGCAGCTCCCGGCTGCTGAACCCGCCGGCCTCGGGCGTCCCGGTCGCCGGGGCGAATGCCGGGTCCAACACGTCGATGTCGATCGAGACGTACAGGGGGGCGTCGCCCACCCGCTCGCGGATCCGCTCGACGTAGCCCTGGATCCCGATCGACTCGATCTCCCACGTCCCCATGGTGACGAACCCGAACCCCGCGTCTTCGATCAGGTCCTCGGGACCGAACTTCGGGCCACGAACACCGACGTGCATCGAGCGGTCCTTGTCGAACAACTTCTCCTCGGCGGCGCGACGGAACGGGGTTCCGTGGGTCAACGGCGCTCCCATGTACGTGTCGTACGTGTCCACGTGCGCGTCGAAGTGGACGAGCGCCACCGGTCCGTGGCGGCGACGCGCCGCCCGGAGCAACGGGAACGCGATCGTGTGATCCCCTCCCAGCGCGATCAGGGTGCCCGACGTCTCGGCGAGCTCCTCGGCTCCGCGTTCGATGGCGGCGACGGCGTCGTCGATCACGAAGGCGCTGCACGGGATGTCGCCTGCGTCCACCACCTGCTGCGTGCCGAACGGCGCGACCGCGAGAGCGGGGTGCCAGTTCCGGATCATGCGTGATCCCTGGCGGATCCCGATGGGCCCGAAACGGGCACCGGGCCGGTAGCTGGTGCCGATGTCGAAGGGCACGCCGACCACCGCGACGTCCCAGCGGTCGACCTGGTCGATCCGCGGAAGTCGCGCGAAGGTCGACGGCCCCATGAACCGCGGAAACTGACGGCCATCCGGCGGCCCGACGAACCCACCTTGCTCCGTGAACCGCACGTCCATCGCGCCAATCCCCCCGATCGCGGGATTCGCCTCCTAGAGGCCGGCCATGTAGAACGCACGATATCTAATGTCGGGGTCGACCGCGCCTTGCCCGAGGGCCGACCCTCTGGAGTTGCGCCACGAGGCGCGACGGATCGTATATAGTGCACAAGCGGAGGAGGAGCGGATGACGCAGGAGCCCTGGCACACCGATCGATGGTTCACGAGCCCATGGAACTTCCTGCCGGAGGTGCGGGACCATCTGGAGCTTCCCCGCACCGTCGAGGTGCACGACGTCACTCTCCGCGACGGGGAGCAACAGGCCGGGGTGGTGTTCACCAAAGACGATAAGGTGCGGATCGCCGAGGCGTTGGCCGAGGCCGGGGTCCATCGCATCGAGGCAGGCCTGCCGGCCGTGTCCCCGGCCGACGAAGCAGCCGTCCGCGAGATCGTGAAGCTCGGTCTCCCGTCGAAGATCTACGCCTTCTCGCGGTGCATGGTCGAGGACGTGAAGCGAGCCGCCGACTGCGGCGTCGACGGCGTGGTCATGGAGATCCCCTCGAGCCATCACCTCATCGAGCAGGCGTACCGCTGGCCGGTCGAACGCGCCATCGACGCCTCGATCGAGGCGACCAGCCTGGCGAACGAGCTCGGTCTGAGCGTGTCGTTCTTCCCGATCGACGCCACCCGCGCCGGGTTGGGTGACTACCTCGGCCTCATCGAACGGGTGGCCAAAGACGGCCACGTGGACGCGGTCGGGCTCGTCGACACGTTCGGGGTGCTCTCGCCGCACGGCGTCCAGCTGTTCGTGAAGTACACAGAGGACGCGCTGGGCGTCCCGCTCGAGACCCACTTCCACATGGACTTCGGCCTGGGCGTGGCGAACACGTTGCTGGCCGTGAGCGAAGGGGTCGGGGTCATCCAGACCACGGTCACAGGCATGGGCGAACGCGCCGGCAACACGCCGATGGAGGAGACGGTGCTCGCCTTGCTGACCATGTACGGCATCGACACCGGCATCCGGACCGAGAAGTTCTTCGAGCTCTCGAAGCTGGTCATGTCTCTGGCCGACGTGACCCAGCCGTCCAACCGCCCGGTGGTCGGCGAGCGCTTGTTCAACGTCGAGTCGGGCATCATCACGACCTGGGTCCGCAACGTCGGCGACAACCTCGTCGAATCGTTCCCCTACCGGCCCGAGCTCGTCGGCCAGCCGCACCCCAGGCTCGTCCTCGGGAAGGGATCGGGCCTGGACTCCGTCGCCGCGGCGCTCGATCGCCACGGCCGGACGGCCACGCCCGAAGAGCTCCAGGTGATGCTCGACCAGGTCAAGGAGCGGTCGCTTGCCACGAAGGCGCTGCTCGACGACGACGAGTTCCTGGAGATCGTGGAACAGGTCACCGGAAGCGCGGAGGCAACGGCATGAAGGAGACGTTCGGGTACGCCAACCTCGAGTGGAAGATCGGGATCGACTGGGCGGCCGTCCGGCAGTGGCGGCTCCAGCGGGCGCGGGAGGCCATGAAGCGCCACGGGCTCGGGGCGCTGTTGCTGATGTACGACGAGAACGCCCGGTACGTCACCTCGACGCTCACTCCGGGCTGGAACCGACTCAAGCCGGGCCTCCGGTACGCGGTCCTGTGCGAAGGCAAGGAGCCCATCGTCTACGAGCAGGGCGACATCGGGATCCACATCCTGAAGAACTCCCCCTGGATCCCGCCGGCCAACGTGCGGCACTCGTTCGCCTGGATCAAAGGCGCCGCCGGCGCCGCGTCGCAGATGCAGGTCGAGAAGTTCACCAAGGCCCTCGTGAACGACCTGGAGGACGCCGGGGTGAAGGACCAGCCGCTCGGCGTGGACTTCATCGACATCAACATGATGCGGGCGTTCGAGCAGGCCGGGATCACCTGGACCGACGGGATGACGCCGATGATGGAGGCCCGCGCGGTCAAGAGCCCGGACGAGCAGAACGGCCTCCGCATCGTGGGCTCGATCTGCGACGCCTTCCACTACGAGATGTCGAAGTTCCTCAAGCCGGGTCTGACCGAAAACCAGGTGGCGGCCTTCGGGTTCGAGTATCTGTATTCGTTCCCCGGCGTCGAAGACGTCGAAGACGTCATCGTGTCCTCGGGGCCGAACGCGTGGCCCAACTGGCGGAACTTCTCCGACCGCATCATCCGGCCGGGCGAGCTCGTCATCATCGACGTCGCGGCGCTCACGTGGAACGGATTCAAGTCGTGCGTCTACCGGACCTTCTGCGTCGGCGGAACGCCGACCGACGAGATGCGCCGCTACTACGACACGGCGCTCACGTGGCTGCGCGACTCGATCGACGCGGTGAAGCCGGGGGTGACGACGCGCGACATCGCCTCGAAGTGGCCCTCGGCCATGGAGACGTGGGGATACGAAGACGAGGACCAGGCCGCAGCGAACCTGTGGGGCCACGGACTCGGGCTCGCGCAGTACGACCAGCCGGTGATCTCGAGGATCTGGTCGCTGGACCACCCGGTGGAGATCCAGCCCGGGATGGTGTTCGCGCTCGAGACGCAACACGGGAAGGTGCACGACTTCGGCGTGCGGCTCGAGGAGATGCTCGTCGTCACCGATGACGGCCACGAGCTCATCACCTCGTTCCCGATCGACGAGATCACGGTGGTCGACTGATCGTGGGGAAGTTGCTCTCCCTGAACGACCGCAGCGCGCTCGACGCCGCCGCCGTCGGCCGCAAGGCCGCCGGGCTTGCCCGGGCGCGCCGGGCCGGGCTCCCGGTCCTGCCGGGCTGGATCGTCCCGGCCGAGGCGGCCGCTTCGGCCGCGCGCGCCGGGATCCACGCGCTGGTGCGTTCGAGCGCGGCCGCCAGGCTCGCGATCGCCCGACTTCCCCTGGAGAGCGCGCTCGAGCGCGACCTGGACGCTGCGGCGGACGCCCTCGGACCGGCGCTCATCGTCCGGTCTTCGACCGATCGTGACGACGATCCCCGTTGGGCGGGAGCGTTCGCCACATACACGGACGTCTCCCGGCAGGACCTGCCGGTCGCCGTCCGAGGGTGCTGGGCGTCGGCGTTCGCCCCCGACGCGCTCGGCCGCGCCGGAGCCGCGGGTGTTCCCGCGAGCGAGGTCCGAGTGTCCGTGCTCCTTCAGCCGTGGGTCCCCTTCGACGCCGGCGGCACGGCGGAGGTCGGGGAGGACGGAACGGCGCGGCTCCACGCCGCCCTGGGCCGGCCCGAGAGGCTGTTGTCGGGCCGGGTCGGCGGAGAGGTCGTGGATGTGCCTCTCGGTGGCGGGCCGGTGGAGACGGGGGTGCCGGCCGGTGCCCTTCGGAGGGCGGCCGATCTCGCTCGCCGAACCCACGAGGCGCTCGGCGCTCCGATGATCGAGTGGGGGATACGGGGAGCCGACCTCTGGCTGCTTCAGGCGCGGCCGCGCGTTCGGATGCCCGTGGGAGAGGCCGATGGCCGGGCGCCCGCGCGTCAGTACCCGCCGGTGGCCGAGCGGCTTGCGGAGCTGGCCGCACGGTTCCCGGCCCCGCTGGGAGACATCTTCGTGATGCCCTGGGCCGCGTCGTCCGCGGTCGCGGAGGTGCCGCCATCGTCCGTCCGGGACCTGGACGCGGCGCTCGACGAAGCGATCGCGCTCGCCGACGAGCTCACCGCCAGGGCCTGGGGCATGCCAGTGCATCGCGCCCGGGCACGAGCGGCCACCGCCATCCGCGAGGTCCTCGGCCCGGACCCGAGATCGGCCCTCGCCTCCCTCTCCCGGCTGCGCCCGGTCGACCCGGCCGCGGCCGGGCGCCTGATCGGGTTGGTTCGCGGGATGGGCCGGACGCTGGCCAGGCGTTCGGCGATCCCCGACGAGGATCTGATCTGGCGCCTTTCCCCCGGCGAGGTCCGCGCGGCCGAGCGAGGAACGGTGGTCGGGGCCCGGGGCGGCCCCGGCCGGTGGGAGCCGTTCCTCGCCTCGGTCGCCTCGGCGAACGGTCGGGGATGGGAGGGGGTTTCGGCGGCGCCGGGAATCGGCGCGGGGAGGGTCGTGCACCTGCGGCCTCCCGGCATCCGATGGCCTCGCGGAGGTCGGGAGGTGTTGGTCGTATCCGAACCGGTCCCGGCGATCGCCCCACTGCTGTGGGGCGCCGCGGCACTGGTGGCCGGACGCGGGAGTGGTGCGGCACACGTGTTCGAGGTTGCTCGCTCGCTGGGCGTGCCTGCCGTCGTGGGCGTCGACGTGCCCGTGGACGCCGACGGGGCGATCGGCGCGGTGGACGGAACCGCCGGGGCCGTCTTCGTGCTCCCGAGAGGTGAGGCGACGCGAGCTCGGGCGGAGGTGGCCGGGTGAGCGCGTGGCGCCCGGAGGGCGGGAAGGAACGGGCATGAGCGGGTCGACCGGCGTCGCGACCCCCACGATCGACATCCACAGCCACGTGATGTCCACCGAGGCCCAGGAGCTCACCCGGCCGATGTTCACGCCGGACAAAGATCCGTTCTTCCACTACGCGAGCGCCGCAACCGACGCGGCGAACAAGAAGCTGATGGCCGAGATCACTCCGAAGCTCACCTCGGCCGAAGTTCGTCTTCGCGACATGGACCGGATGGGCGTCGAGATCCAGGCCATCTCAGTCGCTCCCCCGCAATACTTCTACTGGACCGAACCCGATCTCGGCGTTCGGCTGGCGCGAATCCAGAACGACAACCTGGCTGCGATCGTCCGGGCCCATCCCGACCGGTTCGTCGGACTGGGCACCCTTCCTCTTCAGAACGTGGATGCATCCGTCGCGGAGCTCGAGCGGGTCGTCACCGAGATGGGGTTTCCCGGGATCGAGATCTGCACGAGCGTCAACGGCCGGGACTTCGACCACCGGGGTTTCGAGCCGTTGCTCCAACGGGCCGAGGAGCTCGACGTGCTGGTGCTGATGCACCCGAACGGGTTCTCCCACGGAGAACGACTGGCCGACTACTACCTCATCAACACCGTGGGCATGCCGCTGGACTCCACGGTGGCGATCTCGCGAATGATCTTCGGCGGCGTGCTCGAGCGCCACGCCGATCTGAAGATCTGCGTGGTGCACGGCGGTGGGTACCTGCCGTTCTACTCGGCGCGGTTCGACCACGCGTACCGCATGCGCGAGGACTGCCGCGAGCACATCTCGCGACCGCCGAGCACCTACCTTCGGCAGCTGCATTTCGACACGATGGTGTTCGATCCCGACGATCTCCGGCTGCTGATCGAGCGATACGGGGCCGACCACGTGTTGCTCGGCAGCGACTACCCGTACGACATGGGGGTGGACGACCCGGTCGGGATCGTGCAGGCGGTGGAGGGGATGGACGAGAAGGAGCGGGCGCTGGTGTTGGGAGGAAATGCCGCGCGGCTGCTCAAGCTGGAATGAGGGAGTGCGGGGGCTTCATGGAGCGAGCCGGTAGGCGAGCGCTCGCCCCCCACGGTGACTAGGCGTGGGGATCGTCGTCGTCACCGACCACGTGTTTCCGCACCTGGACGTCGAACGCCAGATCCTGAGGGCGGCCGGCCACGAGCTCCGTTACGAGCGCGACCTGCGCGACCCCGGCGAGATCGTCGCGGCGGCGGCCGACGCCGACGCCCTGCTGAACTGCTATTCGCCCGTCCCGGCGGAGGTGATCGAGAGGCTGCGCCGCTGCCGCATCATCGCCCGGTACGGGATCGGGCTGGACACCATCGACATCCCCGCCGCGACGGGCCGCGGGATCGTCGTGACGAACGTCCCCGACTACTGCATCGACGAGGTCTCGGACCACGCTCTCGCATTGATCCTGGCGCTCGTTCGTGGGATCGGCCGGCTCGACCGCAGCGTCCGCGGGGGAGGGTGGGATCCGATGGTCGCGCGTCCGTTGCACCGCATCCGCGGCCGGGTGCTCGGCCTGGTTGGGTTCGGACGCATCGCCCGGCGGTTGGCGGAGAAGGCCTCCGTGATCGGCTTCGAGATCCTCGCCACCGATCCGTTCGTGGCCGATGAGGCGATCCGGGCGGCGGGGGTCCGCCCGGCCGACTTGAACGCGTTGATGTCGGAGTCGGACGTCGTTTCGGTGCACGCGCCGATGACCGATGAGAACCGGCATCTGATCGGCGGACGTGAGCTCGGGCTGCTGCGCGACGGCGCCATGCTCGTGAACACGTCCCGGGGGCCGCTCGTGGACCTCGACGCCCTGCGCGCCGAGCTCGAAACCGGGCGCCTGGGCGGAGCGGCCCTCGACGTGCTCGAACGCGAGCCACCGGTCCCGGGGGACCCGCTCCTGCATCGAGACGACGTGCTGATCACGCCGCACGCCGCGTTCTACAGCGAGGAATCGATGGCGGAGCAACAACGGAAGGCGGCCGAGCAGGTCGTGGCAGCCCTGGCCGGACAGGTTCCGCCGTACGCCGTCAACGCGGACGTGATCGGCCCGGGTCGGCCCTGACGTTTCGGCCGTCAGGGCCGAGCCGTCGCCCACCATCGACCGCTGCGTCGGCCCACCTCCAGCGCCACGCCGAAACATTCGCCCAGTCGATCCGCGGTGAGGACCCGTTCGACCGGCCCACTCGCGACGGCGCGACCCGCCCTCAGCAAGGCGGCGTGGGTGGTGGAGGGGGGGACCTCCTCGAGGTGGTGGGTGGCCAGGAGGGTGGTCGGGGCGTCGGAACGGCGAGCAGCGGTCTCGAGCGCGTTGATCAGCAACTCCCGTGCCGGGAAGTCCAGGCCGGCCGACGGTTCGTCGAGGATGAGGAGGTCGGGGCGGCCGAACAGGACGCGCGCGAGCAGGACCCGCTGGCGTTCGCCCTGGCTGCACGCGGCGAACGCTTGGTCGACCAGCGTCTCGGCGCCGACCTCGGCGAGCCGTTCGCGAGCGGTGGCGCGGTCGACGTCGTCCAGAGGTTCGAACCACGTCACGAGGGCCGACCGCTTCCCGGTCAGGACGACGTCGAGCACCTTCAGGTTCGGCGGCATCATCTCGGTCAACGTGTGGCTGCAGTGTCCGATGCGTCGGTGAAGCCGTCGAACGTCGCCGCGGCCGAGCGTCGTCCCGAGCACTCGAACCGTCCCGGATGACGGATGCCGGCGCGCGCCGGCCAGCGTCAACAAGGTCGTCTTCCCGCTTCCGTTGGGTCCGAGTAGCACCCATCGTTGGCCCCGGCGGACGTCCAGATCGAGCGGTCCGAGGATCCGGCGGCCCCCGATCCGAACCTCTGCGCCTCGCAGGCTGAGCACGGAACCGTCGTCCCGCACCGACTCCGTCCGGATCAGCGGGCCGCGCCGGACCCGTCGCCCGCCATCGCCTCGGCCTCGGCCTCGGCCTCGGGCGAGCCGCCGAGGGCCCGAACCAGATTCTGCGCCGCGGAGCTCAGGTGCTGGCGGATCGCCCGCTGTGCCTCCTCGGCGTCCCCGCGCGCGCAGGCGTCGAGGATCGCCTGGTGTTCGTCGTCGGCGCGTTCGGATGGGGGACGGCCCGCCACGAACATGTGGATGTACGGCGTGGAAGCGTCCCGGAGGTTCTCGATCAGCGCGGCCAGTCGCGGCATCTCGGCGCACTCGTACAGCTTGAGGTGGAAGTCGTCGTTCAGCCGGAGCCACTTGCGCGCGTCGACGGTCTTGCGCATCCGTTCGATGAGGCCCCCGAGCGTTCGTTCCACCTCCGGCGTCAGCCTCGGGATGGCGCGCCCGACGGCGAAGGACTCCAACACCTCTCGGATCTCGTAGAACTCGAGCAGGTCCTCCGGGGTCGGGCGGAAGACGACCGCCCCGCGGTGGGGATCGATGCGTACCATCCCTTCGGCCTGTAGCTGGGCGAACGCCTCGCGGACCGGTGTGGTGCTCACGCCGAATCGCCGGGCGATCTCGTTCTGGCGCAGGCGGGTCCCGGGCTCCAGGGTCCCGTCCTGGATCTCGTCACGGAGGCGCTCGGCCACCGCCTTGGCGGTCGTGTCGCGTTCCAGGGTTTCGGGCCGTCGGGCCACCGTCGCCTCCTCCAGGACGATCGTCGATACACGATATCCGATGCCTCATGGGGCATCGCTCAGGCTCGCTGCGTCGCGTGCGGGTCGCCTTTCGCGACGCCGGCGACGTCGAGGACGGCGCGCCCCACCACATCCCCCGCTTCCAATGCGGAGAAGACCTCGTTCACCTCCTCCAGAGGCCGGACCATCCCGACGATCGGCTGCACCGACCCCGCCGCCACGAGCTCGACCGCACGCTCGAGGTCGTCGCGGTGGGCGTACCGCGAACCGATCAGCTCGAGCTCGCCGAGCACGAACCTCGGCGTGGGAACGGCCAGCGCCGAGCCCGGGGCGTAGCCGACCCCCACGATCCGGCCGCCCGGGCGGGTCAGGGCGTCGGCCAGGGTGAGCGTCTCGGCGTGTCCGACCGTGTCGATCACGACGTCGAGGCCTTCGCCGTCGCGCTCCTCCAGCAGCCGGGAGGCCGTCTCCGCTTCGGGAACCCGCGCTTCGAGACCGAGGCGGCGCGCCTCGGCGAGGGTCGGCTCATGCACGTCGAAGCCCACCACCTGGGCCCCTGCGGCCCTCGCGACCTGCGCCGCGTGGATCCCCACGCCCCCGAGCCCGATCACCGCAACCGCCGAGCCGGCCCGCACGCCTCCTCGAACGACCACCGATCGATAGGCCGTGCCGAGCGCGCACGAAACCGGCGCCGCATGCACGGGGTCCACCCACTCGGGGATCGGGACCAGCCGGTCGACCGGCACGGCCAGACGTTCGGTGAACCCGCCGGGATGAGTGAACCCGATCCACCCTTCCAGGTTCAAGCA
>DATHVC010000141.1:0-2584 GCA_035461565.1 Actinomycetota bacterium
CGGCCGCCACGCCCAGCCCCACGACGACCACGAGCCCGAGCACGAGCACCCAGATCCGCGCGCCCTCGAGGGCGAAGAGCAGGAACCCGACCGTAAGGATCGCGATAGCCGCCCGCAACGCGTTCGTCCGGGGCGTCCACGTGAGCCGGGGGGCGACCGCCCCCCACGACGAGCCGGCGAGCGTCGCCACGAGGAACGCCGACGCCCACACCCGCCACGCCTCGTCGAGCGGGAAGCGCCCGATCAGATAGAGGCGAAGGTTCGCCTTGACGACGTCCCAGTCGGCCGTGACGAAGGCCCAGCGGAGGACGAGGAAACCCCCGAACCCGACGAGTCCGGCCACCACGATCGTGAGGACGCCGTTCCACGGGCTCGAGAACAGGTTTCCGCGGAGCCATTCGACGGGGGTGACCGGGGCCGCGCTCGGGGCGACCGCCACGACCGGCTTCTCTTCGGCGGCGGCCCGCTCGAGCTGCTCCGGCAGCCGCTCGCTCACCGGCGGACCCCGCGCAGCGCGACGGAGCGGTTCAGCACGTTCATGACGAAGGAGATCGCGAGGCTGAGCGTCATGTACGTGAGCATCACCATGATGGTCACCTGGAACGCCCGGCCCGCCTGGTTGATGATGGTCGAGGACACCGAGGCGAGCTCGGGATATCCGACCGCGACGGCCAGGCTCGAGTTCTTCGTCAGGTTCAGGAACTGGCTGTTGATCGGCGGGATGGCGATCCTCGCCGCCTGTGGCAACACGACCAGGCGCAGCTGCTGGAACGGCGTGAATCCGAGCGCCATCGCCGCCTCCTTCTGGCCCTTGTCCACTGCGAGGATGCTCCCCCGGACGATCTCGGCGATGAACGCCGCGGTGTAGACCACGAGCCCGACGAGGACCGCCGTGAACTCGCTGCTGACCTGGAAGCCGCCCCGGATCCTCCGGCCCGCGAGCTCGGGCATCTCGAGATGGATGGGTCCGCCGGTGACAAGGAACCCGACCGCCGCGAGGAGCAGGAACGCGCCGATCGACCACCGCACCCGGTGGTGGGGCCGTCCGGTTCGCTCGTTGTAGCGGGTTCGCCACAGCCAGGCGGCCGCACCGACTACGAGCGCGACGAGCAGGAGCAGTCCCAACACACCGGCACCCGCGTCGAGGCGAAGCCAGGGGATGGCCGTCCCACGGTTCGAGACGAACACGCCGGCGACGGGCTCGCCGCCGATCAACGGGAGCGTGAGGATCACCGCCACGTACCAGAAGATGATCTGGATGAGAACCGGCGTGTTCCGGATGGCCTCGACGTACACCTGCGCGGTCTTGCGCACCAGCCAGTTCGTCGACAGGCGCGCCACGCCCACGACCAGGCCGAGCACGCTGGCCAGGACGATCCCCACGCCCGCGACGCGCAGGGTGTTGACGAGCGCGACGAGGTACGCCTTGAGATAGCTCTGGTTCGGGTTGTAGTCGATCCCCTCCTTGATCGGGATGCCGGAGCGCGTCTGGAGGAAGTCGTAGGACAGGCCCTGGCCGATCCTGCGAGTTCCGAACTCGAGGTTCAGGTACAGCTCCCGGAGCGCCCAACCGACGATCAGGAGGAAGAGCACCTGTCCCAGCGCCCGCCGCACGCGGGCGTTCCGCCACGGCGCCGGTCGGGCGACGGCGATCGTGGGCTGGCTCATCCGACCGTCGTCTCCAGGGGGCAGGAGGGTCCGGCGATATGCACGGACCCTCCGGTCATCCCTCCCGCCTTATCGGATGGGGATCGCGTACTGGAGACCTCCGTCCGTCCAGAGCGCGTTCAGGTCGCGCTCCAGGCCGAGCCCCTGGCTCCCCAGGTGGCGGTCGTAGATCTCGCCGTAGTTGCCCACCGCTGCCAGGGCGTGCTGCAGGAAGTCGGGCCCCAGCGCGATCCCGGAGTCGAGCGGGGCGCCGCCTTCGAACCCCACGCCGAGCAGCGACGCGACCGCCGCGTTCGGCGGGTCGGAGGCCATCTGCTCCAGGTTGCCGCTGTCGACCTCGAGCTCCTCGGCCAGGATCAGGCCGTTCACCACCCAGAACACGACGTCCTGCCAGCCGGAGTCGCCGTCGAGCACGGCCGGCGTCAGCGGCTCCTTCGACATGATGTCCGGGAGCAGCCGAACCGCGTCCGGGCCGCCCTCGTCCTCCGGCCACTGACTGATGATGCCCGCGAGCTGGGATCGGTCCGAGGTCCACCCGTCGCATCGTTCGGCGAGGAACGCCTCCTGCATCTGCGGGTTCTCCTCGAACGTCACGGCCTCGTAGTCCAGCCCCAGCTCGCCCATGTAGTCGGCGAGGTTGAGCTCCGTGGTCGTGCCCTGCAGGACGCAGATCGCCGTGCCGTCCATGTCCGCGACCTCTTCGTACTCGCTGTCCGCGCGCACGAACATGCCCTGGCTGTCGTAGAAGTTGACGTGCCCGAAGGCGATGCCCTCGCCGCCGTCCCGGCTGCTGGTCCACGTCGTGTTCCGGACGAGGACGTCATAGTTGCCGGCGCGGAGGGCGCTGAACCGCTCCTCGGCGGACACCGGGACCAGCTCGACGACGTCGGCCACGTCCGAGGTCTCGAACACGGCT
>DATHVC010000142.1:0-3923 GCA_035461565.1 Actinomycetota bacterium
GGCGTTCCGGCGGTTGGGGGGTTCGGGGGCTCATGAAGCGAGCCGAAAGGCGAGCGGTAGCCCCCGATCGGAAGGGGTTCGGGGGCTCATGAAGCGAGCCGAAAGGCGAGCGGTAGCCCCCGATCGGAAGGGGGCGGTGGCGTGAGGACGTTGGAGGAGGCGGCCCGCGAGGCGGCCACGTGCACCCGGTGCCGCCTCTCGCAGGGCCGCACGCAGGTGGTCTACGGCATCGGCCATCCGAACGCCGACCTGATGTTCATCGGTGAGGCGCCGGGGTTCCACGAGGACAAACAGGGGGAGCCGTTCGTCGGCGCCGCCGGCCAGCTGCTGAACCGGCTGCTCTCGGAGATCGAGATCGCCCGCGAGGACGTGTACATCAACAACGTCGTCCTGTGCCGCCCGCCGGGAAACCGCGATCCGTACCCCGACGAGCTCGAGGCGTGCAAACCGTGGCTCGACGAACGCATCGCGCTCGTCGATCCGGTGGTCGTCGTCACCTTGGGGAACTGGGCCACGCGGTACATCCTCGGCAGCAGCGTCTCGATCAGCCGGGTCCGGGGCCAGCGGTTCCCGTGGAACGGCCGGATCGTGATCCCCACGTTCCATCCGGCGGCCGTCTTGCACGGCGGCGGGGAGAGCTCGAGACAGATGGCCTCGCTCCGGGCGGACTTCCAGGAGATCCGCGCCGCGCTGGCCGAACGCCCCCAGCCGGCCGAGGAGCAGCTCGGCCTGTTCTGACGAGCATGGGCCGAGTCTTGGAGCTCGCCGCCGCCACGGCGGAGGACACCCGAGGCGTGGGCGCCGCGCTCGCGCCGCTCCTCAGGCCGGGGGACGCCGTGGCGCTCACAGGAGAGCTCGGAGCCGGGAAGACCACGTTCGTCCAAGGCGTCGCTCGCGGCGCCGGGTACGACGGCCCCGTGGCCTCACCGACGTACACGCTCGTCCGCGAGTACCGGGCGGGCCGACTTCGGCTCGAACATGTCGACCTGTACCGGCTGGACCGGGTGCAGGAGGTGGTGGACCTCGGCCTGCACGAGCTGCTCGAACCCGACGGCGTCCTCCTCGTCGAATGGGGAGACGTGGTCGAAGCCCTGCTGCCGCCCGATCATCTGGTGGTGGAGCTCACGGTGCCCGGCGACGACGAAGACCGCCGGATCGTGCTCCGCCCACTGGGACCGGGCTGGACGGCTCGGTGGGAATGGCTGGAGCAGGCCGTCGACCCCTGGAGGGCGCCGGCGTGATCGTGTTGGGTCTCGACACGTCGACCAACCACACGTCGGTCGCGCTCGGAACCGAGGCCGACCTGCTCGCGGCGGTGCAGTTCGCCGGGCCCCGCCGCCAGGACGAGCTGGTCCCGGCCATCCGCCAGGCGCTCTGGTGGGCGGGCGTGGAGCTCTCGAACGTCGGCGGCGTGGCCGTCGGGCTCGGCCCCGGCCTCTATACGGGGCTGCGGGTCGGGATCCAGGTGGCCAAGTCCCTGGCGCAGACGCTGCGGATCCCGATCGTCGGGCTGCCCTCGCTCGACGTGCTCGCCCTCGGCGTCCGCACCGTCCGCCGGAGGATCTGCGCGGTCCTGGACGCCCGGCGCGGCGAGGTGTTCTACGCCTTCTACCAGGCCGTGCCCGGGGGCGTGATGCGCGAGGGCGAGTTCCGGGTCGACCGGCCGGAGGCGCTGGCCGCCGAGCTCGAGGCCGGGCGCGAGGAGGTGCTGCTCGTCGGCAACGGTGCCATCCTGTACCGAGAGCAGCTGGAGGGGGCCGCGGCCCGGATCGCGTTCGCCCCGGCGGCCCTGGCCCATCCGTGGGCCTCGGCCCTGGTCGAGGTGTCGGCGCCCCGGTTCATCCGTGAGGATACGGACCGGCTGCACGAGGTCGTGCCGCTGTATCTGAGGAAGACGGATGCGGAGATCAGCTGGGATCAGCGAGCTCGAGGCGCCTCGGCTTGAGGTGACCCGGATGAAGCGCCGCCACCTGCGCGGCGTCATGGCGATCGAGCGCCAGGTCTACCCGCGCCCGTGGAGCCCGAACCTGTTCCTCTCCGAGATGAGCGAGTCGCGCAACCGCTGTTACCTCGTGGCCCGGATCGACCGGGAGGTGGTCGGGTACGGGGGCCTCATCTGTTACGGCGAGGAGGCGCACGTGACCAACGTGGCGGTGGATCCGATCCACCACCGCCGGCACATCGGCAGCCGGATCCTCCGCGACCTGATCCTGGCGGCCGTCGACCTGGGGGCCGAGGCGATCTCGCTCGAGGTCCGGGTGACGAACTGGGGCGCCCAGCGGCTGTACGGACGGTTCGGCTTCCGCCCCGTCGGCGTCCGGAAGAACTACTACCAGGAGATCAGCGAAGACGCGCTCATCATGTGGCTCGACGGGATCCGCACCCCGGAGGTGCGGGCCCGGCTCGACGAGCTGATGCGCGAGGCCCCCGAGGGCATCCGGCCGGAGCCCCTTGGGTGAAGGTCCTCGGGATCGAGACGTCCTGCGACGAGACCGCCGTCGGGTTGGTCGAAGACGGAGAGCTGCGCGTCAACCTCATCGCGAGCCAGGTCGAGCTGCACGAACGGTTCGGCGGCGTGGTCCCCGAGCTGGCGAGCCGAGCGCACGTGGAGGCGCTCACGCCGCTGATCGAGGAGGCGCTCGACCGCGCCGGCATCGGGTTCTCGGATCTGGACGGCGTGGCCGTGACGTACGGCCCCGGCCTGGTGGGTGCCCTGCTGGTCGGGATCGCCGCCGCCAAGGCCGTGGCGCTGGCCGCCGGCGTCCCCCTGATCGGGGTGAACCACCTCGAGGGCCACATCTACGCGAACCACCTCGAACACGCGGGCCCGTTGGTGCCGAACGTGTGCCTGGTGGTCTCGGGCGGCCACACCATGCTCGTCCACATGCCCGAGGAGCACCGATACCACGTGCTCGGCCAGACGCTGGACGACGCGGCGGGGGAGGCCTTCGACAAGATCGCCCGGTTCCTCGGCCTCGGGTTCCCCGGCGGGCCGGCCCTGGACCGGCTGGCACGAGGGGGCGACCCGGCCGCCATCTCCTTCCCACGCGCCATGGCCGACTCGGGCGACTACGATTTCTCGCTCTCGGGCCTGAAGACCTCCGTGCTCCGGTACGTGAAGCGGGAGCGGGCGGCCGGGCGCGAGCCGGACGCGGCCGATCTGGCCGCGTCGTTCCAGGAGGCGATCGTGGACGTACAGGTGACCAAGACCCTGCGGGCGGCGGCCGAGACCGGCGTGGGCACGGTGCTGCTCGGCGGCGGGGTGGTCGCCAACACCCGGCTCCGCCAGCGCATCACGGCCGCGGGCGAGGAGCGGGGGATCCGCGTGCTGGTTCCGTCCCTCCCGCTCTGCACCGACAACGGCGCGATGATCGCCCGCGCCGGCGCCTCCCGGCTCGAACGCGGCGAACGTTCGGACCTCGACCTGGGCGCCGACCCCGCGCTGGCGCTGGCCGGGTGAGCGCGGCGCGAGATCGTGACGGTGGCGCGTGACCGTCTACCTCGTCACGGGCGGCGCCGGGTTCATCGGCTCCCACCTGTGTGACCGCCTGCTGGCGGAGGGCCATCGCGTGATCGCGGTGGACGACCTGACCACCGGCCGGATCGCCAACCTGTCCGAGGCCCGGGGCTACGGCAAGGAGTTCACGTTCTTCAACATGGACCTGCGAGCCGAGGGGATGCGATCGCTGTTCGAACGCCACCGCCCCGAAGTCCTGATGCACCTGGGCGCGCAGGCCGCCGTGGCCACCTCGATGGAGGACCCGGTGCTCGACGCCTCGGTGAACGTCATGGGCTCCCTGAACGTGCTCGAGTGCGCCCGCGCGGTCGGGGTCCGCAAGGTCGTCTACGCGGCCTCGGGGGGAACCCTCTACGGGGAGCCCCGCAAGCTGCCCGTCAGGGAGACGGCGCTCGGCGGGGCGAGG
>DATHVC010000143.1:0-7928 GCA_035461565.1 Actinomycetota bacterium
GCTCTTATCGCGCCCGCTCGTAGCCTGTCCTGGTGGCACGCCGCATCCTGACCGCGGTGACGTGGGGCCTAGCCGGCCTCATCGTGGCGATGGTATTCACGGTCGGCGCGTTCGCGATCGCCGGACAGGGGATCGGGGAACCTTCGCTGCCGCCCGGCTTCCGGACGGATGTCTCACCGACCACGAGCCGGACCGCCGAACCCACGCCGACCTCTCGGCCGGACGACGACGACCGATCGAACGACGCCGACGACGACGACTCCGGCTCGGGGTCGTCCAACTCCGGGTCGGGGTCGTCCAACTCGGGGTCGGGGTCGTCGAACTCGGGGTCGGGATCTCAGAATTCCGGCTCGGGCTCAAGCGACGACGACCACGACGACCGGGGCGACGACCGGGACGACGACGACTGGGACGACGACTGACCCGGAGAACGGGTCGCTCGTAGGATGGTCCCATGCCCAATGCCGCTCGCTGGATCTGGTTCCCCTTCGGCGTGACGGTTCGGTTCATCGCCAGGAACGGCCGTCGGATCGCGGTCAGCCTGATCGGGTTCGTGCTCGTCGTTGCAGGCCTCGTCCTGCTGGTGCTCCCCGGTCCGGGCTTGCTGCTGATCATCGCCGGGCTCGCGGTCCTCGCGACCGAATACGTTTGGGCTCAGCGCGCCCTGAACTTCGCCAAGCGAAAGGCATCCGAGGCCAAGGACCGGGCGCTGGGCCGTCGCCGCGAGCAGGGAGACGAGCGCTCCCATGGCGGCGAACCGTGAGGACGGCGCGTTGCCCCGCGTCCTGATCGGCACCGCGAGCTGGACCGACCCCACCCTGGTGAAACAGGGCAACTTCTACCCGCCGGAGGCGAAGACGGCCGAAGCCCGGCTCCGCTTCTACGCCGAGCAGTTCCCGATCGTCGAAGTGGACTCGACCTATTACTTCCCGCCGAACGAACGCAATGCCGTCCTGTGGATCGATCGAACGCCGAAGGACTTCACCTTCAACATCAAGGCGTATTCGCTCCTGACGAACCATCCGACCAAGCGAGAGTCGCTCTACAAGGACCTCCGGGAGCAGCTGCCGGACGAGCTCGGAGACAACAAGAACCTCTACCGGGAGCAACTCCCCACGGAACTCGTCGACGAGGTCTGGCAGCGGTTCCACGACGCGCTGATGCCGTTGCATTCGGCGGGCAAGCTGGGCGCGGTCCTGTTCCAGTTCCCGCAGTGGTTCGTGATCGGCCGGAAGAATAGGGACTACATCCTGGAGTGCGCCGATCGGCTGAAGGACTTCCGGATCGCGGTGGAGTTCCGGCACCGGACCTGGCTCGAGGAGCGCAATGCCGAGGAGACGTTGTCGTTCCTCGAGGAGCACGATCTCCCGTTCGTCAGCGTGGACATGCCGCAGGGGTTCGACTCGTCCCTCCCACCGGTCGCGGCGGCGACGGCCAAGGATCTGGCGATGATCCGCTTCCACGGACGAGATCGGAAGGCGTGGGCGAAGAAGAACGTGAGCGCGTCCGAGCGGTTCCGCTACGAGTACTCCGAAGACGAACTTCGTGAGTGGGTGCCGAGGATCCGGGCCGTTTCCGAGAACGCACGGGAGACCCACGTCCTCATGAACAACTGCTACCGGGATTTCGCGGTGAACAACGCGCGCCAGCTGGGAAACCTGCTCGGCCTGGAGGAGTAGGTCCGGCCCGGCCCCGCGGGCACGCCCGCGTGGAAGGGAGGGTAGGCCGGGCCGGACGCCCGACCACCGAGATCGTTCCGATCCCGGACTCCCGGCCTCACCCTATCAGCGTCGGAGATTCCTTCGTGACGGATCCGGAATTCCTTACGAGGGGCCCGTGGCTGCCGTGCCCGCGGTGGGCCCGCTCGTCGTGCCGGTCGGGCCCGTCGTCGCGGGCAACGGCGTCGGGGTGGGCTCGAGCTCCTCGAACACGGAGAACCGCTGGACGCGGAGGGTCCGTTCCACCGGATCCTGCTCGATGACGTCGTAGGCGATGAGCTCGGGTTCCTCGCCCGTTGAGAAGTACAGCACCTCGGCGCTGAAGGGGAGGTCCAGTCCGCGAAAGATGCCGGCGCCCGCTCCCGTGGCTCCGAGTCGCAGGAACAGCGTCCCGTTGACGCGTCGAGCCTCTGTGCTGTGGAAGTGCCCCGAGAGCACGACCGGGACCCGCCCGGCAAGCGCCTCGGCCATGCGATCGTCGTGGACGGCGAGGATGTCGACGCCATCGCCGATCCGCTCGAGATCGTCCGAGATGATCCCTGCGGCCCCCCTCGCGAGCTCCACGAAGGCCAGGTCGTCGACCGGCACCCCCCGGGCCGGCGTGAACGCGGGGTGCCCGAGCCCGTAGATCGTCAGCCCCTCGACCGTCCGGGCCTCGCCGTCAAGGACGATGGCGTTCCCGGTCCGCTCGATCTCGGCCTGGAGGGACAGGGAGTCGTGATTCCCGCGAACGAACACATAGGGACGCGCGAAGAGCGGGATCCTCGAGAGGATGAGGTTCTCCACGGGGGTCGCGAACGACGTGAGGTCGCCCGTGTCGATCACCAGGTCCACGTCGAACCCTCGCGCGATCTCGCGGGCGAAGTCCATCCCGATCGGCGACGCGTGGACGTCGGAGATGTGCAGGACCCGGATCGTCTCGTCTCCGACCGGAGCCGCCTGCAAGCTGGTGTAGGCGCGCACCGTGCCGTTCACGATCTGCTCGAGGCCGACCCGGACGTCGTCGAACTGGTCCGTCGCCTCGCGGGCCGGCCCGATGAACTGCGGTGCGAGCGCGAGCGAGCCGGAGTACGTCGGCTCGGTGAAGGCGGCCGGCCGGAACGTCATGAGCAGGAAAACCTGGCAGAGGGCGACGCCCGCGACGGCCGCGCCGGTCGCGGCGGCCACCCGGCGCCAGCGGGTTCGGAAGATCAGGAACGCGAGGGCTCCACCGCCGATCGCGGCGGCGCCGATCACGCGCCACGCCAAGAGCCAGAGCCGCTCTCGAGCATCACGCTCGATGTCGTCCACCAGCCCATCGATGCCCCGGCGGTTCACCACCTCGGTCAGGCGCTGGACCCCGACGTCCTGGAGCGTGGCCGTCAGCGAAAGCGGCGACCGATGGGTGTCCGCCGTGAGCGCCCCGAACGGTGGAAGCCCCAGGCGCGTCTCGCCGGGTCCGAACGCCGCGTTCACCTCGACTCGGAACGGCCCCATCGGCACGGTCGTGCGAGCGAACAGGGCCATGCCCAACCATGCGCCGACCAGGCCGACGAATATGACGAGCGGTGCGGCGCGCAGCCGGGCGCGCCTCGTCTTCTCCGGTTCGTGCATCCCTTCACTGTCGCAGACGTTTCCGGGGAACGGGGGAGGTCGATCCTGAGTTCGAGCGGCCCTCGGGTACCCTCGATCCATGTTCGGACGGTCGTTCCGGATCGCCACCATCGGCGGCATCCCCGTCAACGTGGACTCCTCGTGGATCTGGATCGCGTTTCTGGCCGTCTACTGGCTCTGGTCGCTGCTCGAACGGCGATTCCCCTTCATCGACGGCGGAGCCTTGCTCGGATACGCGGTGCTGGGCGCCGCCCTCTTCTTCGGCTCGGTGTTCCTGCACGAGCTCGCGCATGCGGTCTCGGCGCGGATCGCGGGCATCCGGGTCGACGGGATCACCCTCGTCTTCTTCGGCGGATTCACCGCCGCCCGCGCCGACGAGCGCGGACCGGCCCCGGCCTTCGTGATCTCGGCGGCCGGCCCCGCGATGAGCCTCGCGATCGCCGGAGCGTTCTGGTGGCTGTGGGATCAGGCCGACGTTGTGGGAGGACCGCTCTCCTCCGTGTTCCGCATCCTCGGGCTCCTGAACCTGTTCATGGCCGTCTTCAACGTGCTCCCGGGCCTGCCGCTGGACGGCGGCAGGATGTTGCAGGCGGCCGTGTGGGGGATCACCAGGAACCGTCGCCTGGGCACTCGCATCGCCGGGGTCACCGGGATGGCGCTCGGCGTCGTGTTGTTCGGGGGGGCGTTCCTCCGACTGACGCAGGACGACTTGTTCGGCGCGTTGTGGTTCGCCCTCATCGGGATGTTCATCTTCCAGGGTGCCCGGGTGTCGTATCAGCACGCGGGGATGGCCGAACGCCTCGCCGCCGGGACCGTGGCCGACGCGATGGATCCCCCGCCGCCGGCGGTGGCGGCCGACCTCACGTTGTCCGAGACCCTGGACCGGTTCCTGATCGGCCACGAGAGAGAGAGTTTTCCCGTCATCGACTCCGACGGACGGGTTCTCGGCGTGATCTCGTTCGACTCGGCGCGCGAGCTCGGGGCCCGCGACCCCCTTCGACCGGCGCGCGATGCCGTCGTGCCGCTCGAACGGCTCGTGGTAGCTCGGCCGGACGAGTCGCTCGACGACGTGTTGACGCGACTCGGAGCGACCGGTGCGGCGCTGGTCCTGCGCGACGGCCTCCTCGTCGGGGCCATCACCGGCCCCGGAGTCTCACGCTGGGCCACCGCGCACGGCGGCTGAAGGACGCGCCAGCCGCAGATCCTCCGGGGGTGTCGGCTCCCGCGAGTACCATCGCGACGATGGAACCGATCACCGCGTGATGGAACTCGATCCCCGCCAGCGCGACGTCGTCGACCACGGCCGGGGGGCGTTGCTCGTGTCGGGCAGCTTCGGCACGGGGAAGACCACCGTGCTCCGCGAGCGGTTCCTGCGGCTCCTCGCGGAAGGCGCCGACCCGGATCGTGTCGTGCTCGTCGTGGGGTCACGCCGGGCCCGGGACGAGATCCGGGGCCTCCTGCTCGCCCATCTCCCGGCATCGGTGCCGAACCTCCGCGTCGCCACCACCCACGGGCTCGCCTATCAGGTGGTGAGCGCCCGCTACCACGAGCTCCGCTACGAGCGGCCACCGACCATCCTGGCCGCTCCCGAGCAGTTCGCGAAGGTGCAGGAGCTGCTGGCCGGCGAGGATCCGGCGCGCTGGCCCGCCTACGGGAACCTCCTCGGGCTGCGTGGCTTCGCCGACGCGGTGCGACAGCTCGTCCTGCGGGCCCAGGAGGCGCTGCTCGGACCCGACGAGATCTCGCGGGCGGCGCAGGCGCGGTCGCTCGGCGGGTGGCGCGAGCTCGCGGACTTCCTCCGTCGTTACCAGGAGGTGCTCGACGCCGAAGGCGCGGTGGACTTCGCCGGGCTCGTGGCGCAGGCGGCCATCGCGGCCGAGATCGGCGAACCACCGTTCGACCACGTGCTCGTGGATGACTACCAGGACGCGACCTTCGGGACCGAACGCCTGCTGGCCGCGCTCCGGCCCGAGAGCCTGGTGGTCGCGGGGAACCCGGATGGCCATGTGTTCTCGTTCCAGGGCACGACATCGGTGCCGCTGGAGCGGTTCGCCGAACGGTTCGCCGCGGAGGTGGTGCGGCTCGATACGGACCACCGGGCGCCGAAGGTGGAGATCGTCGCCCACTCAGCAGCCCACTCCTCAGAGGAATACGCCGGCGTGGCCCGCGAGCTCCGACGCCTGCACATCGAGGAACGGGTGCCCTGGCACGAGCTCGCAATCGTGGTTCGGCGGCAGGGGCCCCACCTCGGGGGGTTGCTCCGCGCGCTGGACGACGCCGGGGTCCCGCGCCACGCACCGGAGAGCGGTCTCGCCCTGACCGCCGAGCCCGCCACCGTCCCGTTCACGCTCGCCTTGCGGTGGATCGCCCGGCCGCTCGAGCGCGACGGGCTCGCCGAGCCCGTGCTCGTCTCCGATCTCGGCGGGCTCTCCCCGGCCGCTGCTCGGAACCTGCTCCGCATGGCCCGGGGATCGGGCCGGTCACCGAGAGAGGCGTTGTCGTTGGCCGACCTGCTCACCGCCCCCGGTCGAGATGAGGTTCACGCGCTCGCCCGGACGCTCGCCCGCGCCGAAGCCCTGGCCGGCTCGGTCATCGACGCCTTCCGCGCCTTGTGGGAGGGCCTGCCCTACGCGGCCAGGCTGGTCGAACACGCCGAGCGTTCGGCGACGGCGCGCCGAGATCTGGACGCGGTGGTCGCGTTCGCCAGGGCCGTGGAGCGGGCGGGCGGCTCGGCCGACCCGTCGGCGGCGGCGTTCGTGGACCAGCTCGAGGCCGGACGGGGCGGCCCGGGCGTGGCCGGGATCGGAGACGCCGACGCCGACGCAGTTCAGGTGCTCACGGCCCACGGTTCCACCGGCATGGAGTTCGACACCGTGATCGTCGTCGGCGTCACCGAAGGCAACTTCCCGAGCCTCACCCGGCCAGAGCCGATGTTCGACCTGGCCGTGTTGGAGGGCGACGCGTCGCGTTCGGATCGGATGCGTCTTCGGCTGGCCGACGAGCGCCGCCTCTTCGGTTCGGTCATCGGACGGGCCAAGCGGAGCGTGGTCTTCACGGCGAGCGAACCTGCGGCGGGAGAAGAGGGGGCTCGCTCGCGGTTCGTCGAGGAACGGGGGATCGAATGGAGGCCGATGGCGGACTCGGCCCCCCAGCCGATATCGGTGGCCGAGGCCGCCGCGGCGTGGCGGCGGGCGATCGCCGATCCGAGCGTCCCTCCCGCGACGCGCCTGGCCGCCCTCGACGGCATCGCGGCGCTCGGGATCGACGCCCGGCGGTGGTGGTTCCAGAACGACTGGACCGACACCGGCCGGCTCCTGCACGAGACGCTCCGACTCTCGTTCTCGCGCCTGGAGAGGCTGGAGAACTGCGAGCTCCAATTCGTGCTCGGCGAGGAGCTCGGACTGTCCAAACGAGGTGGACACCAGGCGTGGGTGGGCAAACTCGTGCACGAGCTCGTGGAGCGGTGCGAGAAGGGCGAGATCGAACGCAGCCTCGACGCGCTCGTGGCCGCGCTCGAGAACCGGTGGCAGGACGCCCCGTTCCCCTCGAAGGCGGTGAGCGACGCCTTCAAACGCGTGGCCATCGAGTGGATGTTGCCGAACTGGTTCAAGAGCTTCGGCGGGCTCCCGGCGGCACAGGACGGCACGGAGGTGGGGTTCGAGTTCGAGTTCGAGGGCGCCACGATCAGCGGCAAGATCGACCGGATCGGACCGCACGATCACGGCTTTCGGATCACCGACTTCAAGACCGGGAATCCGGAGAAGGCCCCGAAAGCCGCGGAGAGCCTCCAGCTCGGCATCTACTACCTGGGCGTGACGCTCTCGTCCGAGCTCGAGCGGTTCCGGCCCGTCCGCGCGGTGGATCTGTCGTTCCTTCGCGGCCACTGGAGGACCCATGAGATCGTCACACTTGCATGGCCGGTGTCGCCCGCCGGCGAGGAGGAGTACCAGGCGCGCGTGCGCGAGCGCTTGTCGAGCCTGATCCGCCGGATCCGCGAGCTCGACCAGGCCGGGACGTACCGGCCCGATCCGGCGGCCGACTGCTATTTCTGCGACTTCAAGCCGCTGTGTCCGCTCTACCCCGAAGGCCAGCCCCTGTTCTCGATCGAGGAGGTCGCCGCCACGTGAGCGACGTGCCTCGGGAGGTCGTCGAGTTCCTGGGCGTCGAACCAACGCCCGACCAGTGGCGCGCCATCTCGTGGCCGCTGGAGCCCTGCGTGCTCGTCGCCGGCGCCGGCTCGGGAAAGACGTCGGTGATGGCCGCGCGGGTCGTCTGGCTGGCCCTCCGGCATCGGGAAACGGGTGGCGAAGACGGGGCGCTCCCGGGCGACGTGTTGTGCCTGACGTTCACCAACAAGGCCACGGAGAACCTGGTCCGCCGGATCCGACGAGCGTTGGCCGTGCTCGATCTCGAGGAGGGGGAGGAGCCGGAGATCACGAACTACCACGGGTTCGCGCAGGAGGCCCTGGACCGGTTCGGGATGCTCGAAGGCGTCGATTCGGCCCAGCGTGTGCTCACGCCCGCTCAACGCGCCGAGCTGTGCGCGCGGGTCCTGGACCGCATCACGTTCGAACACCTGTCGACCATGTGGCAACCCACGATCGTGGGGAACATCCT
>DATHVC010000144.1:0-4859 GCA_035461565.1 Actinomycetota bacterium
CGGATCCCACCGGGGATCGGGCTCCCCCCAGGTCGACCTGGAACGAGCGTTGGACCTCCTCGCGCGCGCGACGGAGCTCGGCCAGCCCGCGCCCCAAGGTCCGGGACACCTCGGCCATCGCGCTCGTCTCGCCCGGGGGCGTCGCCGCTTCTTCATCTTCTGCCCGGGGAGGGGTCGGCCGCGCGTTCGGTGGTCCGGCCGTCGCCCGCGGCGGGGGCGAGGGTCGCGGCTCGTCGGCGTCGAGGCTGACCTCCACGGTCTTGCGGACCTCGTCCTGGGCGCGACGGATCTCCCGAAGGCCTTTGCCGATCGACCTCGCCAGCTCGGGAAGGCGCCTGGGACCCACCACCACCAGCGCGATCACCAGGATCAGGAGGATCTCCTGGGCACCGATGCTTCCCATCGCGGCCGCCTCAGGACCGGGGCCGGCCGAACGGAGAACCGGGCGCCCGCCCCGACCGGCCGCCGGTCCGCCTGCCTAGGGCGGCGATGTCCTCGGCGAGTGGCGAGACCTCGTCGCGGAAGCGCCCGAGCGCTCGAACGAGCACGAACACGTGCCGGACCAGCCCGACGAGAACGGCCGCCACGGCGGCGGTGGAGACGACCGCGACCACGAGCCAGACGACGGCGACGTCCGACATGGACCTGATGCTAACGGACGTCCCGAGCTCCTGCCTGGCCGGGAACCGAGCTACTGCGTGGCCAGGAACTCCTGGATGGAGCGGTCGTCCTGGAGCCGAAAGTGGAAGTCGATCACGTCGTCGATCGTGAACGGGGAGCCGCCCGGAAGCGGGCCCCGCGGATCCTCCACCGGCAGCTTCTCGGTGTCGAACAGCTCTTCGGTCTCGGTCAACGTGGCCCGGCCCGCGACGTCGACCCCGGCCGAGACGAGCAGTGCGACGATCTTGCGATCGGCCCGCTTCTCAACGGCGTCCATACACGTGGGGCAGGTGAACCGGTAGGTACCCTCGCGGCCACCCCTGGTCACCTGGAGCAAGATCGACTCCGGGCCCATGTCAACCTCGCCGCAGCGTGGACACGTCGTTCGGATCGTCGTCATGTCACCCGCTGTATCGACCCCTGGCGCCTGGTGCTTGAGTGGTCCCACGCCGTCGATCGCCACCGCGAGCAGGCTACCCGTGTGCCGCGCCGTCTCGGTACCGCTGGAGGCTCCGGGCCGCGAGCTCGGCCACGCGGGATCGCAGGTCGTCGGGCTCCAGGATCTCGGCCTCGGGACCGAGCCGGAGCAGCAGGCGCTCGAGCCACTCGAGGCGCCCGGCCGGAAGGACCACCTCGAGGCGGCCGTCCGCGAGCTCCGCCTGGTCCTCCGTCTCGTAGTACTCCGCCACCCATCGCGCCTCGGGTCTGAGCCGGAGCCGCACCCGCAGGTCGGCTTCGTCACGCGTGTAGAGGGGTCGCCCCGCGCCGGCCAGACCTCGAGGCTCGAATCGTTCGCCCGTGCGTTCGACGGACCGGATCCGGTCCACGCGGAACAGTCGCTCGGCGTCCGAGCGATGGTCCCAGGCGGCCACGTACCAGTTGCCGATGGTGAAGAACAGCTCCTCGGGATCGATCTCTCGAGAGGTGGTCTCGGCGGTGGAGGCCGCGTAGTACTCGATCCGCAGGCGCTCGTGTTCCCGGGCGGCGTCCCGGACGTCGTCCAGCGCCTCGACGGGCCGTCGCGAGCCCGCGGCCCCCACCCGTTCCGGGAGTCCGCCCAGGGCCTCCGGCCCCAGGGAGTCGGCGAGCTTGGCGAGCGCCGTGGACAGGGCCGGGGCCTCGGGAACGCCCGGAGCCTGGGACAGGGCCGTTCCACGCAGATACAGGGCCAGCGCTTCGCTCCTCGTCAAGCGGAGCGGGCGTGCGAAGTAGTCCGCCATCCCGATCCAGATCCGCCCTTCCTGGACGTCCACGTCGATGAGGTCGCCGGGCCCATAGGGTGGCAGGCCCGAGACGAACAGGAGGTTGAGGTCGTCCAGCAGCTCCTGCTCGGAGACGCCGAACAACGCCGTCGCTTCCCCCACGGGCGTTCCGGGGTGCTGCACCAGGTACGGAACCGCCGCCAGAAGCCGGCGGAGCCGCTCCGCCGCTCGGGCCGGGGCTCGTCGCAGCCCCTCAGCGGGCGGCACCGGCCTCCTCCAGTCGCGCCACGACCTCCGCGCGGAGTTCGGCCGGCTCGAGCGCCTCGGCGTCCGGCCCGAACGAGATCACCCACGCCGCCAGGCTCTCCCCCGGCACGCGGGGCACGCGGATCTCCACCCACCCGTCCTCCCGCGTCCGGACGATCTCCGCGCCCGTGACGCCGGACGTGGCCCACCAGGCCACCTCGGGCGAGAACGCCACCCCGGCGGGCGCCGCCTCCTCGCCGCCCCCCGACGGCCCCGGCGCGACGTGGTCGGCCGCCCGGAAGCCCTCGGGCGGCTCGCTGCCGGGGCCCTCGTCCTTCACGTCCGAGGCGAATCGGGACAGCCGGAACGAGCGCATCTCGCCGCGATCGGCATCGAGCCCCACGAGGTACCAGCGCCCTCCCCGCACCACGAGGCCGTGCGCGTCCACGAGGCGTTCGGACTCGGTCCCGCGCGACGTTCGATAGGTGAACCGCACCCGCCGGAGCCCAGCGACGGCCTCGCCGGCCTGGGCCAGCCGGGGGTCCGCGCCGACGTCCAGACCGCTGGGACGGCCCGTGAGCGTCCCCAGGATGCCGCCGTCGGCGCCGGAGAGCAGCTTGCGCACGGCGTCCTCGGCGGACGTGTCGGCGCCCGAATGCGCCGCGACGACCAGCGCGGTGATCTCCTCCGGTGTGAACCTGATCTCGGGGAGGTAGTAGCGGTCTTTGGGGATCGTGTAGCCCTGCTCGGCGTCCCAGACGTCCGTGCCCACCACCTCTATAGGGACGCCGATGTCGCGCAACACGTCTTTGTCGCGTTCGAACATCCGCTTGGCCGAGCTCGCGTCTTCGTGACCGTACGCCTCGCTGAGCTTGTCCCGGATCTGGTCGAACGTGAGGGGCGTCCGCGAGTCCAGGAGCAGGGCGACGAGGTTCACGAGGCGCTCGAGCGGCTGCATCGCCGCCGCATCATACTTCCGGCATGTCGAGCCACCGGAGCCGCGTGAGGCTGCGCCGCGGTCTCGTTCTCGCCACGGGCCCCGAACGCCCGGGGGCCATCGAGCTCCAGGTCGAGGTGGAGGGCGGCGTCGCCCTGGCCATCGCCTACCCGGACCTGACCGGACCCGTCGGGGCCGGCGATCGCGTAATCCTGAACACTTCCGCGGTCGCGCTGGGGCTCGGGACCGGCGGCGCGCACCTGGTCGTCGGGGTGGAGGGGGGCCCGGATACCGAGCTGACCGGCGCCGGCCGCGTCGTGAAGGCCCGGTACACACCGCTCCAGGCCGCCGTCGAGTCCGTGGAGGTCACGCACCGGCACGCGCTGGAGCGCTCGCGCGGGCTCGACGGGACGCCGGTGGTGTGCGCGCCGCTGCATTCGATCATGGCCGTCGCCGCCGCCGGTGCGGTCGCGGCGGGGGCCGAGCGGGTCGTCTACGTGATGACCGACGCCGCGGCGATTCCGGGCGGCTTCTCCCACCTCGTGCCCCGGCTGCGCTCGGCCGGGATCCTCCACGGCTGGATCACCGCCGGGCAGGCGTTCGGAGGCGAGCTCGAAGCGATCACGGTCTGGTCGGCGCTCCTGGCCGCCGTCGAGGTGCTCGGAGCCGACGTCGTCGTCGTCGCCGACGGGCCGGGCAACCTCGGGACGGAGACGACCTGGGGCGTCGGGGCGCTCGCCAGCGGGCACGCGCTGAATGCCGCCGCGGCGTTGGGCGGACGGCCCGTCGCGGCGCTGCGGGTGTCCTTCGCCGACCCGCGCGAGCGCCACCGGGTCGTCTCCCACCACACCCTCACGATCCTCGATCGCATCTGTGCCGTGCCGGCCGCCGTGGCGGTCCCGTCGCTCGACGACGAACGTCAGCGCACGTCTGTCTGGGACGCGTTGCGGGGCAGAGGCCTCGAGGACCGACACCAGCTCGTGGAGGTGGACGGGCGCCCCGCGCTCGGCGAGCTCGAACGCCGTCGCGTCGAGGTCACGTCGATGGGCCGTGGCCCAGCCGACGATCCCCCGTTCTTCCTGGCCGCCGGCGCCGCCGGAGTCCTCGCCGCCCGGATGGCCGCACGTTCGGCGTCATGGCGGCGCTCCGCCCGCTGAGCCCTCACATATGGGCGATGAGCTGCTCCACCCGATCGTCGACGCTGCGGAAGGGGTCCTTGCACAGCACGGTGCGCTGAGCCTGATCGTTCAGCTTGAGATGCACCCAATCCACCGTGTAGTCGCGCCGCTTCTGCTTGGCATGGCGGATGAAGTCGCCGCGGAGCTTGGCGCGGGTGGTCTGTGGAGGCTCCCGCATGGCCCGCTGGATGTCTCGTTCGGTCACCGAACGTTCGACCCGTTCCTGCCGTTCGAGCAGGTAATACAGGCCCCTGGTGCGGTTCACGTCGTGGTAGGCCAGGTCGAGCAGCGCCACCTTCGCCGAGGACAGCGGCAGCTGGTGTTTGCGCCGGTACCGGTCGATGATGGCCTGCTTGGCGACCCAGTCCACCTTCCGCATGAGCCGGTCCGGCTCCCCGTCGGCGAGCGCGTCGAGGGCGTCCCGCCACTCCTCGAGCAGCTGTTTGGGCAGTGGGTCGGTGCCTCGCCGCTGGAGGAACCGTTCGGTGCGTTCGAAGTACTCCTCCTGGATCTCGATCGCGGTGAGCTCACGGCCGTTGGCCAGGCGGACCTTCTTGCGGCAGCTCACGTCGTGGCTGATCTCCCGGATGGCCCGGATGGGATTCTCGAGCGTCAGGTCGCGCATCACGGAGTTGC
>DATHVC010000145.1:0-6447 GCA_035461565.1 Actinomycetota bacterium
ACGGCGGCATCGCGATCGTCGTGATGGCGGTGGTCCTGGATCGAGTGACCACGGGGTGGTCGGTGCGTAGCCGCCGCCGGACGCGCTCGATCGCCGTGGGGGGCCGGCCCCTCTCGCGGCGGGTGTTGATCGCCGCGGCGATCGGCGTGACCGTCGTGGCGATCCTGGTGGGCCGCGAGGTGTTGCGGCAGCAGGACTTCCCCGACTCGCTGACGACCAGCGTCGCCGTGCCGACGAACGCCGTCGTCGACTGGTCCCGCGACAACCTCGACGGCGTGGCCGGCGCCGTCCGCGACGTCACGATCCGGTACGCGCTCGACCCGCTGTTCGATCTGCTGGTCGGGGTCCCGTGGTGGATGGTGGCCGGGGCCGCCGGAGCCGTCGCCCTGCGCGTGTCGGGAGTGAGGCTGGCACTCGGATCGTTCGCGCTGATGGCGGCGATCGGCGTGCTCGGGATGTGGAACATCGCGATGAACACGCTGAGCCAGGTGCTGGTGGCGGTGGCGATCACGATCGTGGTGGCGATCCCCGTGGGCATCCTGGCCGCTCAGAGCGATCGCGTCGAACGCGCGATCCGGCCCGTGTTGGACGCGATGCAGACCATGCCGGCGTTCGTCTACCTGGTCCCGGTCCTGCTCCTGCTGCAACCCGGGCGGGTCCCCGGGATCGTGGCCGCCTTCGTCTACGCGCTCCCGGTCGGGATCCGCTTGACGAACCTCGGGATCCGGCAGGTGCCGAAGGAGACGGTCGAGGCCGCGTGGGCGTTCGGATCGACCCGGTGGCAAACGCTGCGCCACGTCCAGCTTCCCCTGGCACGTCCCGCGCTGCTGTTGGGCGTCAACCAGGTCATCATGATGGTGCTCTCGGTCGTGGTGGTCGCCGGCCTCATCGGCGCCGGCGGGCTCGGCCTCGAGGTGGTCTTCGGCATCACCAAGCAGCAGATCGGTCGGGGCGTCGTCGCCGGCGTCTGCATCCTGTTCCTCGCAATCGTGTTGGATCGCATCACCCAGGCGATGGGAGCCGCCCCACACACCATGCGTGGGCCGGTGGGTATCGGGCTCGGCTGGTGGACGCGCGTGCGGGCCATCGGGAGCCGGTCGGACGATTCGGAGCAGCGAAAGGGGGAGGGATGAGGAACCGCAGGTGGGGGATGGCGGCGATCGCGCTGGTATCGGTCCTGGTCCTCGCGGCGTGCAGCGACGTCGAGGACGACCCCGGGGACGGAGCGGCCGGCGGTGACACCGGGGCCGCCGCCGAAACCGGAACGGATGGCGCCGGAGCGGTGGCGCAGTGCGGAGGCGATCCGATCCGGATCGCCGTGAACCCGTGGACGGGCTCGACGGCGAACGCGACCGTCGCGAAGGTGATCCTGGAGCAGGAGATGGGCTGCTCGGTCGAACTCGTCGAGATCGATGAGTTCGCACAGTTCCCGGGCCTGGCCCAGGGCGACCTCGACGCCACGCTCGAGGTGTGGCCGTCCGGACACGCCGAGGACTACGCCACCTACATCGAGGGCGACGGCGGGGTCGTGGACGGTGGGGAGCTCGGGGTGGTCGGCAACATCGGGTGGTTCCTGCCGACGTACCTGGTGGAGGAGAACCCCGACCTGGCGACGGTCGAGGGGCTCCAAGGCAACGAGGAGATGTTCGCCACCGCCGAGACCGGCGACCGGGGCCAGTTCCTGGCCGGCGACCCGAGCTTCGTCTCCTACGACGAGCAGATCATCGAGAGCCTCGGGCTCGATTTCGAGGTCGTGTATTCGGGTTCCGAGGCGGCGCTCCTGTCGGCGCTCGACGCCGCGTACGCGGCGGAGGATCCGCTCCTCATGTATTTCTGGAGTCCCCACTGGGCGCAGGCGAAATACGACCTCACCGAGGTCGAGCTCCCCGCGTACAACGAGGAGTGTGAAGACGCCGCCCTGAACCGCGACGGCGAGGGATACGCGTGCGACTACGCCGACGACGTGTTGTACAAGGCGTTCGCGGCCGACCTGGAGGAGCGGGACCCGGCCGCCTTCGCGTTCCTGTCGGCCATGAAGTACACGAACGACGACCAGAACTCGATCGCGCTCGCGATCGACGACGGCGGCATGTCCCCGGAGGAGGCGGCTCAGCAGTGGGTCGACGCCAACGAGGACGTCTGGTCGGCCTGGCTCCCGACCGAGTGATCGCCGGAGGGGAAGGCGTGAGCGAGCGGGTTCGCCATTGGATCGGCGGGGAGGGGTTCGACGCCGAAGGGGGGGCCACGTTCGACGCGCTGAGCCCGTCGACGGGCGAGGTGATCGGCGCCGTCGCCGAGGGCACCAGGGACGACGCCCGCCGGGCCGTTGCGGCGGCCGACCGCGCGGCGCCGGGCTGGGCGGCGATGTCGGCGTTCGACCGGGCGGCGGCGATGCGGCGGATCGGCGCAGCCCTGGAGGCCCGGCGAGTCGAGCTCGCGCGGACGCTCGCGCACGATCAGGGGAAGCCGCTGCAGGCCGAGGCCCGGGACGAGGTCGAGGAGCTGATCGTCTACTTCTCCATGGCCGGGGAAGACGCCGTGCGGGCCGACGGGCTCCTGCCTCCCTCGGTGGACGCGAACAAACGTGTGCTGCTCCAGCGTGTCCCTCGTGGGGTGGTCTCCGTGATCAGCCCGTGGAACTGGCCCTATACCATGCCGTCCGAAATCCTCGCGCCGGCCATCGCATACGGGAACGCGGTGGTCTGGGTGCCGGCGCCGACCACGTCGATCTGCGCCCTGCGCCTGGCCGAGTGCCTGGAGGCCGCCGACCTGCCGCCGGGCGTCGTGAACCTCGTTACGGGGCCCGGTCCTGTGGTCGGCGACGAGATCGCGGCGAACCCCGGCACGCAGACGGTCGGCTTCATCGGGTCCATCACCACCGGGCACGAGGTTGCCCGGCGCGCGGCCGGTAAGGAGTTGCTGCTCGAGATGGGCGGGAACGGGCCGCTGGTGATCCTGGAGGACGCCGACCTGGATCGCGCGGTCGAGGCCACGCTCGCGGCGTGTTTCCTGAACGCCGGGCAGTCGTGCACGGCCGGCGAACGCATCCTGGTGCACGAAGACGTGCACGACGACTACCTGACTCGGCTCGAGCGGGCCATCGACGAGACGGTCCGGCTCGGGGACCCGTTCGACGACGCGACCACGATGGGGCCGCTGAACAACGAACCGACCGCCGGCAAGACCGAGCGGCACGTTGCCGACGCCGTCGAACGCGGCGCCTCCGTCGTGACGGGCGGCAAACGAGCGCCCCGGCACGGCTCCGACCTGTTCTTCGAGGCCACCGTGCTCGACGGCGTGACGGACGAGATGGAAATCGCCCGCGAGGAGACGTTCGGACCGGTCGTTCCGGTCTCGGCGATCCGCCACGAGGACCAGGCGATCGATCTCGTGAACGGCTCTCCGTACGGCCTGCTGAGCGCCGTGTTCACCCGGGACCTGCGACGTGGGCTGCGGTTCGCCGAGGCCGTGCGCACCGGCTGGGTGAACGTGAACGAGGGCACGAACTACTGGGAGTCGCACCTGCCGTTCGGCGGCCGCGCCGGCTCGAGCAGCGGGGTGGGCCGCGTCGGCGGCCGCTTCTCGATGGAGCGGCTGACCGAGCTCAAGACGATCGTGATCGACCTCGGCTGACGCCGTGGCGCTCGACGTCGTCGTCATCGGAGGCGGGATCCTGGGCCTGGCCACGGCGTACCGGCTCCTGGAGCGAGACCCCGATCTGTCGCTCGCGCTCGTCGAGAAGGAGCGACGGGTGGCCGAACACCAGACCGGCCGGAACTCGAACGTCCTGCACTCGGGGCTGTATTACCGCCCCGGTTCCGCGCGCTCCCGGCTGTGCGTCGCCGGCAAACGCGACATGGAGCGGTACGCGGCCGAGGCCGGGATCCCGGTGCTGCCGCTCGGCAAGGTCGTCGTCGCTCTGGACGACTTGGAGATGGGTCGGCTCCGCGAGCTCCTGGACCGCGGTCGGGCCAACGGCCTCGAGAGGCTCGAGCTGCTCGGACCGGCCGAGCTCCGCGAGCGCGAACCGCACGTCACGGGAGTCGGCGCGCTTCTCGTGCCGGGGACCGCGGTCACGGACTTCCGGCGGATCGCCGAGCGGTTGGCCGAAGACGTCCGCGACCGGGCCGGGCAGCTGATGTTGGGCACCGAGGCGCGGTCGGTGCGCCGGTCCGGACGCGAGACGGTGGTTCGGACGCCGGCCGGGGACCTCGCGGCGCGAGTGGTCGTCGCCTGCGCCGGGCTTCAGTCCGATCGAGTCGCGGCGTCGATGGGCCTGCGCGCTCCCGAACGCGTCGTGCCCTTCCGAGGGACGTACCGCGCGCTGCGGGATGGCGGGGACGAGCTCGTTCGCGGGCTCGTGTATCCGGTGCCCGATCCATCGCTCCCGTTCCTCGGCGTGCATTTCACGCCGCAGGTGGACGGGTCGGTCCTGATCGGGCCGAACGCGGTCCTGGCCGGGGCGCGGGAGGCGGTGAGCCGGATGTCCGTCTCGCCGCGCGACCTCGTGAGCTCGGTCACCCACCCCGGGGTCTGGCGGCTGGCGGCGCGCCACCTCCGGTCGGGACTCGCCGAGGTGTGGCGGGAGGTCTCGGACCGGGACTTCCTCGCCGCGTGCCGGCGGTACGTGCCCGAGCTCGAGCGGCGCCATCTCGGGCCGGCGACGTTCGGAACGCGGGCGCAGCTCCTGGGGCGCGACGGGACGCTGGTGGACGACTTCGTGATCCGTGAAACTCAGGGGCGGATCGTGGTGCTCAATGCCCCTTCGCCGGCGGCCACCGCCTCGCTCGCCATCGGCGAGGTCGTCGCCGGCCGAGTTCGGGAACACCTCCGGGCGTGATTGCGTTGCCGTCTTCGCAACCATTGGCTTGCCTCCGCAACATCGGCCGAGGAACATCGCCGCCGTGATGCTCGACCGCGCCGAGACCGTGATCGTCGGCGCCGGCATCGTCGGCACCAGCGCCGCGTTCCACCTGGCCGAGCTCGGCGCCACCGACGTCCTCGTGGTCGATCAGGGGCCGCTGTTCGAGACCGGGGGTTCTACCTCGCATGCTCCCGGGCTGGTGTTCCAGACGAACCCGTCGCGCACGATGTGCCGGATCGCGCAGGACACCGTCGCGCTGTATTCCGGGCTGGAGCACGACGGCGAGCCCGGCTGGTTCGGCGTCGGCGGGATCGAGGTGGCCACGACGCCCGAACGCCTGCGCGAGCTGAAGCGCCGGCTGGGGTTCGGCCGGTCGTGGGGGCTGGAGGGGGCCGAGCTGTTGTCACCCTCGCAGGCCGCCGACAAGATCCCGCTGCTCGATCCCTCGACGATCCTCGGCGCCTATCACGTCCCCAGCGACGGCGTCGCGAAGGCGGTTCGGCTGGCGGCAGCGCTCGCGTCCCGCGCGTCAACGCGCGGCGTCGCCTTCGAAGGCGCCGTGACGGTCACCGGGTTCGACGTCCGGAACGGCCGGGTGCACGGTGTTCGGACGGACCGCGGCGACGTCGAGTGCGACCGCGTCCTGATCTGCGCCGGGATCTGGGGGCCGACGGTCGGGGCGATGGCCGGGGTGCCGATCCCGCTGCTCGCCGTGCAGCACCAGCTCGTGTGGACCGACTCGCTCTCCGAGCTCGAGGGGGAGACCCGGGAAGTGGTCCACCCCATCCTTCGCCATCAGGACCTGGCGATGTATCTCCGCCACCGCGAGGACCACTACGCGGTCGGCAACTACCATCACGAGCCGATCCCGACCGCTCAGTCGGATCTGCGTCCACCCGCCGAGGACATGATGCCCTCGTTGATGCCGTGGACGCCGTCGGACTTCGACGAGGCCGAGGCGGAGGCGGCGCGCCTGCTCCCGCCGCTGAAGGGCCGCATGCGCCCGAGCGACCCCGAACGTTCGATCAACGGGATGTTCTCGTTCACGCCGGACGCCGGCTCGATCGTCGGCGAGTCGGCGAAGGTCCGCGGCGTATGGGTGTGTGAGGCGGTCTGGGTCACGCATGCCGGCGGCATGGGACGGCAGGTGGCCGAGTGGATGGCGCTCGGTGAACCCTCGGTGGACCTGGCCGAGGCCGACGCGAATCGCTTCTACCCGTACGCCACGACGCCGCCGTACGTGCTGGAACGCGGGCTCCAGCAGTACCGCGAGGTCTACGACATCATCCACCCGCGGCAGCAGCCGGTTCGCCCACGGGGGCTGCGGCTGACGCCGTTCCACGCCCGTCATCTCGAGCTCGGCGCCGAGCACGTCACCGGCGCCGGATGGGAGCGACCCCAGTGGTTCGAGGCCAATCGCGGGCTCGTGCCCTCGGACGCGCCATGGCGGAGTCGCGACAAGTGGGCGGCGCGGCTGTGGTCTCCCATCGAAGGCGCCGAGCACCTTGCCACCCGAGCGGGCGTGGCGCTGTTCGACCTCACGCCGTTCGCGAAGTTCGACGTGACCGGCGCGGACGCGCTCA
>DATHVC010000146.1:0-2821 GCA_035461565.1 Actinomycetota bacterium
ACCGAGACCCCACACGAAGGCATCGGGGTCGTCGAGGCCCCCCGGGGAACGCTCTTCCACCATTACACGACCGACGAGCACGGCCTGATCGAGACGGCGAACCTCATCGTGGCCACACAGAACAACGCGGCGCGCATCGCCCTGTCGGTGGACAAGGCGGCCCGCGCGCTGATCCATGGTCCGCAGGTCGACGACGGCCTCCTGAACCAGGTCGAGATGGCATTTCGAGCCTACGACCCCTGCTTCGGGTGCGCCACGCACAGCCTGCCCGGCCAGATGCCGCTGATCGTCCAGATCCACGATCCACGGGGCGACCTCGTTCGCGAGCTTCGCCGGGACTAGGAGGACCCATGGAGCGAACCGCGCGGACGCTCGTGTTGGGCCTGGGAAACGAGCTCGCCGGGGACGATGCGGTCGGCCTCCTGGTGGCCAGGGCCCTCCGGAACGAGCTGGCGGGCCGGGCCGAGGTCGTGGAGAGCTCGGCCAGCGGCTTGGCCCTGATCGAGGTTTTCGCCGGCGTCGACCGCGCCGTGGTGATCGACGCCATCAAGACCGGGCGGACCCCGCCGGGGACCATCTTGGAGATGACCGTGGCGCACGTGGGGCGGGTGCTGGCCCCGAGCCTGCACCACGCCGGGCTGCCCGAGCTGGCGGCGGTGGCCGAACGCGTGGGGCTCCGGTTCCCGTCGCACACCCGCGTGTTCGCGGTCGAGGTCGAGGACCCCTACACGCTGGGTGGCGGCCTGAGCGAGTCGGTGGCCCGGTCGGTGACCGAGGTCGTGGCCCGGGTCCGGGACGTGATCGACCGGTGGGACGCGGAGGATCTCGAGGTGGAGGTGACGACGTGCACGACGTCCACATCGCCGCAGCGATCGTCGATCACCTGACTCGTTCCCTCGGGTCCGAAGGGCTGAAGCGCGTCACTCGGGTCCGGATCCGGGCGGACGCCGTGCTCGAGCCGGCGTCGCTTCGGCAGGCGTACGAGATGTTGACCACAAGCGGTCCGCTGCAGGGATCGCGGCTGGAGGTGGAGACGATCTCCCGCAGCTGCACGTGCCCGCGGTGCGCGTCGTCGTGGGCCCCGACCTCCGAGGACGCCGAGGGTCATCTCCTCCTGTGCCCCACCTGCGGGGCCCCCTCGCCGGTCGACGACGCCGGCGCGATCGAGCTGGTCGAGGTGGTCGGGCCTTCGGGTTGACGGACGGCGGCGAACGTCTTCACTCGATCACGGCCAGCTCGCTCCACTGGTCGGACCGGATCATCGGGAACGTGTAGTAACTGGCCCCGGCGACCTCGTGAGAACGCACCGCATCGACGAAGCCCCGAGTCTCCGCGGCGGTGGCGTGGGAGGCGATGCCGCCGATCACGTGGATCGGCACTCGGAGGCCGGCGGTCTCCTGCCGCAGGATCCGGATGTTCTTCGACGTGTACCAGGCCGCCCCCTCCCGCCCGCTCACGCGGTAGGTGAAGTACGTCATGGGCAGGAACGCGTCGTACATGTCGGCGAGCTCCCGGTAGGGGAAGCTCGGCCAGTAGGTCCGGTCCGTGCGAAGCCGGCGCGGAGACGGGACGATCGCGCCGAGCCGGTAGTGGGGGCCGGCGATCCGCCGGAGGCGTTCGGACAGGCCGATGAGCCGTCGGGTGCGGTGTTCGTGGTTCTCCACGACGGCCGACTCGATGTCGAGCGCGAACCCGCCGAATCGATTCCCGTTCGCCGTGGTCCTGCCGATCGCCGCGAGCGAGCGCTTCAGGTCGGTCTCGAGGTCCCGGAGGCCCGGCAGGTACCAGGCCACGACCGTGATTCCCCGGCGGGGGGCGGCGTCCAGGAATCGATCGACTCCCTCGAGGTGCACGAACTGGCGACCCCGTGAGAAGTTCGAGGTCTGGAGGTAGATCGTTCGGACGCCCCGGTCCCGCATGGCCCGCACCGAACGTTCGGGGTGACGCCACGCCCGGACGTCGTAGATGTCGATCCAGGTCCCCAGGCCGCGGAAGGGGTCGGGATAGACCTCGGGTCCGACGGCACCGGCGCCCCCCGCGCCCCCCGGATCGTCCGAGGTTTGGCCGGCAGTCGATCCCGTCGGCGCGGGCGGGCCCGGCGACGATCTCCCCGCCGCCTGGTCCGCGACATGCCCTCCGGAGACCACGGCCGTCGAACCCTCGCATGCGGCCAGGAGCAGGAACAGGGCGGACACGGCCGCCACCATCCGACGCCGAACGAACCGAATCTCCATGCCCTCCTGCCGCCGTGGCCCCCGGGATACAACGTCGACATCGGGCCGCGGTCACGCCGCCCTGAGCGGATCACTCGGGAATCCGAGCACCGTGCGTGGCCGACCGGCCCGATAGGATTGCGGCTCGATGCCCCACCACCACGACGCGGCCCACGTGCTCGTCGAGCGGTATTGGGAGCGACTCCTCGAGCTCGAGCCGCTCCTCGGCACGCTGGTGGGCGACGAGCGGTACGACGACCGGCTTCCCGACCCGGGCGAGGAGGGGCGCGCCGCCCGGATGACCCTGCACCGCTCGGCCCTGGACGAGCTCGCGTTGATCGATCGCGACCTCGACGACGAGGGGTTGCGGACGACGCTGGACGTGCTCGAGGCCATCGCGGCCCGCGAGGTGGCCGCGCTCGAGCACCGGCTCGACCGGCTGAGCGTCGTGAGCCACCTGTGGGGGCCCGGTGGCCTGGTGGGTGAACTCGCGTCGATGCAGCGCGCCGACACCCCCGACCGCCTGGACCGGTACGTGGCCCGGCTCTCGGCCACGCCCGCGTATTACGACGCCGTCCTGGAGGTGATGCGCGACGGCGTGGCCGCCC
>DATHVC010000147.1:0-4980 GCA_035461565.1 Actinomycetota bacterium
CTCCACCTTCACCGGGAACACCTCGACCGGCTGCGTGGCCGGCAGGCTCCTCGGCTTGCCCGTGTTCAGGTCGAAGGTCGAGCCGTGTTTCGGGCACTCCACCGTCTCGAAATCCGGGTCCACCTCGCCTTCGTCCAAGAAGTAGTGCGCGTGGGAGCAGATCGCGTCCACCACGCGGAAACCCTCCTCGCCAAGGTTCACCACCGCGAACGGCCGGTGGTCGTGTTCGAACCGCCGCACCTCGCCTTCGGGCACGTCTCCGACGCCGCCGATCCTGACCAGGGCCACCTCAAAGCCCCCTCGCCAGCTCGTCCTCGATCGCGGCCACGAGCCCATCGCGGATCTCCGGGATGTCCACGCGGTCCAGGACCTCCTGGAAGAAGCCGAACACGATCAGGCGCTCGGCCTCATGGCGTGGGATGCCGCGGCTCATCAGGTAGAAGAGCTCGTCGTCCCCGACCGGGCCGACGCTCGCGGCGTGACCGCAGCGCGTCGGGTCGTTCGTCAGGATCTCCAGGTTCGGGACCGAATGCGCCCGAGCGGACTCGGAGAGCAGGATGTTCCGGTTGGTCTGGTAGGCGTCGCAGCGGTGCGCGCCCTGCTCGATGATCACGGTCCCGGTGTAGATGGCGTTCGAGCGATCGCGCATCGCGCCCTTGTACAGGAGGTCGCTCGCGGTGCGCGAGCCCACGTGGTCCTGGATCGACCGGTGGTCGATGTGCTGGTCGCCGTCGCCGAAGTACACGCCGAGCATCTCGCTGGAGCCACCGTCCTCGGCCAGGATCGTCTCGACCTCGGCCCGGGCGACCGAGGCGCCCAAGGCCACACCGAGCGTGCGGACCTGGGCGTCGCGGCCGACCCGCGCCCGCTGGACGCTGAGGTGGGTCACGCCGTCGCCGTACTCCTGGATCGCCACGTAGCGGACCCGGGCGCCGTCCCCGGCGACGATCTCGACCACGGCATCGGAGAGCACGCGCTCGAGCGCGAGCGAGACGTACCGGTCGATGAACGTCACGTCGGCACCCTCGTCGACGACGAGCAACGTCCGCGGGAAGATCGCGGCCCCGTCGGCGTCGAGGTACGTAAGCGTTTGGAGCGGGAGCTCGATCTGGACGTCCCTCGGGACGTACAGGAAGGTCCCGCCGGTCCGGAACGCGGCGTGGAGCGCCGTGAACTTCGATCGGTCGGTCGCCACGAGGGAGTGGAGGTGCGGCTCGACCAGCTCGGGGCGTTCGGCCGCGGCGCGATCGAGGTCGCCGAACCAGACGCCCTTGGAGTGGAGCCAGTCGGCCGCCGTGGTCGAGATGACCTCGGAGTTGCGCTGGATCTGGAGCCCGGCGCGTTCCCCGGTCACCTTCGCGGCGGCCAGGACGCCGTGTTCGTTCACGGCCTCGGGTCCGCCCCCGTCAGCGAACGGCCGCAGACCGAAGTCGAACTCCTCGAGGTCGGTGTAGCGCCACTCCTCGGTCTCCTGCGACGGGAGCGGAAGAGCTCGGAACTCCTCGAACGCCTGCTTGCGGATGGCCTGGACGAACGACGGCGCCTCCGGAAGGCGCGCCAGGGCGTCTTCATCGAAGCCGAGGGAGGGCACGGTGGTCTCGCGCGTGGTATCGGTCACATTTGAAGTCTACCGAAGGGGTCGGATTCCTCCCCTGGCTCAAGGGATCCCCTGGCTTCCCCAGCGCTCGGCGATGTAACGCCGACCCGGGCTCGAGCGACGGCGCGCCGGATCGTGGGGCTACCGGATGAGCACCACCGGAGCGCCCATGATCGGGTCCGGGCGGCCCTCATCAACGCCGGTCTTCTCCCGGAGGTTCCGCCGGTCACCCTGCGGCTCGAGCCGGCGGTTCTGGAGGGCCCACGTGGGAGCTCGACCTGCTGATCGCCATCGCCTGGCTGGCCGCGGCGAACCGGATCGATGCCGGGTCCGCTGGGTCCTCGCCACCACCGGCAGGCTCGGACTCGACGTAATGGTGCACTCCGAAGAACTGGAGGAACCGGTGTCGGTTGTGACTTCTGTCATAGCGCTGGGCTTGGAGGACCGCTAGAGTCGAACGCATGTTCGGAGCGAGTGGAACGTGAGCGAGCTGCGGTCGGTCCTGGACCAGCTCCGGTCCGAGGTCCTGGCCGAGCTGCCGGACGCCCGGCTGGAGGAGGACTTCTGTGAGCTGCACCGGGTCATGGAGCAGCTGGAGACCGAACGCCTGAGGCGGCTGGCCGAGCTGGAGCGGCGGAAGGTGTTCGAACGAGACGGCCACCTGTCGGCGGCCTCCTGGCTGAACGGGGCCTTCCAGGTGACGTGGGGCAGTGCTCGGGACCAGGTGAGGCTGGCCCGCGCGGTGGAGGACATGCCTCATGCCCGCAGGGCCCTGGAGGAAGGCGAGCTGTCGCTGTCGGCGCTTCGGATCCTGGCCCAGGCTCGGGAGGTGGACCCTGTGGCGTTTCGAGAGGCTGAGGCCCAGCTGGTGCAGGCGGCCCGGCTGCATTCAACTGGAGACCTGCAGCGGGTGGCCTCGTACTGGCGTCAGGCCGCCGAGCGGGACCTGGCTCACGATCCCGAGGAGAAGCTTCGGTCTCGCCGGAGATTACATGTCTCCCCCACCGTGTTCGGCCTGGTGCGCCTGGACGGGGACCTGGACCCCGAAGGCGGGGAGACCTTGCTCACGGCCCTTCGGGCGGTGCTGGATGCCGAGTCGCGCTCCCGGGGGCCCGAGGACGAGCGCACCCCCGCCCAGCGCCGGGCCGACGCGCTGGTGGAATCTGCCGTCAGTGGCTGGATGGAGCCGAGCGACCGGTGGTGGGTGGGGAACGGCCCCACCTGGTGGTGACGGTGCCGGTGGAGGCGCTCGTACAGGCCTCCGAGGAACGCTCGGCGGCCGATCCGGCCCAACCGATGGACTCGGTGCCAGAGCTCGATCACGTGGGCCCGGTGGGTCCGGAGGTGGTCCGGCGACTGGCGTGTGACGCCCAGGTGCGACGGGTGGTGCTGTCCGGTCGATCCGAGCCGCTGGACGTGGGACGGCGCACCCCGGTGATCTCGCCGGCGATGCGGCGGGCGCTCATCGTTCGGGACGGAGGGTGCCGGTTCCCCGGGTGTGACCGGCCGCCCTCCTGGTGTGACGGCCATCATGTAGTGCCGTGGGCCGAAGGGGGACCGACCGCGCTCGCCAACCTCCTCCTGCTGTGCCGTCGGCATCACCGGTTGGTGCACCGGCGCGGCGGGTTTACGCTGGCGCTGGAGGACGGGCGGCCGGTGTTCCGGCGGCCGGACGGGTCGGTGCTGGAGGAGGTTCGGGCGCCGCCGTAGGAGGTCGCGCACCATCCACCGGAGCACCAAGGTGGCCGGGCGTCATTACCTGCGGCTAGCGTGACGTCCGTGCGCCTGCGGGACATCACGATGGCCGACCTGCCGCTCTATCGGGCGCTGCTCACCGACCCGGGAGCGATGGCCGAGCTCGGCGGCCCGCTGCCCGAAGAGGGCCTCGAGCCGAAGCTCCGCGGCATCGTGGACGAGGTCGCCCGCGGCGAGGTCTGGTACTCGGTCATCGTGCCGGGCGAGGGCGACGAGCCCGTCGGAACGGTTTGCATCTGGGAGCACGAGGAGGACGACCTCGGCGGCGAGCGGATCAGCGAGATCGGCTGGATGGTGCTGCCGTCCCACCAGGGCCGCGGGCTGGCGAGCGCCGCGGTCCGCGAGATCCTCGAGCGCGCTCGCGCCGAACGCCGCTGGGGAACGATCCACGCGTTCCCCGGCGTGACGAACGCCCCCTCGAACGCGATCTGTCGAAAGGCCGGCTTCCGGCTGCTCGGCGAGCGACCCATCGACTATGCGGGAAGAACGCTCCGCTGCAACCACTGGGCGCTCGAACCGGCGCCGAGCCTAACTCTCCGAGGGGATGGTCAGGCCCCCGTCGCTCCCCAGCGGAAAGCCCGGGTTGTGCGCGATCTCCCAGGTGTGCCCATCGGGGTCGACGAAGACCGCGTTGTAGCCACCCCAGTCGGTGGGACCGGGCTCGCGCGAGATCCGCGCGCCGGCGTCCCGCGCCTGCTCGAGCACCGTATCGACCTCCCGCGCCGAGCGCACGTTCAGCGAAAGCGTGACGCCGCCCCAGCCGCCCGGATCCTCGATCCGCGCGTCCGCCGCGAGCTCGTCGCGGCCCCACAGCCCGAGGGCCATGCCTCCCGCCTGGAAGAACACCGTGTCCTCGAGGTCGAGCGTGGCCGTCCACCCCAACCGCTCGTAGAACGCCTTCGAAGCCGCCACATCGGCGACCCCGAGGGTGATGAGGCTGATGCGCTGATCCAAGCCGGCTAGCCGATCGCGCCTTCCATCTGGAGCTCGATCAGGCGGTTGAGCTCGACGGCGTACTCCATCGGCAGCTCGCGCGTGATCGGCTCGATGAAGCCGTTCACGATCATCGCGCTGGCCTCGGCCTCGGAGAGTCCGCGGCTCATCAGGTAGAAGAGCTGGTCCTCCCCGATCCGGGCCACCGAAGCCTCGTGCCCGAGCTGCGCGGTCTCCTCCTCGACCTCCACGTACGGATACGTGTCCGAACGCGAGATCTCGTCGAGGATCAACGCGTCGCACCGGACCATCGACTTCGCGTGGTGGGCGCCGGGCTCCACCCGGACCAGGCCCCGGTAGCCGGTCCGGCCACCCCCCTTGCTCACCGACTTGCTCGTGATGATCGAGGTGGTGTTCGGCGCCGCGTGGATGGCCTTCCCGCCGGCGTCGGTGTGCTGGCCCTCGCCGGCGAACGCGACCGAGAGCACCTCGCCCCGGGCGCCCTTGCCGAGCAGGTAGATCGACGGGTACTTCATCGTGACCTTCGAGCCGATGTTGCCGTCGATCCACTCCATCACGGAGTCCTCGTACGCGGCGGCGCGTTTGGTCACGAGGTTGTAGACGTTGTTCGACCAGTTCTGGATGGTCGTGTACCGGACCCGAGCGTTCTTCTTCACGATGATCTCCACCACGGC